>CACMXJ010000004.1 GCA_902617625.1 uncultured Pelagibacteraceae bacterium | reverse complement strand
TTAAATTTTGCTGGAACTTTTGAAATAGCGTTATCTACACCATACGATTTACTCATTAACAATTGTCGTGCTGTATAAAGCAACTCATAATCTTTAGGTAAATATCTTAATAATCTTTTTAAATCCCAGTATTTATTACTCCAAGCCAAGTAATCTGCTCTTTTAATATAATCATCCGCATTGAGATACTTTTTGAATTTTTTTCTATAGAATCTTAATTCAGATTTGCTTAATTCGGCGGTAATCCATCCTTCTTTAATATAAGAAATACCTTTTTGTGTATCACCATTGAGAATTATGCTTTCTCCAAGTATCATTTTTCCAAAACCGCTTAGAGGTTCATCAACACCGAACCAATCGATAATTTTTTTGGGTGAAATAGTGTCTGTAGATAGTTTATGCTCTGCTAAATATTTTACTCTTCCTAATCGTGGATAATCCTCATTTTTGTCTATGAAAGTTTTATAATCGTAATATGATGCTTTGTTTCCTTTAGTTAATAGATGTCTCCATTGAATGAAATTATAGATTGATTTATCTCTGGCTCTTTTTGCTGTTTTCAATGCGTTAGGCCATTTTGCTTGTTTCATTTCTGAAATAGCCTTTTTCGCAATTTCGAAATCTTTCTTATTATAATATTTAGATTTTTTCGCTGTATTGGTTTTTTTGGCTCCTGCAATTAAAGGTTTCTTTTTTGGTAGAATAATACCTAAGTCTTTCTCAGCTTTTAACTTTATTTCACCCTCAGGCTTTTTTTTAATTTCCTCTACTATTTTTTTGGGAATTGGTTTTGGCAGAGGCTTCATTACATCAATTAATAATTTCTGGTCCTTTTCCGCTTTAGTTTGGATTGGTTTTTTTAAAGGTATTATTTCTGCAGAAAACAAAATAGTAATAGTAGAGAAGAAAAATAAATTGATAAAAAATATGAATTTTTTTAGCATAATCTTTTAGTATATGAATCCACAAACTATGTTATAAGTATTTATGTTCAAAGGTTCAAATGTTGCTTTAGTCACTCCGTTTAAAAATGATAAACTAGATGATGAAACTTACATTAAGTTAATCCATTTTCATATTGAAAATGGGACAAATGGTTTAGTTCCTGCTGGAACAACTGGTGAGTCTCCAACTTTAAGCCATAATGAGCATGAAAGGGTAATTGATTTATGTGTCAAAGAAAGTAATGGAAAATTACCTGTATTTGCTGGTACTGGGTCAAACTCTACTGAGGAAGCGATTTCATTAACTACGCATGCTGAAAAAATGGGAGCAGATGGAGCTTTAATTGTAACTCCATATTATAATAAGCCTACTCAAGAGGGACTTTATCAACATTATAAAGCTATCAATGATAAATGTGGAATTCCAATTCTAATTTATAACATACCTGGAAGATCAGTGATTGATATGTCAGTTGAAACAATGGCAAGATTATTTGAATTAAAAAATATAATTGGTGTTAAGGATGCAACAGGAGATTTAACAAGAGTAGATAAAACATTAGAAAAATTAGGTAAAGATTTTATACAATTAACAGGAAATGATGATAACGCTTTAGAGTTTAATAAAAAAGGTGGAGTAGGTGCTATAAGTGTAACAGCTAACATTGCTCCAAAACTTTGTTCTGATTTCCAAAGATTTTCAAAGTCTAACAATGATAATGAAATTAAAGAGGCTGAGAGATTAAATGAAATATTGCAGCCTGTTCATCATGCTATGTTTGTTGAAAGCAATCCTAGCCCAGTTAAGTATGCTGCAAAATTATTAAATTTATGTGATGACGATGTAAGATTACCATTAGTAAAAGTAACAGATACTACTAAAGAAATTGTTAAAAAGGCTCTTCATACAGCTAAATTAATTTAATGAGCAAAAAAACCAATTCTGGTTTAAAAATAATATGTTTGAATAGAAAGGCTAGTTTTAATTATTTTTTTGAAGATTTATTAGAAGCTGGGATTGTCCTTAAAGGCTCTGAGATTAAATCAATAAGAGAAGGAAAAGTAAATATTGCAGATTCATATGCTGTTGAAAAAGATGGCGAGTTGATCTTAATTAATTCTCATATAGCATCTTATAAACAAGCCAGTTATTCTAACCATAATCCAACAGATGAAAGAAAGTTACTTTTAAACAAACGGGAAATAAATAAATTAATAGGAAAAATGCAAAGAGACGGTCTTACCATTGTTCCTACTAAAATGTATTTCAAAAAAGGAAAAGCAAAAATTGAACTTGCTATAGCAAAAGGAAAAAAACTGCATGACAAAAGAGCAAGTAAAAAAGATAGGGATTGGAATCGTGATAAATCAAGATATTTTAGAAAATCAAGCTAATCGTATCTACTTAGGTATAGGCTCAAATTTAGGAAACAGAAGATATAAAATCGAACAAGCTAAGTATGAATTATCGTTAAGAAATATCAGACTTGTTAAATCATCAAATTTTTATGAGAGTTTATCATGGCCAGATGAAAGTAAACCCAAATACTTAAACATAGTATTGGAAGTTATTTCTGATTTAAATCCTTTAGAATTACTAAAAGTATCCAAAGACATTGAAATCAGTCTTGGTCGAAAAAAAAGTTACAAAAATGCACCTCGAGAATGTGATATAGACATAATTGATTATAAAAGTAAAAAAATTAGTCAAAAAATCAATTTACCTCATCCAAGAATGCACAATAGAAATTTTGTACTTTTTCCATTATTTGAATTAAATAAAAATTGGAAACACCCAATTTCCAAAGATCACATTAAAAAACTCATAATATCATTACCAAATAGAGACATAAGATCTATTAAACAAATCTGAATTAATGATATAGTAAAGTCTATGCTTAATTCAGATGATTTAATAAATAAAGTAAGAGGATATAATAAGTTTTTAAATCCAGATAGGTTAAATAAGGCTTATGACTTTGCGGTAAAGGCCCATAGTAATCAAAAAAGAGCCTCAGGTGATCCATACTCAGTTCATCCAATTGAAGTAGCAAATATATTAACTGATTTAAAATTAGATAGTGCAACCATAACTACGGGTTTATTACATGACACAATAGAGGATACATATGCAACTTATGAGACTATTAAAGGTGAGTTTGGACATGAAGTTGCAGATTTAGTTGACGGTGTTACAAAGATATCTGCACTTGAAAATAATGCATCATCTAATTCTAAAGCAGAAAATTTTAGAAAATTAATTTTAGCTACTTCAAAAGATATAAGAGTTTTATTAGTAAAAATTGCTGATCGACTGCATAACATGAGAACTATAAAAGCAATTTCAAAAGAGGAAAAAAGAAAAAGGATTTCTCAAGAAACAATGGAAATTTATGCCCCATTAGCGGACAGAATGGGAATGCATAGAATTAGGGATGAGTTAGAGGATCTTTCTTTTGAAATTTTAAATAATGAAGCTAGGTTATTAATTCAAAAAAGACTTGATGAGATAAAATTAGATAAAAAAGATATTTTTGAAACTTTATCAACTGAAATTAGAAAATTATTAGATCAAAATAAAATTTCCTCAAAAATTTATGGAAGAGAAAAAACACCTTTTTCAATCTGGAGAAAAGTTCAGAAAAAAAGAGTCTCTTTGGAACAAATTACCGATATCATTGGATTTAGAATTATTTTGGATAATGTTGATGACTGTTATAAAACTTTAGGAATAATTCACAAAGAATATAATTGTATACCTGGGAAATTTAAAGATTATATATCTTCAGCAAAAATTAATGGTTATAAATCAATTCATACCGCAGTTATTGGATCTAATAGAAAACCCATAGAAATTCAAATAAGAACTAAAGAGATGCACGATTTTGCTGAGAGAGGTATAGCTTCTCATTGGCAATATAAGTCCTCAGAAAAATTTAACTCTCTCACCTGGAAAGAATATGATTGGTTGAAAGATTTAGTTGAAATTATAGAAAAAAATGAAAATCCTGAACACTCTTATGAATACACTAAACTTCAAATGTTCCAGGAAAATGTTTTTTGTTTTACTCCCAAAGGTTCAGTAATCAAATTACCCAAAGATGCAACAGCAATAGATTTTGCTTATGCCGTACATACAAAAATTGGTGATACTGCAGTTGGATGTGAAATAAACGGAAATAAGAGTGAACTTCAATCTATTTTAAGAAATGGTGATAGAATAAAAATAATTACTTCAAAAAATCAATCACCATCACTTCACTGGATTCCAACAACAAAAACTGGAAAAGCTAGAGCTGCTATAAGAAGATATTGGCATGATAGAGGTGAGGAGAAGCAGGAAAGAATAAAAAAATACAATACCACTTTATGGATTTCATTACCTGATAAACCAGGTCAATTAGGAAATGTAAGTTCATTAATAGGTGAACATAAATTAAATATTTCAAATTTAGTAATGGCTGGAAAAAAACCTGACTATATCAATTTTAAATTTCAGCTGATAATAAGAGATTTGAAAAATTTTACTAATTTTATTGCAGAGCTTAAACAAAAGGGTATAAAATTTAAGATAATTAGACACGAAGATAAAAGAAATGCTTTCACACAAAAAATCCTTAGATATTTTAAGAAAGACTAATGCTTTATTAGAAGGACACTTCATTTTATCTTCTGGATTACATTCTTCAAAGTATATCCAGTGTGCTAAACTTTTAAGTTATCCATCAAAAGCAGAAAAAATATGTAAATCATTGGCTTTAAAAATCAAAAAAAATTTTAGAAAATTTGATTTAATTTTGGCACCGGCCATTGGTGGTATTGTGATAGGTTACGAAATTGGTAGGATTTTAAAAAAAGAGACGATTTTTTGTGAGAGAGTTAAAGGCAAATTCACTCTGAGAAGAGGTTTTAAAATTAAAAGGGGCTCTAAAGTTATTATTATTGAAGATGTAATAACCACAGGAAAATCCAGCATGGAATGCGTAAAACTAATAAAAAAATCTAATGCAAAATTAGTGGGTTTTGCGACAATTATTGATAGATCATCAAAGAAAACATTGAAAATAAAAAAAAAAATAATTTCACATCTTAAAATTGAAGTACCAACTTATAAATCAAACAAAATACCAAAGGAATTAGACTCAATTCCCATTTCAACACCAGGAAGCAGATTTATTAAGTGAAACGGTTAGGTGTAAATATTGATCATGTTGCGACAGTTCGAAATGCCAGAGGTGAATTTCATCCTGACCCATATAAAGCTGCATTATTTGTCAAAAAAAAAGGTGCCGACTCTATTACAATACACCTTCGAGAAGACAGGAGACACATAAGAGATTTAGATGCAAAAAAAATTTGTTCAATAAAAAAATTATTAGTAAATTTAGAAATTTCAACAAATATGAATATTGTTAAGAATGCTTTGAGAATAAAACCAAAATTTATTTGTATTGTACCTGAAAATAGAAATGAAATAACAACCGAAGGTGGTTTAAATTTAAAGAAAAATAAAAATAAAATTAAAAAGATAATATCACAATTTAAAAAAAAAAAAATTAGAACGAGCTTATTTGTAAATCCAAATATAAAAGATATTTATTTGTCTAAAGAAATAGGTGCTGATTGTGTTGAAATACATACAGGACATTTTTCAAATCTGATAAAATCGAAAAAATCTTTCATTAAAGAATTTTTAAAGATTAAGAAATGTGCAATATTAGCATCAAAAATTGGTGTGGAGGTACATGCTGGACACGGTCTGGATTTCAAATCTACTAAAATACTAACCAAGATAAATGAAATAGTAGAGTTTAATATTGGGCATTTTATTATTGGTGAGTCTATTTTTTATGGTTTACCATTCGTCATAAAAAAGTTTAAAAGAATTATCAAATATTAAAATGAAAATTTTAGGTATCGGTGTAGATATTGTTGAAAATAAAAGGCTTAAAAATTCTATTAAAAATAAAAGTTTTATCTCAAGATTATTCACTTTACTTGAAATTAAAAATTCTAGGTTGGTAAAAGATAAATCTATCTATTTTTCAAAAAAATTTGCAGCAAAAGAATCATTCTCTAAAGCACTTGGAACTGGATTCAGAAAAGGGTTAAATTTTAAAGATGTTGAAATTTTAAATGATAATTGTGGTAAACCATATTTTAGATTAAATAACAAAACCAAAAAAATTATAATGAAAACATTAAAAGTTAAAAATTTTGATATATTTCTTTCAATATCTGATGAAAAAGAATATTCAATTGCATTTACTATAATTCAGGCCAAAAATGTTTAATAAAAAATTTTTTATAGAAAACTTAAAGACACTTTTTTATGCTTTTATTATAGCTATAATTATTAGATCCTTAATTATCCAACCATTTTATATTCCATCTTCATCCATGGAACCTGGTTTATTAGTTGGAGACAGACTTTTTGTAACAAAATATTCATATGGTTATAGCAAGCACTCATTTCCATTTAGTCCACCTATTTTTGAGAATAGAATTTTTTCTAGCAAGCCAGATAGGGGTGACGTAATAGTTTTTAAAACCCCTGCAGATAATAGAACAGATTATATTAAAAGACTTATTGGTCTACCAGGAGATAGAATTCAGTTTGTGGATTCCAATTTATATCTAAATAATAGTGAAATTCTTAAATCGAAAGTTTCAGAAAGAGATACAATTTATTGTGGGGAAAAGACTATTAATGTTTTTACAGTTGAGGAAAAATTACCAAACGGAAAAATTTACAAAACTGTCTATCTCAAAAATTTCACTTTTGATAATTCTGACGTTTTTACTGTTCCTGACAACCATTACTTCTTTTTAGGTGATAATAGAGATTGTTCAAAAGATAGCAGGTATTTAACTAGCGTGGGTTATGTTCATGAAGATAATCTAGTTGGTAAAGCAAGATTTATTTTTTTTTCATCTGATAGATCAGTTGGTAGTATTTTGGCTTTTTGGAAATGGAACAAATCTATTCGATTTGACAGATTTTTTAAGAAAATTATTTGATGAAAATTGATTATTCTAAACTTGAAAAAAAAATAGATTATAAGTTTAAAAATAGAAATTTACTTGTTCAAAGTCTTACTCATAAAAGTTTTAATAAAATGAATAATAATGAAAAAATAGAATTTTTAGGAGACAGAGTTTTGGGTTTAGTTATCGCAAAAAAACTTTTAGAAATCTATCCAGAGGAAAAGGAAGGAATTTTGGATAAAAAATATGCTTCATTAGTTAATAAAAAGACATGTTTGGAAATTGCTAAAAGTATTAATTTGCAAAATTATATTTTAATTTTTAATCCTAGAAATAGATCAGTTACAATTGAGGATAAGGTGATATCAGATAGTTGCGAAGCTTTAATTGGAGCTATTTACCTTGATAGGGGATTTAATATAACAGAGAAAATTATACTAGAATTGTGGAAAGAAAAAATAAAAGAAAGTGTGATTACTCAAATTGATGCAAAAACAAAACTTCAAGAGTTTTCATTGAAAAAGTTCAAAAGACTGCCTACTTATAAAATAATCTCTAATACCGGCCCAAGACATAAGCCTATTTTTAGAGTTGCTGTAAAATTACAAAATACGAAATTTTATAATGGTGAGGGAAAGTCTAAAAAAGAAGCAGAGCAGAATGCAGCTTTACTTTGTTTAAATGATAATTTGATTTGATGAATTGGGACGATACAGGTTTTTTACTTTCAAAAAATAGATATAACGAAAATTCTCTTATTTCGGAATTTTATACTAAAAATCATGGAAAAATATCGGGTATCGTTTTTGGTGGTACTTCAAAAAAAATCAAAAATTATCTTCAAATTGGTAATCAACTTTATCTAAATTATAACTCTAAATCTGAGAATAAATTAGGATATTTTAAATTAGAAATCCAAAAAGTTTATTCACCTATATATTTTGAAAATTCTCAAAAAATCTCATGCATTAATTCTGCAATGAGTTTAATTCGTTTATTAACAGCTGAGTCTCAATCTAATATTAAAATATTTGACCTTATTGAAAAATTTTATTTGATACTCTCAAATGATGAGTGGTTAAAAGATTATATTTTTTGGGAATTAGAATTACTTAAGACCATAGGTTTTGATTTAGAATTAAGTAATTTTGCAACTAAAGAGTTATTAGATGATAAAATAATATATGTAGTTAAATCCAAAAATGAAAAAAAGATAATACCAAATTTTTTAATTGATAAGAAAATTGTAGTTAATGATTTGAATATACTTTTAAATGGATTGAAATTAGTAAGTGATTTTTTAGAAAAAACCATATTAAAACCAAATAACTTAAACTATCCAATTAGCAGAACTCAGTTCATAAATTCACTGAGATAATTAAGGTAAAATTTCATTTAATCTATCTGCATAATAACTAACTATTGCGTTCGCACCAGCTCTTTTAAAACTCATTAAATTTTCAAATATCGCATCTTTATTTATTATTTTTTTTTCTACAGCATTGGACAACATGCTATATTCACCAGAAACTTGGTATGCAAAAACTGGGATTTTAAATTTATTTTTTATTGATCTTATAATATCAAGATAGGGTAACCCAGGTTTTACCATGACCATATCTGCACCTTCTTTTATATCTAAAGCCACCTCTCTTAATGCTTCATCATAATTCCTAAAATCCATTTGATAAGTTTTTTTATCTCCTTTTAAGGCAACCTTAGATCCTACGGCATCTCTAAAAGGTCCATAAAAGTTAGAGGCATATTTAACTGCGTAGGAAAGAATTTGAGTATTTTTGAAATTTTCTTTGTCTAGAGCTTTTCTAATTTTACCAATTCGTCCATCCATCATATCTGACGGTGCTAACACATCACATCCAATTTGAGCTTGTAATAAAGATTGCTGAATTAAGATCTCTATAGTTTCGTCATTCATTATATTGTTTGATTTGAGAATTCCATCATGACCATGGTTTGTGTAAGGATCCAGAGCTACATCACACATTATTCCAATTTTATTTTTGTATCTTTTTTTAATGTATTTTATAGCTTTACATACTAAATTATCTTCATTTAGAGCTTCATTTCCTAAATCATCTTTTAATTTAGGTGATGTATAAGGAAATAAAGCAACCATAGGTATCTGATTTTTAATAGCTCGATCTAAGATTATTCCCAATTTATTAATAGAATATCTATATACACCTGGCATAGATTTTATAGGTTGGGTCTTATTTTTACCCTCAATCAAGAATACAGGAAGTATGAAGTCATTCGGTGATAAATTGTTTTCTGAGACAAGTCTTCTTGACCAGTTGTTTTTTCTATTTCTTCTTAGTCTTAAACTAGGATATTTACCTGTAATCATATTTAATTTTATTTTAAAAATGCGACAAATGTAATATACACATATATAGTAAAAAATGTACAAAGCAATCACGATGACAGTTGAAAATACAAAGATAATAAATTTAAATGTAAAAAAAGAAGAACGAGTTTTAGATTTTAGCGACTTCCAAAAACAAGAAATAAAATTTGACATCTCAAAACTTCAAGAAGCTTATAATCAAATTATTCAGACTAAAAAGTTTGAAGACGCAGGTGTCACGCATTTTGGTGCCATATCTTTAACGCAAATTCCTGGTGACCCAGATTCTATCAAAGGAAATAAAGCAAGAGGTCTTTATTGGACTAAACCTGACAGATCTGGCAAAGAAGTAATGAGGGAAGGAGCGATAAATGAATCTGCATATAGCGAATTTGTTAAAGATTACGATAATACTTACTTTAAACATGTGTATGATGTTTTGTCCTCTAAGTATAAATTAGGTAGGATGAGAATTTTACTTAAGGAACCTCGATCAACTTTAAGTTGGCATAGAGACCCAGAGCCTAGATTGCATATACCTATAATCACGAACCCTGGTTGTATTATGGTTATAGATAATGTTGCTAAACACATGCCAGCAGACGGATCGGTTTGGATTACAAATAATACAAAATACCATAACGCCTTTAATGGCGGTGAGGAAAATAGAATACATCTTGTTGCATGTGTTTTAGATTACAAGTTCAACTAATTTGAAAAAAATTTTTATTTCCTCAGATCACGCCGGATTTAAATTAAAAGAAGACATAAAAAAACACCTTAAAAGTTTAAAATTAAATTTTAATGATCTTGGACCTGTAAATGATAATAGTGTTGATTATCCTGATTACGCACATAATTTAGCAAAAAAAGTCAAAATTAGTAAAAATAATGTTGGAATCTTAGTATGTGGTTCAGGTACAGGAATGAATATTGCGGCAAATAAGCATAAAAATATACGTGCAGCTCAGTGTTTTAACGCAAAATCTACCAAATTATCCAGATTGCATAATGATGCAAACATCATTACATTGGGCTCTAGGTTAATTAGTAAAAAAAATGCTTTCAAATTTATAAAAATTTTTTTAAATACTAAATTTGATGGCGGCAGACACTTGAGAAGGGTTAGAAAAATTTAATTATGTCTAGTGAAAAGAGTTACTTAAATGATAGCTATAAAAGTTTTTTTGAGGATGGTTTATCCGTAAAAGATCCTGAGTTATATAAAGCTATTAAAGATGAACTAATAAGACAACAACAACACATTGAGTTAATTGCTTCAGAAAATATAGTTTCTCAAGCTGTCTTGGAAGCCCAAGGTTCAGTATTAACAAACAAATATGCAGAAGGCTATCCAGGTAAGCGTTATTACAACGGTTGTGAACATGTTGATGTCGCAGAAAATCTTGCAAACGATAGATTAAAAAAATTGTTCAATTGTAAATTTGCAAACTCTCAACCTCACTCAGGTGCACAAGCTAATGGTGCTGTATTTCTAGCTCTATTAAGTCCAGGTGATACATTTATGGGAATGAGTTTAAATTCTGGTGGACATATAACTCACGGTTTAAAAATTTCAATGTCAGGTAAATGGTTTAATGCAATCAGTTATGATGTTGATAAGAAATCTGAACTCATAGACTATGATAATGTTGAAAAACTTGCTTTAGAACATAAACCGAAATTAATTATAGCTGGTGGAAGTGCTTACTCAAGAGTAATAGATTTTAAAAGATTTAGAGAAATTGCTGATAAAGTTGGTGCTTATCTCATGGTTGATATGGCACATTTTTCTGGTTTAGTTGCAGGAAAAGGGTATCCAAACCCATGTGATCATGCTCATGTTGTTACATCAACAACACATAAAGTTTTTAGAAGTGCAAGAGGTGGAATAATTTTAACTAATCATGAGGATCTTGCGAAAAAATTTAACACTGCGGTTTTTCCTGGATACCAAGGTGGTCCATTGATGCATGTTATCGCAGCTAAAGCTGCAGGTTTTCTAGAAGCTTTACAACCAGAGTTTAAAGATTACATAAAGTCAGTTCTAGCGAATGCAAAAATGTTAGCTGAAACATTAAAAAATAATGGTTTTAAGATTTATTCTGACGGAACTGATACACATTTAATGTTGGTAGACTTGAGACCTTACAATGTTAAAGGTAATCTTGCTGCTGAGAGTCTTTCAAGAGCAAACATTACTTGTAATAAAAATGGAATTCCTTTTGATACCGAAAAGCCAATGATTACCTCAGGTATAAGATTGGGTACTCAAGCTGCTACAACCCGTGGCTTTGGTTTAAATGAATTTAAAACTGTTGGTGAACTAATTACAAAAACATTAAAAGGTTTATCTGAAAATCCAAACGATAATAGCAAAGTAGAAAACGAAGTTAAAAATGAAGTTATTTCTTTAACTTCATCATTCCCGATATATAAAAACTTGTAGTAGATGATTTGTCCTTGTGCAAAAAAAAGGTGAAACCTCGGTTGTGGATTCACGTCCAACCGAAGATGGTACTGCTATTCGTAGAAGACGATTATGTGTTTGTGGTGAAAGATTCACGACTTTTGAAAGAATTCAACATAGAGAATTAATGGTAATTAAAAAAAGTGGTCGAAAATCATCCTTTGATAGAGATAAACTTGCAAAATCAATTTATATAGCTTTAAAAAAAAGGCCATTAGATACAGAAACAGTTGAAAAATTTATTAGTAAAATCTCAAGATCAGTTGAGGATCTTGGACAGAATGAAATTTCATCTAATACTATAGGTACTATGGTTATGGACGGATTAAAAGAACTAGATCCTGTTGCTTACGTAAGATTTGCATCTGTGTACAGAAATTTTAGAGAAGAAAAAGATTTTGTACAATTCGTGGACAAACTTGATGTCTACAAAAAAAAATAAATTTTCAACTAAAGATAAATTATATATGGAGATAGCCTTGAAACTGGCTAAATCTCGATATGGTCATACAGGATCAAATCCTTCTGTTGGTTGTGTGATTGTCAAAAATGACAAGATTATTTCTATTGGTCAAACATCAATAAATGGAAGGCCTCACTCAGAGTCGAACGCTATCAAAAACTCTACTGAAAATTTGAATGGATCAAAAATGTATGTGACCTTAGAGCCATGTTGCCATTATGGTGTTACGCCACCATGTACAAATTTAATTACAAAATCTAAAATTACAGAAGTAATTTATTCAGTCTCAGATGTAGATGTAAGAGTAAAAAATAAAAGTTTTAAAATTTTAAGATCAAAAAATATTAAAGTTAAAAAAGGACTCTTAGAAAAAAAAGTTAAAAATTTTTACTCAACTTATTTTTTTAATAGAAAAAAAAAATTGCCATATGTTACTGGTAAGATAGCTGTTTCAAAAAATAATCTGATTTATAGTAAATTAGATAAAAAAATTACAAACACTAAGGCTGATAAATTTACCCATTTATTGAGATATAAAAATGACTCATTAATGATTTCATATAAAACATTGAATAAAGATAATCCAAAATTAAATTGCAGATTAAATGGTTTAAAGAAATATTCTCCAAAAAGAATTATTTTAGATAGTAAACTTAATTCTAATATTAACAGTTTTATAATTAAAACAGCTAATAAATCTAACACTATTATTTTTTACAATAAAGCTGGTAGCTCACAAATTTTAAGTTTTAAAAAAAAAGGAATAAATTTGATTAGATCTAAAATTGATAATAAAGGAAGATTCGATATCAAAACTATATTAAAAAAATTATATAAATTGAACTGTAGAAATTTATTAATTGAGGGAGGTGATGAATTAACCAATTATCTTTTAAAGAACAAAATTTTCAATAGATTTTATTTATACAAAAGCGATAAAAAACTCTCAAAAAAAACTGAATATTTGAATTTTAATAGTTTAAATTTGTTGAAACAAAAATATAAAAAGAAAATGAACTTAAAACTAGATTTAGGAAAAAATAAAATAACATTATATAAAATCTAATATGTTTAATGGAATAATATATAATCAGGGTATTATAAAAAAAATTATCAAAAGACGTAAAGGTATTAATATTTTTGTAAAAAGTAATTTAAAAGTATCTAAAGATGATATTGGATTATCGGTAGCCTGTGATGGTGTATGTTTAACATTAATTTCTTATAAATCAAAATTGATGGAGTTTTATCTCTCAAAGGAGACGATAATCCGATCTAAATTTAAGTATATAAAGAATAAAGATATAATTAATTTAGAGCTACCACTAAAGTATGGAACAAAAATTTCAGGACATATTTGTCAGGGTCATGTTGATACAGTTGCAAAAGTTTTGAGTATTAAAAAAATTGATAAATCATTTATTTTTAACTTTGAGATACCCAAAAAAGAGAGAAAATATCTCATTGAAAAGGCTTCAATTTGTGTAAATGGAATATCACTGACGATTTCAAAAGTAACTAAAAAGGGTTTTCAAATTTGGGTAATTCCTCATACCTTTAAAGAAACTAATTTATCTCAACTCAATAAAAATGGTTTAGTAAATATTGAGATAGATATCTTGTCTAAATACGTTAGAAATTATTTTTATGAAAAAAAATAATTTTGCACCTATAGAAACAATTATAAACATTGCCAAAAAAGGTGGAATGTTCATATTAGTTGATGATGAAAAAAGAGAAAACGAGGGTGATTTAGTAATATCATCATCAGACTCAACAGCAAAAAATATTAATTTCATGGCTATGCATGGGCGAGGTTTAATTTGCTTAGCACTGGACAATTTGCAAGCTAAGAGATTAAATTTATCCTTGATGTCTCCTGTAAACCAATCGAGAAATAAAACAGCCTTTACAATTTCCATAGAAGCAAAAAAAGGAATTACCACGGGTATATCTGCAAAAGATAGAGCTAAAACAATTAAAGTTGCTACTAAAAAAAATGTAAAAAAAAATGAAATTGTTTCACCTGGCCATGTTTTTCCTATAATAGCTAAAGACGGTGGAGTTCTTATTAGAGCCGGTCATACGGAGGCTTCTGTTGACATTTCAAAACTAGCAAAAAAAAATAATTCAGCTGTAATATGTGAAATTATGAATGAGGATGGAACAATGGCAAGAGGACAAAAATTATTTGATTTTGCAAAAAAACATAAATTAAAAATTGGCAAAATAGAAGATTTAATAGCTTATAGATTGAAAAAAGAAAAACTTATAAGGTTAAAAAAACAAAGTCAAATTGAAGTAAAGAAACAAAAATATAAAATTAAGATTTACGAAAATCTTTTAGATGGTGCAGAACACTTTGCTCTAGTTAAAGGTAAAATTAAAAAAGGTATTACTCCAAGAGTAAGAGTAATTTCATCAAATATTGTTCAAAATTATCTAATAAATCAAAAGTTGCCAAATTCATTTAATAAAACTTTGAATTATTTTAAGAAATACCATAATTGCGTTTTAATTTTTATAAAAGACTTAAATTTAAGCTCTGTTACCCAGACATTAAAAAGATATAAGAACAAGGAATTATTTAAAAAAGGAAATGATAAATCAATTAAAAATTATGGAATCGGAGCCCAAATAATAAAAGATCTAAAAATTAAAAATATGATATTAATTACTAGATCTTTAAAAAAAGTTGTTGGACTTGATGGTTATGGAATTAAAATTAAAAGACAGGAACTGATATAATGAAAAAAAAAATTCTGATTGTCTTAGCTAATTATTATACAGACATAAGTGACGGATTACTTAAAAGTGCTTTGAAAAATATACCTAAGTCAAACTATTTAAAGATTATTAGGGTTCCAGGTGTGTTTGAAATCCCAGTCACAATATCAAAAAATTTAAAAAAATTTGATGCATTTTTGGCTTTAGGTTGTGTTATTAAGGGTCAAACACCACATTTTGATTTTATTTCGCAAGCTACTACTAATGCAATAATGAATATATCTGTAATTCAAAAAAAACCTGTTGGTAATGGTATTATTACTTGTTTAAATATGAAACAAGCGAAAGCTAGAAAAAAAAAGGGTGCTGAAGCAGCAAAAGCAGTTATTTCAATTTTATCTCAAAAATGAAAACTCACTTTAGTCCAAAAAACAATCCGCGAGTAATTATAATTCAAAAATTATATAGCAGTTTCTTCAATGAAGATAACAATATTGATTTTCCCAAACACAGGTTTAAGAAATTTATAAAAGATATTGTTTATGGAACAATTGAGAGGAATGATCTAATTTTAGATGAATTAAAAAATAAACTAGGAAATGATTTTGTTTTTGAAAAATTAGATAAAATTTTACTTACAATTTTAAAAGCTGCAGCATATGAGTTTATGTATAAACCCAATTTATCAATTAATATTATTATTAAGGAATATCTAAATTCTTCTAATTTTTTTCTAGAAGACTCTCAAACAAAATATCTTAATGCTTTATTGGATAATTTAGGAAAAAAATTAAGATCAGAAAATGAATGAATTTGAACTAATAAATGATTATTTTTCAAAAATTTCTAAAAGAAATAAGTCAGCACTTGGTCTTAATGATGATGTATTTTTTGATAAAAAAAAAGGTATTGTAATTTCAACAGATACATATTTAGCTGGATCTCATTTTGTAAATTTTAACTCACCTAAACTTGTAATTTCAAAAATTTTAAGATCCTCGATATCGGATCTCATATGCAAAGGAGTAAAACCAAAATTTTACTTTATTTCTGGTTCTGGAAATCAAATTTCATTTTCAAAAAAAAAAATATCAGAAATTTCAGCATCACTTCAAAAAGAACAAAAAAAATATAAAATTAATTTGTCTGGTGGAGATACTACATTTTCCAATAAATTAAGTTTCACAATCACATCTTTAGGTTACTCAAATAACATTATTTATAGAAACAAAGCAAAATTGAATGATGATATTTATGTAACTGGAAACCTGGGTGATAGTTATATAGGTCTTCAGATTTTGAAAAAAAAAATTAATTTGAGTGAAAAAGATAATAAATTCTTTATTAATAAGTACTATCAACCTGAATTACAAATTAAATTATGTAATCACTTGTTAAAATTAGCTAACACTTCTATTGATATTTCAGATGGTTTGTTTGATGATTTAAAAAAGATGATTTATAGACAAAATTTATCATTTAAGTTATATGAAAAAAGTTTACCAATTTCATTAAACCTCAAAAAACTAATTATTAATAAAAATTTTAAAAAGATAGATATTGTATCAAATGGTGATGATTATCAGGTTTTGTTTACGGCAAATTCAAATAAGGAAAGAATCATCAAAAATATTTCAAGAAATATTGGAGTCAAAATTACCAAAATTGGTAAAATTATCTCTAGTAAAAATAGATCTGTCATTATTGATGCAAAAGGCAAGCAAATAAAGGCAAAAAAAAAAGGGTATACACATCAATTTTAAAGTTAATGATTGTCTTTTCTATCTTTTTTTGTATTGTCCGGCTTTAAAAATTAAACAACCAACAATCTAAGGTTTTTATGAACGGAACAGTCGAGACTATTTTATTTTACACAATTATGGCAGGTTTGTTATCCATTGTTTATGGATATTTAACTGGAAAAAACATTCTTAATTCAAGTACCGGAAATTCAAAAATGCAAGAAATTGCATCTGCAATTCAAATTGGAGCAAAAGCATACTTAGCAAGACAATATAAAACAATCGCAATTGTTGGAGTTGTAGTTTTAGTGATTGTGAGTATTGCATTTACCCCATTAGTTGGTCTAGGGTATTTAATAGGTGCTGCTCTATCTGGAATTGCTGGTTATGTTGGTATGTTAGTTTCAGTAGAAGCAAATGTTAGAACTGCTGAAGCCTCAAGAAAAGGGTTAGCCCACGGTCTTTCTGTTGCTTTTAAATCTGGAGCTGTTACTGGCATGTTAGTTGCTGGATTAGCTTTATTAGCAATAGCCGTTTATTATTATTTTTTATTAAAATTCAATATTGAAGAAAGAGAAATAGTAAATGCACTTGTAGCATTAGGATTTGGTGCCTCTCTAATCTCAATTTTCGCAAGATTAGGTGGTGGAATTTTTACAAAGGGTGCTGACGTTGGTGCTGATTTAGTTGGAAAAGTCGAAGCTGGAATACCTGAAGATGATCCTAGAAATCCAGCAGTTATTGCTGATAATGTTGGTGATAATGTTGGTGATTGTGCGGGTATGGCTGCAGATTTATTTGAGACATATGCTGTAACAATTGTAGCAACAATGGTTTTATCATCTATATTTTTTGTTGGTGATTTAAATATGATGATTTATCCACTTACCATAGGTGCAGCGTGTTTAATTACATCTATAATTGGTACTTTTTTTGTAAAACTTGGAAATAATAATAATGTTATGAATGCTCTTTATAAAGGTTTTATTGTTTCTGCTTTAGCATCATTAGTAATATTATGGCCAGTTACAGATTATGTTATTGGTTTTAATAATGAATACACAATAAATGATAAAACTTTCAATGGAATGGATTTATATTATTGTGGTGTAATTGGTCTTGTAATAACTGGTTTATTAATTTGGATAACAGAATACTATACTGGAACAAGTTATAGGCCAGTAAAATCTGTAGCTTTATCATCGACCACAGGTCATGGCACTAATGTCATTCAAGGTTTAGCCATATCAATGGAGGCAACAGCTATTCCTGCTCTTGTAATTGTAGCAGGTATTTTGATTACAAACACAATTGCTGGTCTTTTTGGCATTGCGATTGCTGTAACAACTATGCTTGCTCTAGCTGGTATGGTAGTTGCTTTAGATGCTTATGGTCCGGTTACAGATAATGCCGGTGGTATAGCTGAGATGTCAAATTTAGATAAAAAAGTAAGAAAAACAACAGACGCTTTAGATGCAGTTGGTAACACAACAAAAGCAGTTACAAAAGGCTATGCAATTGGTTCTGCGGGATTAGGTGCTTTAGTTTTATTTGCAGCATACACTGAAGATATAAAACATTTTTCTAAAGAAGTTGGTTCATCTTTAGAGGGCATCGTTGTTACCTTTGATTTGTCTAATCCTTATGTTGTTGTTGGATTGTTAATAGGTGGAATGTTGCCTTATTTATTTGGTTCAATGGGTATGCAAGCAGTAGGCAGAGCTGGTGGTGCAGTTGTTGTTGAGGTAAGAAGGCAATTTAAAAAATATCCAGGAATAATGAAAAGAAAACAAAAACCTGATTATGCAAAATTAGTCGATTTATTAACTGTGGCAGCAATTAAAGAGATGATTATTCCATCATTACTTCCAGTTCTTTCGCCCGTGGTATTATATTTTATTATTTTATCTATTGGTGGTCAAGTTGCAGCTCTTTCATCAGTTGGAGCTATGTTGCTTGGAGTAATTATTACAGGTCTTTTTGTTGCTGTATCTATGACAGCAGGTGGTGGAGCTTGGGATAATGCAAAAAAATATATTGAAGATGGAAATCATGGAGGCAAAGGATCTGAAGCTCATAAAGCAGCAGTTACAGGCGACACTGTTGGTGACCCATATAAAGATACAGCTGGCCCGGCCGTAAATCCAATGATAAAGATTACTAATATTGTTGCACTTCTTTTGTTAGCAGTTATAGCTGGATAAATTATTTATTTCATAGATCCCCTTTTTTTTCCAAGGGGATCATCCATTTTATTTAAAACATTTGATAAAGCTTGTTTAATAAATGATTCTTTTTGAGTTTTAATACCTGTTTCTTTTTGAGAAATTTTGAGTTTGTTTAAATCATCTTTATCTAAAAAATCTTTTTTAATTAACATACCTTTATTATCTATTTCTAAAAGAAGAACATTATTTGCTAATAATTTTCTTTTTCCAAGTTTTAATAATTTTGAATTTGAAGTTTTTCTTTCTAAATATATAATTATGTCGTTGTCAAAATAACTTTTTGACGATGGAGGTCCAAGAATTCTTTTTATGTCATTTATATTGGTTTGATTTACAATTAATTCTGCACTTTTTAATTCTAGATTATGAATCCCATGATGATTTACAATTTTATTTAATTTACAATTTGCTAAAAATAAAGTTAAAATAATTAATAAAATTTTCATTAAATGAATTACGTACATTTTTATAACAAATTAATTAAATTAACTACAAATAAAACATTATATAAAAGCCTTGATAAACAAGATAGTTTTAATGACAGATTGTTACTTTTCTTATTTCACTTCGCTTTTTTTTTAAAAGTATTTAAATCCGAAGAGAATGAAAAAAAATTACAGGAAATATATGATTTTAATTTCAGACAATTAGAATTAAGTATAAGAGAAATTGGATATGGAGATCAATCTATTAATAAAAAGATGAAAGATTATATTAATGTATTTCATGCCATTGTGTCTGATATTCATTTTTGGGATAATTTAGAAGATGCTAAAAAAAGAGAAATAGTATCTAAATTTTTGGAAAATTTTAAGAATATTGAGGAATTAGTGGATTATTTTAATATTTATTATTTAGATTTATCAAAAAATACTTTGAATTCTTATTTAAAAAGTGTAATTAACCCATAATTATGGCAGTTCCAAAACGCAAACAAACTCCTTCAAGGACCGGAATGAGAAGAGCTAAAAATATGAAATTTTCAGCTAAAAATATAATTGAAGATAAAAAATCAGGTGAATACAGATTATCTCACCATTTAGATTTAAAAACTGGTATGTATAAAGGCCGTCAAGTTATAGACCCCAAAGATTAAATAATTTAATATTAAGTTATGGCTGATTTGATTAAAATTGCAGTAGATGCAATGGGTGGAGATGATTCTCCTAAAAAAATTATTGATGGCATAATTCATAACCACAAAAATAATAAAGAAAATTTTTTCAAAATTTTTGGTGACAAAAATAAGATTATTTCATTACTTAATGATGAAATTGAAAGTAAATATTATGAGATAATTCATACAGGAAATTCTGTTTTGAGCACAGATAGTCCTTTAGAGGCAGCAAAAAAGGGTAAAGATACAAGTATGTGGCTATCAATAGAAAGTGTAAAAAAAAAAGAAGCGGATATAGTTATTTCTGCAGGCAATACTGGAGCTTTGCTAGTCATTGCAAAATTAAATTTAAAAATGATCCAAAATATTGATAAGCCTGCGTTATCAGCATTATGGCCCAATAAAGATGGAATGAGCGTGGTATTAGATTTAGGGGCTAATATTGAGTGTAGTTCAAAAAATTTATTTGATTTTTCAATTATGGGTGCATCACTTTATACATCTTTATATCCAGATAAAAAACCAAACATAGGTTTACTTAATATTGGTTCGGAAGAACTTAAGGGAAATGAAACTATTAAAGAAACTTTTAAAATATTGAGTGATAAAAAATCAGAAAACTATAATTTTGCAGGATATATCGAAGGTAACCAAATAATGGATGGTAAAATAAATGTAATAATTTCAGATGGATTTACCGGAAATATAGCTTTGAAAACTGCTGAAGGAACTGCAAATTTTATTATTAAAGAGTTGAAAAAAACAATGACCGGTTCAGTCATAGGAAAAATTTCTTCAATATTAAATTTTTATAATTTAAAGAAATTTAAAAAAAGACTAGATCCAAGACTATATAATGGCGCAATTTTTTTAGGTTTAGACTCACCAGTTGTCAAAAGTCACGGTGGTACAGATTTTATAGGTTTTTCAAATTCTTTAGATGTTTGTAACAGGATAGTTAAAGGAAATTTGATAGAAAAAATAAAATATAATATTTAAAAGATGAGAATAAATTTAACTAAAAAAGATTTAATTAATCAAATTTATATGCAGTTAGGTTTTTCAAAACTAGTATCTGAAAATCTTATTAATGATTTTTTTTCAACAATAATTCTTAACTTAAAAAAGGAAAAAAAAATTAAATTATCAGGATTTGGAACTTTTTCGATAAGAAAAAAGAATTCCAGAGTTGGCAGAAACCCTAAAACTAGAGAGCCCAAAGTAATTTCAAGTAGAGATGTAGTATTATTTAAGCCATCAAAAGAATTTAAGGAATTTATAAATAATAAAGATGTCTGATAAATCTGAGAATGCTTACAAAACAATTGGGGAAGTAGCTGAAATTTTAGAATTAAAGTCAAAAAAAGCTGGAGTTTTCTCAACTCACACCATTCGATTTTGGGAAACTCAGTTTAAACAGATTAAACCTAAATTATTAAATTCAAATAGAAGATATTATGATCAAAAAACTATAGATATTTTAAAAAAAATAAAATTTCTTCTTAAAGACCAGGGCATGACTATAAATGGAGTTAAAAAAATCTTAGATAATCCAAATAATAACGACACTTTAAATCTTGACGAAATTTCAAATAATTCTATAAGAAGTGACAATTTTAAAAATAAAGTTATAAAAATTTCTAAAATTGTAAAAAATTTAAATAAATACAAATAATGGCAAAAAAAACACACGTGAAGGTTAGATTAGTTCCAGAGAGTAAACCTGACAGTTCTTTTTTTTATTACGTAAAAAAACCAGCAGGCGGTGAAAAAGCAAAAGTAAAACTTTCAGCGCGTAAATATAATCCAAGCACTAGAAAACATGAAGTTTTTGTTGAAAAAAAACTTCCTCCTCACAGTAAATAATTATTTTTTTTTAAAATTTCTTTTTTCGTAATCAATATAAGACCAGATCATATTTTTCCAAATTCGGTTGGTAATTTTAGGATCTATTTTATTTGCGATAGATTTTTTTCTAATATTTCTTAAAATGATATTAATTCTTTTATTATCTATAATTTCTTTTTTTTTATCCTTTAGTTTTAAAACTCGATTTACAAGATTAGTTCTTTTTTTAATAAGTTTGATTAAAGAATTATCTAATTTGTCTAATTCTGATCTTATTTTAACGAGTTTTTTTCTTTTTAAAGGCGACATTTATATATTTGGATTATAATAAAATTATTATATTTATCCTCCCATGTACACAACAAATCCAAAAATTAGCAATCAATTATCGACTTGGTTAATATCGATGTTTTGGATTGTTTCTTTCATGATAATTGTTGGTGGCTTAACAAGACTCACAGACTCGGGTCTCTCCATAACTAAGTGGGAATTATTTTCTGGATTTTTTCCACCTGTCAATCAAAATGATTGGATTGTTTATTTTAATCTTTATAAACAAATTCCTGAATTTAAATTACAAAATTACAATATGACTTTAAATGAATTTAAAGTTATTTTTTGGTGGGAATGGGCTCATAGATTTCTTGGTAGATTAATTGGTCTTGCATATTTGATGCCATTAATTTACTTTTCTTTTAAAATAAAGTTCACTCGATTATTAAATCTATATTTCATATTTTTTCTAATATGTTTTCAAGGTTTCATTGGTTGGTATATGGTTAGTAGTGGATTGATTAATAGGGTAGACGTGAGTCACTTTAGATTATCTGCACACTTGCTTATTGCTTTTTTGATTTTATCTCTAATTTATTGGAATTATCTTAAAATTAACGTATCAAATAACATTACAAACAAACTAAATATATTTATTCCTTTATTGTTCTTAATTCTAATTTTTTTACAAATTTCAATTGGTGCCTTTGTTTCGGGTATGGATGCTGGAAAAATCTATAATTCCTGGCCTCTGATGGGTAACTCATATTTTCCTGATGATAACAATTTAAATAATCTTTTTGAAGTTACTGCTTTAAGTGATCCATCCTTAGTACAATTCATACACCGAAATTTAGCTTATTTGATTGGAGTCTTTTATGTTTTGATTTTATATAAGGTTTATATAAACAAGATGCATGATTTATATAAATCTATTAACTATTTAGGAATATTTATAATCCTTCAAATTATATTAGGTATTTTTACAGTATTATATGGTGCACAGATTTATATTGCATCTATGCACCAAATAAGTTCGATTTTTTTAGTTAGTTCAAGTATTTATTTTTTTTATTTAAATACTAAATTTAACTAACAGCTTTTAAATTTCCTTTTGAGGACTTGTTTAAAGCTTGATCTAAATCATCAATAATATCATCAATGTGCTCAATACCTATACAAAGTCTAACATAACTTTGAGTCACACCTGTTGCTGCTAATTCTTTCTCATTTAATTGACTATGGGTAGTGCTAGCAGGGTGTATAGCTAAACTTCTTGCATCTCCAATGTTTGCTACATGATAGAACATCTTTAAAGACTCAATAAATCTTTTCCCAGCTTCAATACCACCTTTAAGTTCAATACCAACCATTGGTCCGTTTCCACCTTTAAGATATTGTTTAGCTCTATCTGCAATTTTCTTTTCATGTTCTGTTGAGTATATAACTTTAGTGACCTCTTTATGTTTTTTTAAGAAATTAACTACTTTTCCAGCATTTTCGCAATGTTGTTTCATTCTTAAAGCCACTGTTTCGAGACCTTGGATTATTGCAAAAGCGTTATCTGGTGCTAAAGCTGAACCTAAATCTCTAAGCAAACAAACTCTTGCTCTGACTGCAAAAGGTACATTAGCTCCTGTTAAATCTGGTACAGCTTTTCCCCAAATTACACCACCATAACTTGCATCAGGTTCATTAAATAAAGGTTGTCTCTTAGGATCTGCAGTCCAGTCAAAGTTACCACTATCTACTATGCTTCCAGCAACAGCAGTTCCATGTCCGCCAATATATTTTGTTAATGAATGTATAACAACGGCCGCTCCATGCTCTATTGGTTTGCATATCACTGGCGCAGCAGTATTATCCATTATCAGTGGAATATTGTATTTTCTTCCAATATCAGAAACTTCTTTGATAGGGAACACTCTTAAATATGGATTAGGTAATGTCTCACCATAAAAAGCTCTGGTCTTATTATCTATTGCCTTTTCAAAGTTTTTAGGATCACTTGGATCAGCATATCTTATTTCAATTCCAAGTTTACTCAATGTATGTGTAAATAATGAAACTGTTCCACCATAAAGATCTGTTGAACTAACAATATTATCACCTGATTGAGCTACATTTAAAACAGCAAAACTTGAAGCAGTTTGTCCAGATGAAACTGTTACACAAGATAATCCACCTTCCAATGCTGCAATTCTTTTTTCTAAAACATCATTAGTAGGATTCATAATCCTAGTATAGATATTTCCAAATTCCTTTAATGCGAATAAATTTGCTGCATGTTCAGTACTTTGAAATTGGTATGATGTTGTTCTATATATTGGTACAGCAACAGCATTAGTTGTTGGGTCACTTCTGTAATCACCACCATGTATGGCAATGGTTTCAGGATTATTTCTTTTTTTACTCATTTTACTCCTTTTTTAGTGCTTTAGCTTTATACAAGGCGCACAATATAGTTCAAATGCCTACCGAGTTTGTATGATGACTTCCTCTTTAGCTGTAAGCCCGCAATAGGAACAAATCGGCAATATCAATATAACAAAAAAAAGGCTTAAAACAATAAAAATATCAATTTGACTTTGATCTTATTAATAGTATTAATCCTGGCACAATGACAAAATTCCTTAAAAAAGATCAATTATCGTCAAATTGGTATGAAATAGATGCTAAAAATGCTGTGGTAGGCAGATTAGCAACTGTTATATCAAAAATTATTAGAGGTAAAAATAAAACAACTTTCACACCACATATGGACGATGGAGATTTTGTAGTTGTTAAAAACATCGAACAAATCAAATTCACTGGAAATAAATTTCAAAATAAAAAATACTACAGACACACTGGTCATCCTGGTGGAATTAAAGAAACTACACCAGAGAAACTATTTGAAAAAAAACCAGGTGAGGCTTTAAAACTTGCCGTAAAAAGAATGCTCCCAGGAGGAGTATTGGGAAAAAAACAACTTACTAAATTGAAAATATATGTAGGAAATGATCATCCTCATTCAGCTCAAAATCCTCAAGTTATACAGTTGGATAAATTAAACTCAAAAAATATTACACGAAATTAAAATGGAAAATACTCAAGCACCAACCAAAGCCCCAAAAATAAAACTGGACTTTAAAGATAGTAAGTATGCAACTGGAAGAAGAAAAACTTCTATAGCTAAAGTTTGGTTAAAAAAAGGTTCGGGTAAAATTTATGTAAATGGTAAGCTTTTTAGTGATTATTTTTCAAGCGATAATCATAAAATGCAAATTGTAAGACCATTTGAACTTATAAATCAGGCAACAGAATTTGATGTAAAGTGTAGTGTAAAAGGTGGGGGTCCAACAGGACAAGCAGGAGCAATGGTTCATGGCATTTCTAAAGCTTTAGTTTTATTTGATGAAAAATTGAAATCTACACTTAAAACCGAAAAATTAACCACTAGAGACTCCAGATCAGTTGAAAGAAAAAAACCTGGACGAAAAAAAGCTAGAAGAAGCTTTCAATTTTCTAAAAGATAATTCTTTTTTAACTTTTAACTGTTATAATATAAAATGCCTAAGCTTAATGTACTAATTGCTGGATCAACTGGATATATTGGTGTTCAATTAATTAAATTATTAATTAAACACAAGAATGTTAATATTAAATATCTATGTGGAAATTCCTCTGTTGGAAAAAAAATCTCATCTTATGACACTTCGTTAAAGTCAAAAAAGTTACCTAAAATTACAAAATATAATAAGAAATACTTAAATAATGTTAATATTATTTTTACCGCTCTGCCGAATGGAGAAGCGCAAGTAATCTCAAAGGATTTGTTAAAAAAAAATACTTTAATTGATTTAGCTGCAGATTTCAGACTTAAAAAAGGTTCTGATTATTTAAAATGGTATAAACAAAAACATAAGGCATTAAGTAATATAAAAAATAGTATTTATGCTTTACCTGAAATAACAGGGAAACTAGTTAAAAAATTTAGCATTATTGGATGTCCAGGCTGTTATCCTACATCAATACTTTTACCACTTATTCCATTAATCAAAAAAAGATCAATTAATTTTAACAATATCATTATAGACTCAAAATCTGGATATTCTGGAGCGGGTAGAGGAGTACACCAAAAATTTAAAAATAAAAATTTATACGAATCCCTTAGTGCATATGGAGTAGGATTTCATAGGCATAATTCAGAAATTCATCAAGAATTAAAAAATCACACTTCTTCAAAAATCAATTTTACTTTTACACCTCATATTATTCCAATGTTTAGAGGAATTTTAAGCACTATTTATTTAGATTTAAAACCAGGTTCTACCTTAAATAATGTGCAAAATATTTTGAAAAAATTTCATAAAAAGAATAAATTTGTAAAAATAAAGAGTGTTAACTCTCTTTTAAGCACAAATGACGTTATGAATACTAATTATTGCTTAATTTCTGTCTGCAGAACTAAATTTAAAGATAAAATAATAATTTTATCGGTCATTGATAATCTTATTAAAGGAGGAGCAGGTCAAGCAGTTCAAAATATGAATTTAAAATTTGGTTTTAAAGATAATGAGGGATTATTATGAAAAAATTACCATTATTAATTTTGTTTTTAGTTATTTCTTGTGCCCCTGTACAAACTGAGAAAAAGATTAATTTTTCAAAAGATCTAACTTTTGAAGAATTTAAATCAAATTTAAAAGTTTACGTAGATAACAGTGATTATCCAAATATAGATGAATAAAATAGTTAACATTGCAATTGTTGGTTTGGGTCAAATAGGCATTTATCTTTACAATGAATTAAGGTTAAAAAAAAAAGAAATAGAAATAAAAACGGGGAAAAAGATAAATATCGTTGCAATTTCTGCAAAAAATAAAAATAAAAAGAGAAAATACAATATTAATAAGAAAATTTTTTATACTAATCCTCTTAAAATTTTAAAAGAAAAAAAGATCGACATCTTATTTGAGTCTATTGGTCAATCTGATGGAATTTCAAAAAAAATTGTTGTGATGGCATTAAAGAATAAGATTAATGTTATAACACCAAATAAAGCTTTAATTTCAAAACATGGTAATGAATTAGCTAAATTAGCTGAGAAGAATAATGTAAATTTAGAATTTGAAGCCTCTGTTGCTGGAGGAGTTCCAATACTTAGAACGATTAAAGAGGGTTTAGCTACAAATAAGATAAAGAAAGTCTATGGAATTTTAAACGGAACAACTAATTACATCTTAACTGAGATGGAAAATTCAAATGAGACTTTTGATAAAGTCTTAAAAAAAGCTCAAGAACTTGGTTATGCTGAACCAGGTAATCCTAAATTAGATTTGAATGGGTTTGATGCTTTTGCAAAAGTTAGAATTTTATCAGCTCTTGCATTCAATAATCAAATTTCACATCATAAATCTATAATGGAAGGTATAGAAAATATTGATTTAAAAGATATTAAAATTGCAAATCAATTAAATCTTAGAATTAAGTTACTTGGTATATGTGAAATGATAAATAATCGTTTATTTGAGACTGTTCATCCATGTTTAGTTGGTAAAGATACATACATAGGTAATGTAAATGGTGTCATGAACGCTGTTATCACGGAGGGTAAGCCCGTTGGTGAAAGTATACTTCAAGGGGAGGGCGCAGGACCAGGACCTACTTCATCTTCTTTATTATCTGATTTATTGTCTATTCTAAGAGGAAACATAAAATATCCCTTTGGAATTTCCTCAAATAAAAGAAAAGCTGTAAAGGCTTTTAATAATGATGAATATTCAAATTCTCTATATCTAAGATTTGAAGTTAAAGATAAACAAGGTGTCCTCTCTTCTATAACTAATCGACTGGCTAAATATAGAATTTCTGTAAAAAGAATTATACAAACACCTGATAAAAAAAGAAATTCAGCTACTATAGTTATAATTACCCATAAAACATCAGAAAAAAATGCAAGAAATTGTTTATCGATATTTAAAAAGAATAGAAATATTTTAAAATTTCCAACATTAATTAGATTATATAATTAATGGAAATTTATATTAAAATTTTTGAAGTTATTTTTCCTGTTTTTTTTGTTATTGGCGTGGGTTATTATCTCGGTAAGAAAAACCCTAAATTCGATACTAATTTCATAACAAATTTTGCTGGCAACATTGGTACACCAGCAATGATTTTTTATACGGTGACAACAACTGGAATTACTTTAGATATTTTTATTCATTATTTTATATATGCTATAATAATGATTGCTGGTTTTGCAATTATTGGGCTTTTGCTTCTTTTTTTTCTTAAAAAGGATTTAAGTATGGAGCTTCCTCCATTAATTCTACCAAATACCGGTAATATGGGTGTTCCAATTTGCCTTTTTGCATATGGCACTCAAGGTCTTGGAGTTGCTTCTGCTATAGCTTCTGTCATAATTTTGTTCCATTTTACGCTAGGTGTTTTTTTAGCAAAAAAAAGTTTTTCTTTTGATATTTTGATTAAAAGTCCACCCGTGTACGCTATTATTATATCTGTTTTCTTTTTATATTTTGAAATTGATACACCTTTATTTCTTGAAAACACAACATTCCTTTTAACATATGCAACAATTTTCTTAGTTTTAATGTCATTAGGTATTGCTCTTACTAAATTTAGATTTTCATTGAAAAACTCAATTATTTTATCCTTATGCAGGGTAATAATAGGACCCTTAATAGCATTTGCTGTGATTTATAATTTTGATTTGTCTGGATTGGCTGCAGGTGTTTTACTCATACAAAGCGCAATGCCAAGCGCTATATTGAATTATCTAGTTGGCAGCATGTATTCACCAAAAAAAATTGTTGATAGTGTTGCTAGTACAATAGTTGTTTCAACTTTGATGTCTTTTATAACTATTCCAATTGTTGTATTCTTTGCTTTAAAATACTTTAATTAATCTATATCCTTTAAGTTCATGAAGGCTATAACTTTCAATCTTTTAGCGTGGGTAATGCTTCCAATTATGGACGGATTTGCAAAGTATTTAAGTGCAGACCTTCCTGTTTTACAAATTACATGGGCAAGGTATTTTTTTACAGTTGCATTTACTCTTCCAATTATGTTTTTCTTTTTTAGAGAAAATCTTGTTTGGACAGATAAACCAAAATTACAATTTATAAGAGGTATAATTCTTTTAACAGCCAATATTTGTTTTTTTTATGCAATCTCAGTAATTTCATTAGCAAAAGCATTAACTTTAGCTTTTGTTGCACCTTTGATTGTTACAGCTTTTTCTCCAATTTTTTTAGGAGAGAGGGTGGGATTTAGAAGATGGTCAGCGGTAATTATAGGATTCATAGGTTCATTAGTAGTTATAAGACCTGGTTTTGTAGAAATTAACTTAGCAAGTTTAGCAGCTCTTGGAACTGGAATAATGTATGGGTTTTATTTAATTATTACTCGTAAATTAAGCACTTCAGATAACCCTTTATTAACTTTATTGTTAACTGGTGTAGTGGGGGCCATAATAGTTTCTACAATAATGCCATTTGTTTGGGTTGCGCCTTCTTTAAATCAGTGGTCTATGATGGCAGCTATAGGAATTTTTGCCTGTATAGGTCATTTATTTTTAATATTATCTCTAAAATACGCTGATGCCTCTAAATTAGCACCATTTAGCTACTTTGAGATCGTTACCAACATAATCATAGGTTATTACTTCTTTAGTGATTTCCCAGATAATTGGACTTTTTTAGGATTATCTATTATTGTATTAAGTGGTATCTATATCTCTAGGAGAGAGAATATAGTTAAAAAAATTAAATAATATGTATTATTTATTTACTAATATATAAAGTATTAGATTAATTATACATTGTAAACTATTGTAATTATTAAATTTTTATAAAGTATTAAATTTAACAAGAATTTGATAGAAATTGATATTTAAATGTAAAACATAGTTGACTTTAGTTTCAGTGCTTAAACTTTGAACTAAATCTAAAAAATATTAAATTATCATTTAAAATTGGGACTTTTTAAGCATAATAAAAAGGGAAATCATGAATATTTGGGATAGTCTAAAAGCGTTGATATCGTTAAATAGTAGAGCGATGCACTAATTGAATATAGCATTTAAACGGCCAAATAGGGGTCTATTTTAAGCGTAGGCTGATACATGGTACAACTAAAGGGTGAATTATGGTATTTAAGAGAAAATTAAAAAAAAAGGTCAAAAAATGTTGATTTTACTGGATTTTTTAAAGAAAAAAATCCTTAAAATAAGGTTAAATGGCTGCTTTTTCAGATCTAAGTAATTTAAGCTTTTGCTTGATTCCACCTCTTCCTGAGTATCCTCCAAGAGCTCCATCTGATCTAATCACTCTATGACAAGGTATTTTTGGGGCATATGGGTTTTTAGCGCAAGCATTAGCCACAGCTCGAGCTGATTTAGGCCTTTTTATGCTAATTGCCACTTGTTTGTAAGTTTTTACCTTACCTTTGGGTATGGTTTTGAGATATTTCCAAACTTTTAATTGAAATTTTGTTCCTCTAAGTTTCATTGAAGAAAAAACCCCTGTTTCCTTGCACTTTTAAGGGTGCAAAGAACAGTTGTTTTGGCACGTCGTTGATGCGCTACCGCCATGCCTCCCACTCCACATGTTCAGCGATGCTTTGTGAAGCTTTCTGCCCCCTGGAATTGTACCTCTCGGCTTTTCTCCAATTGGCCAGTTAAGAGTTGCCTCTTAATTCATTAAGACAATAACAGATGGTATTTATTTAATGTATCACTTTTTAGTTGATTCTCTTATTTTTCTTATTTCTTTGTGAATAGTGGGGATAAATCAAGTTTTAAACAGCAATATAAAATAGCTCAAGAGAAACAAAATAGCCATTATGGTTAAAAAAATTGTGTTAATACTTTTTCCGGTATTTTTATACTGAATATAGCTTAAAATTATAAAACCAATTGAACTTATCAAAAACCATACCGCAGGAATTTCTCCATCTATAGAACCCATAATTATTTAAATTTAAACTATTGACATCAAAAATCACTTATTATATAACTTCCGATAATTAATGGTTATCGGAAAAATATATGAATGAACTAATAACAAACGTAAAAAGCCTTGAATTAGAGACTTTAAAGAATTTAAAAAATTCTAAAGCGAATAATACATTGAGAGCTTATCAATCTGATTTCAAAGATTTTTCAAGTTTCTGCACAAAAAATGGTTTTTCATCAATGCCGAGTGATCCTAAAATTATAGCTTTATACTTAACTCATTTAAGCTCTTTTAGTAAATTTAGCACTTTGAAACGAAGATTAGCCTCAATAAAAGTTATTCATAGATTAAAAGGGCATTATATCGATACAAAACATCCAATCATTGCTGAAAATTTAATGGGAATAAAAAGAAAGATGGGAGTAAAACAAATATCTAAAAAACCATTATTAATCAATGATTTAAAATTACTTATTAAAGTAATTAATGAAGAAAAAAATGAGTATAAAAAATATCAAAATCGAGCTTTATTATTAATTGGATTTGCAGGAGGCTTTAGAAGATCAGAACTAGTCTCAATTGAATATGAGGATATTGATTTTGTTAATGAAGGAGTAAAAATATTGGTAAAAAGGTCAAAGACAGATCAAACTGGTCTTGGAATGACTAAGGCAATCCCCTACTTTGAAAATAAAATCTATTGTCCTGTTATGTCTTTAAAAGAATGGATTACACATGCCAAAATTAACAGCGGTAAAGTATTCAACATATCTGACAAAACAGTAGCTTTGACAATTCAAAAATATGCATTGCTAGCCGGGTTGGATAAAACAAAATACGCCGGTCATAGTTTGAGATCTGGATTTGCGACATCGACAGCTGAAATAGGTGCAGATGAAAGAAGTATTATGGCAATGACAGGGCATAAAACAACTCAAATGGTAAGAAGATATATACAAGAAGCAAATCTATTTAAAAATAATGCATTAAATAAAATTAAGATCTAATCTCTAAAAGTTTCGTGAACAAAAATTAAATCTGCATGTGTCCAATTGACAAAATGATAATTGTTTGATGTAAAATATTTGTACAGTTCTGATTTAAGTATTCTATCTACATTGTTATTTCTAAATTCTAATTCACTCATTTGAAAATCGATAAATTCAACAGAGATAACTTTTGGTTTATACTTTTGAATATTGAAATTATTTAAAACATCTAATTCATGACCTTCAACATCTAGATTAAAATAGTCTATATGTTGTATCTTATAATCTTCTAAAATTGAATTAAGTGTAAATGTCTCAATTTTTTTTAAGGAAAAATTTGATTTATCTTTGGTAGTTTTTTTTTCTAATGAGTTAATCGGTGATCCAGAGTGAAAAAAAAATAAATCTTTTTCCGAATTATCGGAAGATACACATTTACAAATATTTATTTCATTTGGTCTTTCTAAATCAAATAATCTTATATTTTTTGGGTCTAAGTCAATATTTATTCCGCTCCAACCTCTTTTATAAAGTAAATATGTGTTATTATTAGATACGGGATGTTGACAACCTACATCTAGGTAAAACCCCCTTTTTTTTGATTTAAAAATATAATCAATTAATAAATCACATCCACCAAAAGAATAACTTTTTTTAGCAGAATAAATTTTTTTTTTAAAGATACTTAATTTATCAATAAATTTAGACATAAAATTTTATGTGAAAAATAATCTTATTTTACAAATTAATAAATCTAAGAAATAATTAAAAGTTTTTTTTGGTTCACTTAAAGGACCTTCATATTTTGTTTTAGATTTTAAATAATATTTTTTAAAAAATTTTGTAGAAAAGCCCCATTTTTTTAAAAATGTCTTGTCTCCCCTATTTTGGATTAAATTCTTTTTTTTTCTAGTTGTTAATGAGCCGAAATGATAAACTTTGAAATCATTTAAACCTTTAAATATTCTCACACCTTCTTTCCATAATTTCATATTAAAATCTGGATCAGATGCAATACCAGGATTAAACTCCTCACTAAAACCACCTACCTTATTCCACATTTTTTTTGAAACTAAATGTGGAGCGAAATGGGTACCCTGATGATCATAAAAGTTAACACTCTTATATTTTGAGAGTAATTCATCTTCCTTAAAATTTTCTAGGTCAATTCCAAAATCGTAAACTATATGTCCAGAGTTTTGTTCAATCATTGTACCAGATAGATAAAATTTATCATGGTTTAAACTTTCAACTTCATTCATCAAAACTTTATCCCATTCTGGACAAAAATACATATCATCGTGGCTATAAAGAATATATTGACTCGAAGCTAATTTAGCAGCTTTATTAATTGAAGAGCAAAGTCCAATATTGTTATGTGAACTTGTGTGTTTGTAATTGTTAGTTTTAATAAAATCTAATGTGCCATCTGAACCGTCATTAATATGAATTATAATTTCATGATTAAAAGAAGAATTTTTCTTCAAGCTTTTTAAACAAAGTTTTAGATAATCTAAATTATTAAAGGTTGGAATTAATATGGAAATCATATTATGGTTTATGCCATAAATATTTTTTTGCGCCATTTATTTCATAAGTCTTATTAATAATAAAATCTGCTACAAGAGTTGAATTAAAATATTTCATGTATTTAGTTTTACCTTTGTGTCCAATTGTCTTACGGAGCTTTTCATCTTCTGAAATCTTCTCAATTTTTTCGGATAGATCTGTTATATTCTTATAAAAAACCATTTCAGTATCATCAAAAAAATCACCATAACAAGTTTTTTCATCAATTAATGTTACTAAACCATTACCTATAATTTGAGTAATTCTATCACTGCTATAATATTTTATTGGTGTTCCCCTACTTAAATTAAGACCCATTTTTGAATTGGATATATTCTTGAAATATTGATCAGCCCAGATTGGTTGAATATTATTCATACCAAAAATGTCAAATCTTATATTCTTACATTTATTGATTAGAGATTTAATGAATTTTTCCCTATCATCAGATGATCGACTTTTTAATTGACCTCTGTGTACTCCATGACTTAGGGCAAAAAAAACATCATTAGAGCAATTTTTTTTAAAGTTATTAAGCGTTTCCATCGATTGATCTGATGGATTTGGTATGAAATAATTTGATTTATTTTTAGGTAAAAAACCCAAAGCATCAGGAGAAGTAGTTAAGAAATTTGTATCTATTACTTCGGATTTATCTAGAATTCGTCTCTTATTTTTCTGAAAATCAGGACCATTTTTGTTCAAAGGATCAAGAAACCATTGAGCTATTTTTAGATTTGAGTAATCTTTTTTAAGATTGTATAAAATATCTTTTGATATCATATCTGCATGCCCTAAAACAATTAAATCTGGTTTAAAATGATAACAAGTTTTAATTAATTTATCATTTAATGTATCAGACCCATAAAAATCCTTTAGAGATTTCCCTCTGCTTACAATATCTCTGTCACTAAATTCTAAAACACTATGTCCAAGTCTAATAAAGCCGTTATTCAATCTTCTCCCAGTATTAAAAAAAAGTCTACCATTATGTCTCTCATTAAAATTAGTAATATGCAATATTCTTAAATTTGATTGTGAATTAGACAAAAAAGGTCTGCTTATCTTAATTAAATTATTTCTAATTTTATCTATTTCTTCTGATACATGTTCATGAGACAAATAAAAGTTTTTATAGGACAATTTTTGATATTTTTTTCTAATAGATGAATTTTTAATTAAATTATCAATATTCTTATAAACATTATGAACATTTAAGTTTTTAAGTATTCGACCATTAGTAATTGTTTCGGGTAAACCTCCCCTATTACTTATTATAACCGCACATCCGTTTGCTGCAGCTTCTAGACTTGTCCTGCCGAAAGGTTCATCCCATCTAGAACAAACAACAGCTATACTAGTTTTTTTATAAATCTTTATAACTTCTTTATGTTCTTTAAACCCAAAAATTTTAAGTCGACTATGTTTAAAATTAAGTTTATCTCTTGGTTCATCTCCAACAACGTATGCATACCAATCTTTATATTTTCTTAGAATTTTAATTACTGCATTGCCAAAAAGATCATAACCTTTAGATCTATTAAGTTTTCCAACAAAAGTAATTAATTTTTTTTTATCTTTAAAGTTAATTTTATTTTTTGAGGCTGACTGGTTGATTACAATTAATTTTTCACTATTAATCGCATCAGACTTCATTTTTTGTAAAAATCTTTTTTTTGACCAATTACTATTAAAAACTATTCTGTAACAATTATTTAACAAAAATGATCTTTCTTTGATACTTTTAGAACCAGACATCGTTAAAGGGTCATTATGAAAATACAGAATATAATCCTTTTCTTTTAAATCATTGACGAGATATTTTAGATAAATCGGTCTATTATGTAATTCTATAATTTTAGAATTATTTTTTTTTTCAATTTCAATAAATTTTTTTACATATTCTTTATTTTGGCTTGAAAAAAAATTTTTTTTAATATCTATATTAAAATATTTTTGATTAAATTTTTTTTTATATTCTGTATATCCAAAAACGGTTATATCTTTTCTAAACTTACTGAATTTTAATGTATCATTTATAAATAAAGATACGGCTCCAGCATAAGAAGGTGAAAAATTCTCCTTTAACGGCAGTAAAATAGATATCTTCATATATTTGTTTTAAGTTTTTTTCTAAGTTTATAATTTTTTTTTAATAAAAATTCATTTTTCATTGCAATAGCTCTCGAATCATATCTTTTATAGTAAACTAGCTTCCATTTTTTACCTCTAGTAAATTTTGCTCCTTTTCCTGAATTATGTAAACTTAGCCTTTTCTTTAAGTTATTTGTATATCCAACATATGAGATTTTTTTGTTTTTTTTGAGATTTGAAACAATTAAGTATACAAAATATGACATTATTGGCGGTCCCTAGGGGAATCGAACCCCTCTTTCGAGGATGAAAACCACGTGTCCTAACCGATAGACGAAGGGACCAAATCTGGACCTTTTATTGTAAAAAATTATATTTATCAAGTTTTTATAATGTCTTCAGTTATAAAAATTTTACATGTTTTAGAGCTTTTGTGAGTAACTAGTGTTTCGGTAATATAACTATTATCAATTAAATCTACACCCTTAACAAGATCTCCCGAAGTAATACCAGTTGCACAAAAAATCGAGTCACCTTTAACGATTTCATTTAAATCATATTTTTTTTTTAAATCTTTTATGCCCATTTTTTTTGCCCTAGAAATGTCTTCTTCCTTTTCAAAAAGGAATCTTCCTTGAAATTTACATCCATAAGCATCAATAGCTGAGGCTGCCAGAACACCCTCAGGACCACCACCAATTCCCAAAAAAATATCTACTTTATATTTTTTATCTGTAACCATTAACACTCCAGATACATCACCATCAGGAATTAATTTCATTTTAACATTCATTTCATTGAGTTTATCGATTATTTCTTTATGCCTTGGTCTATCAAGCAAACATGCATTTATATCTTTAATATCTTTATTTAAAGAGTCTGCTATATTTCTAATATTTTTCTCAAGTGGAAAATCTAGATCTATCGCATCAATGGGTACTTCATTGGAAGTAGCAATTTTATCCATGTAAGTTTCAGGTGCATTAAAAAGATTCCCTTTTTCTGCAATCGATATAACAGATAATGCACCAGGTAAATTTTTTGCTACAAAATTTGTTCCTTCAAGAGGATCAACAGCAATATCAATATCTAAATTTCCACCTGCTCCTAATTTTTCTCCAATATACAACATTGGTGCCTTATCAAGTTCACCTTCCCCAATTACAACTTCTCCATTAAAGTTAAGTTTATTAATTTCTTTTCTCATTGCGTCTGTTGCAGCTTTATCAGCTTTTATTTTATCATTTTTACCAATAAATTTATGGCAAGATATTGCAGCTTTAGAAGTTACTTTTACAATTTTATCAATTAATTCTTTATTTAGAGCCACTAAATTTTTTCTTTTAAGGTTTTTTCTGTATTAATTTTAAGTCTGTTTTCAAATTCATTTAATCTTTTCCATACTGAAATTAATTCAACAATTATTGGCCAACTTCTTACCAAATACTGTAATGAAGTTTCTACTCTACCAAATGCTCTGATAATTTGTTGAACAAAACCTAATGTTATTGCTCCAGTTACGATTGTTGGAGCTAAAGCTAAGTATGGAACAATTACCATTCCTTGTAAATAGCTCCATTTAACAGCGTTAAAATAAAGATAATGAAAGTACATTTTATAATGAATTTTTCTTACACCACCGTATAAGTCATCAATTCTCACAGGTTGCGCATTCTCTTTAAATTCTTCACCAAGAACTAACTCTTTTCTGTATGCAGCCTCCTCTTTTTGAATATCATATTCAATACCAGGTAATTTGATCCCAACAGCAGCGAGTATAAAAGTACCACCTAAAGCAGAGATAATAGCTACCCAAACTAAAGCATGATTAACCTCACCTATCCATGGCAGTACAGTAATACTTTTAGACAAACCCCATAAAATCGGAGTGAATGCGATTAATGTCATTACACTTCTTAAAAGTTCTGCGCCTAAGCCTTCCATTATTCTGGCAAACTTAAGAGTGTCTTCTTGAACTCTTTGAGATGCACCCTCTATTGATGAAGCAAAAGTCCATTTATCATGATAAAAATCAGCCATAGCTGTTCGCCACCTAAAAGTCCAATGACTGGTAAAATAATCACTAAATATAACAACTAGAATATAAACAGCCGCAATTTTCGCAAATGTAAAAAGATAAACAATAAATTCTTTTTCAGTAACTGCACCCGGCTCTGCTAATGCTTTTTGCAAAGTATCATAAAACTCTCCAAACCATTCATTAATTCTTACATCTAGTTGAACTTGATACCACGTAGCAGCAAGAATAAGTATAGTACCTCCTATACTCCATAAATGCCATCTTTTATCTGTAAAAAATTTAAACATAAATTTATTTTAAAAAATTATCTGCATATGATTTTTTTACTACTTTTCTTTGCTTTGGTTCTATTATTTCAAAATCAATTTTGTTTTTTTTTGCATAAGTAATCGCTAGTTCTTTGGTAGTAAATTCTAATTTTAATTCAGTATAAGTATCAGATGAGCTTTCCCATCCCATTAAAGGATTTGTTGTAGGATCTTTAGTTTTAAATTCTAGAACCCATTTATCGATTTTGCCTAACCCAGATTGCATGGCTGTTTTATTAGGTTTATAAATTTTTGCTTTTTTCATAATTGCTGGTCGGAGTGGCAGGATTCGAACCTGCGACCCTCTGGTCCCAAACCAGATGCGCTACCAGGCTGCGCTACACTCCGAATGAAGTACTAATACAGTAGTTATTTATTTTTTCAATGTATAAAGATGTGTAAAACAAGGGATTTTTAATCAGAATCTGTTATATAGAGCTAATGATAATAATTTGTCCATGCGGTGAAAAAAAATTCAAGGTAGATGAAAACTTAATTCCAGATAAAGGCAGATTATTGAAATGTGGATCATGTGATCAAACATGGTTCTTTAATAAAAATGTTAGCGAACAACCAGAGCCATTAATTGATAAGCCTGCTAAAAAAAAAAAATTTTTATATAAAGATGAAAATATTAATAAAGCAGTATCCAAAGCATCTTTAAAACCAGGATCAGAATTAGTCAAATATAAACCAAAATATAATTTTACCTTTGGAAAATTTTTAAGTTATATAATTGTTTCTATAATAACTTTTGTTGCAATCATAATTGTATTAGACACATTCAAGGAACCATTAAGCAATATTTTCCCGAGTTTAGAACTTGTATTATATAATTTATTTGAAACCTTGAGAGATTTAATACTTTTTGCTAAAGATCTTAATTAAATGATTAATTATTTATCCAAACCCTTTATTTGGTTTTTTAAGCTTGAAGCCGCTAGTGGTTTAGTTTTATTATTCGCGGCAATTATTGCTTTAATAATAAGTAATTCAGGTTTATCAGAATTATATTTTTCAACTTTAAATCAATATTTATTCATTGGCATAAACAATTTTGGATTAAAATTATCAGTTCTTCATTGGATAAATGATGCTTTAATGGCAATATTCTTTTTTTTTGTCACTCTTGAGATAAAAAGAGAATTTTTACAAGGTGAACTTTCTAATATAAAACAAGCTTTACTCCCAATAATTGCAGCAGTTGGTGGAATGTTAGTACCTGCATTATTTTATGTATTGATCAATTTTGGAGATAGCGAAACTATGAATGGATGGGCAATACCCTCTGCTACAGATATCGCTTTTTCACTTGGTGTATTATCTTTATTAGGAAAAAGGGTACCTTTATCATTAAAAGTTTTTTTAACAGCTCTTGCAATTATTGATGATTTGGGTGCTATAGTAATTATAGCACTATTTTATTCAGGAGACTTAAGTATTAAATATTTAAGTCTAATGTTGTTAGCATTTTTAATTTTACTAGTTATAAATAAATTTAACATTAAAAAATTCTTACCTTATTTAATTATTGGTATTTTCCTTTGGGATTTTACACATAATTCAGGAATACACGCAACAATAGCAGGTGTTTTGTTAGCGATGACAATTCCTCATCGAAAAAAAGAAAAAGATTTTTCTTTATTAATCAAAATTGAACATGCAATAAGCCCTTATGTTGCTTTTGGTATCATGCCTTTATTTGCTTTTGCAAACGCTGGTGTTTCATTAGAAGGTTTATCTCTTAGTTCTTTGCTAGATAAAGTGCCATTAGGAATAGTTTTAGGGTTATTTTTAGGTAAGCAATTAGGTGTATTTGTTTTTTCATATGTTGCTATAAAAACAAAAATTGCCCAAATGCCAAATAATACAAGTTGGTATAATTTTTATGGTGTAGGTGTATTAACTGGTATTGGCTTCACGATGAGTCTTTTTGTGGGAAATTTAGCTTTTGTTGAAAATATGCAGTATATGGATGGCGTAAAAATAGGTGTATTAACCGGGTCACTATTATCCACTTTATTTGGCTACTTTTTGATATTACTCACACCAAATAAGTGATTTATAAAAATGAAAAAATTTACAATCATAGGAATAACTATAATTATGTTTTTTTTTAAAAATTCAGTTGCTGCAAATTATGACAGAACTTTTTTTGACTTTAAGATAAATAGTATCACTGGAGAGGTTATTAATTTAAATGACTATAAAGATAAGGTTGTTTTGATTGTAAACACCGCTAGTTATTGTGGTTTTACAAAACAATATGCTGAGTTGCAAACACTTTGGGAGAAATACAAATCCAAGGGTTTAATTATTTTGGGTATTCCATCTAATTCTTTTAACCAAGAAAAAAATTCAAATTCCGAAATTAAAGAATTTTGTGAAGTAAATTTTGATATAGATTTTCCATTAACATCAATTACCGATGTAAAAGGTGAAAATGCTCATGAAATATATCATTGGGCAAAAGAAAATTATGGAAAATCAGCAATTCCAAAATGGAATTTTTATAAAATTCTAATTAATCGACAAGGAAAAATTGAAAATACCTTTTCATCATTTACAAATCCAATGTCTAAGAAAATAACAAATATAATTGAAAAAATCTTATAAGTTAATTGTTAATCCATCATGAGCAGGAATAACATTTTTTGGTAAAACTCTCTTCAGCTCATTATAATCTAACACTGGAGATAAATTCGTCAAGATTGCTTTCTTAGGATTAAATTTTTTTATCATTGATAAAGATGTTTCTAAATTGAAATGAGATGGGTGTGGTTTGTACCATAAACAATCAATTACCAAAAATTTGAGATTTTTGAAATATTTGTAATCTTTTTTATAAATTTTACTTACATCACTTATATATGCAATTTTTTTATCTATTATAAAACAATTTGATTTGACTTTACCATGATCAACTTTAATTGATCTTATCTTTATAATTTTATTGTGATTTTTAACTGATAAAATTTTTTTTAGTATATGTAATTTTAAAGTTGCTGGATATTCTCTTGAGTAACTTTTAAAAATATATGAAAAAGTTTTTTTTAAATAATTAGAAGTGTCTTTATCAGCATATACATTCACTTGTTTTTTTGAATTTATATAAAATGCCCTTAAATCATTTATACCATGTGTTTGATCTCCATGCATATGTGAATATAAAACTTTATCTATTTTTTTAATTTTGTGTCTTAGTAATTGATCTCTTAAATCTGGTGATGTATCGATAAGAATATTTTCAGAAGAGGTCTTTATAAAACTAGAACATCTTGAACGATAATTTTTTTTGTTTTTTGGATCACAATTTCCAAAGAAACCATCTGGTCTTGGCACACCCATTGAACTCCCACATCCTAGAATGATAAATTTCATAATATTTTAATTAAAGAATAATTTATTAAAGTTGTTCGAAGTGAATTCTATAAGATCTGATTTGGATACATCTTTAATTTGCGCTAATTTTTCTGCTGTAAAATCAATAAAGGATGGTTCATTTTTTTTTCCTCGATTAGGCACAGGTGCCAAATATGGACTATCAGTTTCTATTAAAAGTTTATCTAATGGTAGAGATCTAAAGGTTTCTTGAAGATCAACTGAATTTTTAAAAGTTATAATTCCACTTGCTGAAAAATAAGAATTCAATGTAAGAAGTTTTTCTGAAAATTTTTTTGATCCAGTGAAGCAGTGCATTAAAATTCTAGGATTATGTCTTTTATACTCATTGAGTATATTAAAAGTGTCATCTTCTGCATCTCTTGAATGTATGATAATAGGAACGTCACACTCTATCGCTGCTTCAATATGTGTTTTAAAACTAGTTATTTGTTTCTCTTTATCACTGTTATTATAATAATAATCTAATCCCGTTTCTCCTATTCCAATTATTTTAGGGTTTTCTTTAAGACTTTTAACTATTTCATTCTTAGTTATTGTATTAGTGTCACTTTCATGTGGATGTATGCCTACTGTTCCATATATGATCTCATCTTTGTTGACTATATCTTTAATTCTAGAAAAACTCTCAAAAGATGTAGATATAGTTAATAACTTTTTAATACCAACATTTTTAGATCTTTTGAGTACATTTGAAAGGTCACTTAGTAGTGGTTCATGATCTAGATGGCAATGTGAGTCAATCATTTTCTTTTTCTATTTTCTTAATTAATATATCTATTTTATTTATCATATTACCTTTAATTATAAATTCATTATTAGAAATAGTTTCTAATTTGATATCTTTTTCTGATAAATTAAAAATTTTTAATGCTTTTAATGATGTTTCGGGAATAATTGGATAAAGTAAAAAGCTAATTTTCCTGATTATTTCTAACGTTGTATAAACTATAGTATTTAACCTAATTAAATTATCTTTTTTTTTCCATGGTTCTTGATCATTAAAGTATTTGTTTGCGTCAAACAGAGAATTAACAATGAAATCTATATAAAAATTTATATTTTGTTCATTTATTTTAGACCTTATAGTATCTAAATTTTCTTGAAATTTATTTAATATCTTTAAATCATCTGGTTGAAAATCAATTTTTGCAGGAATTTTTCCATCACAATTTTTCATCGCAAAAGCAGTAACTCTTTGACATAAATTACCATAATTATTTGCTAAATCACTATTTATACAATCTTCAAGTCTTTCTTGAGAAATATTACCATCGTTTCCAAATGAAACTTCCTTAACCAAATAATATCGCAAAGGGTCTAAACCGTATTGTTCAATAATTTTTAATGGATCTAAAATGTTTCCCTTAGATTTTGACATTTTTTCTTCACCAGATAATATCCAACCATGACCATAAACTTTTTTTGGTAATTCAATTTTAGCAGCTAAAAGAAAAGCAGGCCAATAAACTGCATGAAATCTTAAGATATCTTTACCAATCAAATGGATAGATGCTGGCCAAAATTTTTTAAAAAGTTCATCATTTGTATCTGGATAATTTAAAGCACTTAAATAATTTGTTAATGCATCGAGCCATACATAAATAATATGTTTATCGTTACTAGGAACTGGAATTCCCCATGTAAAAGTTTTACGACTTACAGAAAGATCTTTAAGACCACTTTTTACAAAACTTATTACTTCGTTTTTTCTAGACTCAGGCAATATAAAATCTGGATTATTTTCATAAAATTCTAATAAGGGTTTTTGCCATTTAGAGAGTCGAAAAAAATAAGACTCTTCCTCTATCCACTCAACATTAGATTTTGAGGATTTTGCAATTTTTTTTCCATCTATTTCCTCTATTTCATCTTCATTGTAAAAAGCCTCATCTGAGACTGAATACCATCCAGAATAATTTGATAAATAAATGTCATCATTTTTTTCAAGAAGAGACCAGAGATGCTGAACTGTTTTTTTATGTCTATCCTCAGTAGTTCTTATAAAATCCGTATTAGATAAATTTAATGTTTTTGAGAGATCTTTAAATGTTTGACTAATTTGATCGCAGAATTCCTTAGGCTTCTTACCCACTTTTTCAGCTGATCTTTGTATCTTTAAACCATGCTCATCTGTACCAGTTAAAAAATGAACTTTATAATCATCAATTAATTTAAATCGCGCAAAAAAGTCAGCTATAATACTCGAATATGCATGCCCCATATGAGGTTTTCCAGATGGGTAATATATTGGAGTAGTAATATAAAAATTTTTATCCATTTAAAATTTTATATTCAAATTCCATAAATAAAGACTCTTCATCTAAATTAAATTTTTTAGTGTCATTTATTCTCTTCAAAAAATAATCATAATATTCAAAAGTTCTTGATTTTGCTAATTTTACTTTTGTTAAAAAATAAAACTCAAAATATTGAAATATTATATCTTTAATTAAAGCGTCTTTTTTATACAAATTATCTTTAATAACAAGTTTTAGAAAACTTTTTAAATCATAATCTTTTAAATCATGTTTTTGTATTTTAAAAAATTCAATTAAATAATATATTTGTCCAGGTGTTAAATAGTAGTTTATCAAATCTTTATTAATAAATTTCATTATATCATTATCTAAAATCTTATTAATAACTGAAATTGAAGTTTTGTGATCTAAAGATATTTTAAAATTGATACATCTTGATTTTAAAGTTGGTAGAATAAACCTGTCATTATTTATCAATATAAAATAAGTGTTTGATGGTGGTTCCTCTAAAACTTTTAAAAGCGCGTTAATAGAGGAAATATTTAATTTTTCGATATTATCTATAATTATAAATCTTTCCTTATTATTAAATGATGATTTATTCAAATTATTAATTAATTCTCTAATTTGATTAATATCAATATTTTTTTTTTCATTTGCGGTATCAACTAATAATAAGTTGGGATTCGATCCATTTATTGTAAGCTTATAAGATTTATTGTCAGGATTAATTTTAGATTCTTTAATAATATAGGGATGTTCTTCGTTAATGGATAATATATAATTTACTAAATGAAATGCTAAAGTTGACTTACCTAAACCTTTGTCACCGCTTAGTAAAATTTTTGTAGGTAAACTTTTTTTCTTATAAAGTTCGACAAATTCCAACAGATAGTTATCGAGTGAAAACAAATTAGTTTGATTTATTGGACCTAGGCTCATTTTATCAATTTTTCAATTTTCTTTAAAACTAATTTTTCATTCAGCTTAATATCTAAATTTGAGTCAATTATTTGATATTTTCTTTTATTCTTATTTGATAGTTTTATAAAACCTTTTTGAACTTTATTGTAAAAGTTTTTTTCGAAATTATCATACCTATTAGTAGATTTTCTTAATCTAAGTCGCTTTACCATATTTTTATGATTTACTAGGTTTAAAAAAGTAAAAGAGACTTTAAAGTTTGATAAGATATGTTTGTTTATAGTATTTATTAAATCTAAATTTACACCCATACCGTAATGTTGATATGAAATAGTTGAATCAACAAATCTATCTATTAATATAATTCTTTTTTTATAATATTTTCTTAGTAGATTTATATTTTCACTTCTAGATGCTAAATAAAGTAGCAAATCTGTATTTTTATTAAAATTGGATTTTTTATTAAGTATCAATTTTCTAATTTTTTCTGAATTTAAACTTCCTCCTGGTTCTCTTATCTTGATAAAAGAAAGTTTTCTTTTTTTTAGATATTTTGAAATTTTATTTAAATGGTGAGTCTTTCCACTACCTTCAATGCCCTCGAAAACAATAACAGGCTTTCTAGACATCGCCCCAGATTAAATAATTCAATGATTTAATTAATCTAGTAAAAATATTTACTTTTTGAACATCGCTAGATGCCAATAGATCATATTCACCTATCAATTCTTGATCATATACTATTCTGTAAGTTCCAATTTTTTGATTTTTTTTAATCGGCGCTTCTACTGGTCCATCATATTTCAAGGATATCTTTAATAATCTTTTTTTTGCTTTTTTGATTGTTTTATAAATATCAGTATCAACATGAACATCAACATAGCTTTGTTTACCAAGCCATACCTCTACTTTATCAATAGGTTTATTCGCTTTATTTATCTCAACTAAATCAAAATTTGTTAATCCATAAGTTAATAACCTTGAACTTTCTCTTGATCTTGAACCTTTGGTTTCAAATCCACTTCCAACAGCTATTAATCTTCTCCCCTTTCTATTAATTGACGACGCTAATGAATATTTTTCAACAGCTAAGTATCCTGTTTTAATACCATCGGCACCAATATTTTTATAAAGAAGAGGGTTTCTGTTACCTTGTGTGATTGGATCACCTCCGGTTCTATTCCATGTAAATTCTTTTTCAGCAAACCACTCATAATATTTTGGATGTTCCTTAATTAAATAATTAGACATAATCAAAATATCTCTAACGGTTGAATAATTGTCTGGATCGTTGATACCAGATGAATTAGCAAAATTTGTATTTTCCATTCCAAGCTCTTTTGCTTTAGATGTCATTAAGATTGCAAATTCTTCTTCAGTGCCAGCTATTCCTTCCGCAAGTGCAATACACGCGTCATTACCAGATGCAATTATTATACCTAATAGTAAATCCTCTACAGAAACTTCATCACCTACCATTATAAACATAGATGAATAACCTGCGGTTGATAATCTCCAAGCTTTTTCAGAGATTATAAATTTATCATCTAAAGATAGATCACCTGATTTTATTAAATCAAAAGCAATTATTGATGTCATTATCTTAGTCATTGAAGCTGGATAAATTGATCTATCTGGATCTTTTTCATATAAAATTTCTCCAGATAAGAAATCTTGTAATATTGCTGTTCTAGCTTTTATGTCAATATTTGCATTAACAGAAAAAATTAGAGATAAATATAATGAGATAATGATTAAAATTTTTTTAAGCATCTTTAATTATTTCTAGATTTTCAAAATACAAAGAATTCATTTTTTCAAATGAGTCTTTAAGAGACTGTATATCATTAAATGGTCCCAATAATAACCTATAATTAGTTTTTGTAAGTTCAATGATTTTGATATTTTTCAATTTAACTTCATTTTTGATTCTATTACTCATATTTTTAGCAGATTTTTTATAATAAAAATCAGCTACCTTAATATAATAAGAAAATTTATTATTTTTTTGTAATTTTTTTTTAGTTTTATTGGATGAGTTTAGATCACTAATTTTAATACCATCTATAGGTGCCTTTTCAGCAACTGTTTTTTCTTCCTCAAAAGTTTTAGTTTTTTTGGCAATATATGTAGAATTTTTTGAAATCAAGACTATATCTATATAAGGTTCGTTTAAATCAAGTTCTAATTCCTCAGCAATTCTTTGGGTAATAATTGAATTGTAAAATGGTGAAAATTTTACTCTGTTTGATTTTACTACTGCAATAAGTGATTTTCCATTTAAAGGGTTAGTAATTTTTACATTTGATTTTCTTTTAAGATTTTTATGAAATATTGTTAATGATCTTTGATCAATTTTCTTAATTTTTAATTCGTCATTATAAATAAGAGAAAATCCACTATTTTTATATTTTTTGTCAAATGTAATGTCTAATTTCTTAGTTTGATCAATAGTAGTTTGATCGCAACTTAATAAAAAAAATAAAGTACTTAAAATAATAAAAATATTAAATTTCATTTTTAAATTTATCCTTTAGAGTACATACGGCAAGTGCAAATCTTAAAGATCTATTCCATTGTAAAATAATTTCGTAATTTTCAAAAACTATATAAGCGGGACTCAAAGTTTGAGCATTAGGAATAATATCTTTGTCAGGGGTTATTATTGCTATTTCCTGATTTTCGTTATTTATGTTTAAATCAGAATAATTCTTAATATATTTTTTAAAAGATTTAATTTTCTTTTTACTATGTAATTTTCTAGCTGATACGTTCAAAAATTTAATTGGAATATCTTCATCTAATTCAATTTTCTTAAAACAAAGATCATTTTTTTTCCACCCAATCTTGTTTAAATAATTAGCAGCAGATGCATATGCATCTTCGGAATTTTTCAAATCAATATAATTATCTTTATTGTAGTCAAAAGCATAATTCTTTATTGTTGATGGCATAAACTGAAAAAAACCAAATGCACCTGCCCATGAACCATATAATGTTTTATAATCTATTTGATTATCATCAATTAATCTCAATAAAGTTAAGAGTTCGTTTGAAAAAAACTCTGATCTTCTTTTATCATAACTTAATGTTGCTAATGATGATATTATATCCATTTTTCCAACATAAGTACCAAAGTTAGTCTCAATACCCATTAAAGATAAAAGTAATTCTTTTTCTACTCCAAAATTTTTTTCAACTAAATTTATAAGATTTGAATTATTTTCGTAAAAATCTACACCCTTTTTTAATTTTTTAGTTGAAGTACGTTTGCCAATATATGTTTTTGTGTCCTCATAAAACTCTGGTTGAAATCTATCGTATTCAATAACTTTAGGTAAAAATCTTGCATTTTGCATTGCTGTATCAAAAGTCTTTTCTGAAATATCATTTGCTAATGCCACTTTTTTGAAATTCTTTTTCCATTCATTGAAATTGATATTTTCACTAGAATAACAATTCAATATTGTTAGTAAAAATAAAAAAAATATGTGGCTAATTAGTTTCATAAAGATCTTTAAGATATATGATTACAGCAATCCAGATAATAATAAAACTCACTAATTTAATAAGTGAAAAATCCTCATTGTAATAAAAGTAGCCTAAAATAAACTGCAACGTAGGTGTAATATAAAAAATCATTCCTGTAGCTCCAAGACCAATTAATTCAACACCTCTTACATATAAAAATAAAGGAATCACAGTCATGGGTCCCGCTAATAATAGAAAAATACTAAGTCCTGGGTTAGACAAACTAAAGTCATTTAATCCATTATCAAAAATAAAGTAAAAGACAATAAGAGCAAAAGGGAAAATATATAAACTTTCTATTAAAAGTCCTATATCAGTTTCTATATCAATTTTTTTTCTTACTAGATTATAAAATGCCCAGCTCAAAGCTACGATAATACCAACCCATGGAAGTGTTTTTATATTAAGAAAAATCATAATCAAAATAGATATGATTACTAATAAAATTGAAAAAAATCTTTTTTTATTCAATTTTTCCTTAAAAAAAATGTATCCCAATAAAACACTTATAATTGGCATAATAAAGTAACCAAAACTAGCATCTATTATTCTTTCCGTAGCTACAGCGTAAATCCAAATAGCCCAATTAATAAATATTAATGAACCTGAGATAAAAAGATAAAAAAGATTTTTTTTATTTGAAATACTTTTAATAAAAAGTTTCCATTTTTTAAAAAAGAGAGTCGTCATGACTAACATAACAGCAGTCCATAAACATCTGTGAACAACTAACTCAACATGTCCTATAAAGGCAACATACTCAAAATATATAACACCAATAAAACCCCACCAAAAGGATCCCAAAGATGTAAGTATTAATCCTTTATTAAAATGCTGGTTCATAATGAAATAGATAATAAACGTTTAATAGACTATTTTATGGTTGAATTAAATAATTATAATTATAAAACCTTGCTCACGGAGAGATGGCTGAGCGGTTGAAAGCACCGGTCTTGAAAACCGGCAAAGGGGCAACTCTTTCCTGGGTTCGAATCCCAGTCTCTCCGCCATCAAAAGTTTCAATATTTAAAATTTTTAAATAAATTATTAATCTTATTATCTTCAAATTGAATGTCTGTGTTTAAACCATTATAGAAATTATAAAGATTATTATCATCAACTTCTAAAAGCTTAATCAATTGATTTAAATCTTCCTCATCTAATTGATCTAGATATTTTCTTGTGAATGCGCCTAGAAGTTTATCCATTTCTTTTGTGCCACGATAATTTGATCTGTAAATAATTTTTTTTTTAATTTGTTCTATATCAACAGTCATAATAAGAATATAATATCAGTTTATTGATATGAAAAGAAATTATGAGTACTTATTGTCTGATCTCAGTTTACTAAAAGGTGTAGGAACCAAAACTTCAAATTTATTAAAGAAAAAAAAGGTAAATACTATTTTTGATTTATTATTGAAATTGCCGAAATCTTATACTGATAGAAGTTTATCATCTAAAATAAAAGATTTAAAAATAGATGAAATACAGACCATAACCGTAATACCTCTAAAATATTCATTCCCAAGAGTTAGAAACTTACCGAATAGAGTTTTATGCAAAGATGACACTGGTGAGATAAATTGTGTTTTTTTTAACAGTTATGAGGGTTATATTAAAAAAATATTACCTATTGGCAAAGAGGTAACAATTAGTGGGAAAATTAAATACTTTAGAAATAAATATCAATTAACAAATCCAAAATATATTTCAGAGGACTCCTCGATAATTAAACAAACACACAATAGTTATTCATTAACAGAGGGTATCAGTGAAAAAGTTTATAATAAGATAATTTTACAAATATTAAATAATTTACCTAAAATTGAAGAATGGCACTCAAAAGATATATTAAAAAAATTCAACAATATAGGTTGGAATGACTCAATCAAAAAATTACATGAACCAGAAAATATTGGTAAATTTAAAGAAAATTTTTATCAAAGACTTGCTTATGATGAAATTTTCTCCACATTTTTAGTAAACTCAGAAATAAGAAAAAAAATAAAAAGAATAAAAAAAACAAAAAAAAACTTTAATATAAAAAAACAAAATGAAATTATATCTAAACTTAATTTCAAATTAACAAATGACCAAAATAAAACATTAAGTGAAATAAATAGAGATTTATGCTCTGAAAATAAAATGTTTAGATTGCTTCAGGGTGATGTGGGTAGTGGAAAGACAATTGTATCTTTGCTGTCAGCATTCAATACAATTAATTCAGGTTTTCAAGTAGCAGTAATGGCACCAACTGAAATATTAGCTAGACAGCATTTTCTTTTAGCTAAAAAACTATTCTCCAAAAATATTAGGATTGAATTACTATCAGGGAAATCTACACACAAAGATAAAAAAGTAATCCTCAATAAAATATTCAATAAACAAATTGATATAATTTTTGGAACACATGCACTTTTTCAAAAAAAAGTAGAATTTAAAAAACTTGGATTAATAATAATAGATGAACAACATAAATTTGGTGTAAATCAAAGAAAAAAATTGTCTGATAAAGCTGGAAAAGATTGTGATGTTCTTTTGATGACTGCTACACCAATCCCACGTACTTTAACAATGACAATTTATGGCGATATGGATCTTTCAATAATTCGTGAAAAACCCAATAATCGTAAACCTGTAAAAACCTACAGTAAACCTGAAAATAAGATTAATGATGTAATAAAATTCATAAAGAAGGAAATCAAACTAGGTAATCAAATATTTTGGGTATGCCCCTTAATTGAAGAGTCTAAAAAACTTGATCACTCTTCTGCAGTTAAAAAATCAGAGTACTTAAATAAATTATTTCCTAAGCAAGTTTTTCTTCTTCACGGTAAAACTACAACTGAGGAAAAAGAAATAATCTTGAATAAATTTCTAAAAAATGAATTTAAGATTTTAGTTTCGACCACTATAATTGAAGTTGGTATAGATTTTCCAAACGCAAATGTAATAATTATTGAAAATGCAAATAAATTTGGTTTATCTCAACTACATCAGCTGAGAGGTAGAGTTGGAAGAGGCAACAAAGAGTCATCATGCATTTTAATGTTTAAGTCTAATTTAAGTGAAAATGCAAAAAAAAGAATAAATATACTCAAAGATTCTAATGATGGCTTTAAAATATCTGAAGAAGATATGAAGCTGAGAGGTTTTGGTGACATTCTAGGTTTTAAACAAAGTGGTATAAAGAACTTTAAATTAGCTGATCCAGTTCACAATCATGATCTTTTTATTCTAGCTGAGAAAGAAATCAAAAGAATTGAAAATCTTAATGAAGATATAAGTAAATTCAAACCATTAATAAAATTATATGATAGAGCTGATATAATAAATGATATTGCTTAATTCTTGCTTGTTGAAGTTCCAGCGGAAACAATAAATTTAGATGCCTCTTCAAATGTCATATTTAGATAAATAACTTCATCAATTGGAAACATAAGTAAAAAACCACTTGTTGGATTAGGTGTAGTTGGAACAAAAACATTAATTAATTTTTTATTAGTTTTTTCTGCCATCTCGCCTTTATTTTCTTTTGTCGCAAAACCAACAGCCCACACCCCTTTTCTAGGATATTCTACTAAAACTACACTTTTTTTATCATTCTGGTCTTTATTAGAAAATGTTTCTGTCATTTGTACTATTGCAGAGTAAATGGTTCTTAGAACTGGAATTCTTTTAAATAGATCATCGATAAGTTTAAGAATTCGTTTACCCAAAAAAGATAGAGATAAACCACCAACAATAGTAATAAAAATTACTGAAATTATAATTTCTAATCCAGGAATTTCAAATGGAAGATAACTATTTGGATTTATATTTTCTGGAATTACTTTAGATGAAATTCCAATTAATATTTTACTTAAATATAAAGTGAAACCAATAGGTATTAAAACTACCACGCCAGTAATAAAATAATTTCTAAGAATTAAACTAATTGATTTTTTTTTCTTCTGTTTTGCCATTATCTAAAACTCGAAAATATCACAAAAGCTATTGCTATTATGAATAATATTAATAATATTTTATTATTTAGATTCATTATATTATATAATACCAATGTCATAAAAAATGAATAGAAGAAAATTTTTAACTTATGTAGGTTGTGGTTGTTGCGGTTTCTTAATTAACTCTTGTACTACTGCCCCTATTACAGATAGGAAACAATTAAAGCTGATTCCAGAGGCAAAATTAAATGCTCAAGCTGCTCAAATTTACGAAAAAATTAAAGAGAAAGAAAAATTAAGTAAAGATACTAAGTCCCTTAATGAAATAAAAGAAATCGGAAAAAAAATGGAAGATGCAATATCAATCTATTTTGAAAATTCCAATATACCAGATCCGACTATCTATTTTGATTGGGAATATATTTTAATTGAAAATAAAAAAGTCAAAAATGCGTGGTGTATGCCTGGTGGAAAAATAGCTGTTTACACAGGAATGCTTGATATAACAAAAAATACAAACGGATTGGCTGCTGTTATGGGTCATGAAATTGCACATGCGGTTGCAAAACATTCTGTTGAAAGAGCTAGTAGAGGAGTTTTATTAAATACAAGTACTCAAGTGATTGATATTTTAAGTGGCGGAAAATTATCAAGTGTTAATCGTGTTACTGGTATGAATACTATTGGATTATTATCTCAAATAGGAATTATGAACCCTTTTAATCGAAAACAAGAAAGCGAGGCGGATTATCTTGGTATGATTTTTTCTTCTCTTTCAGGCTACGATATTCGCGAAACTGTTAAGATATGGGAAAGAATGAAAGAACAAAATAAAGGTAAGGCGCCACCTGAGTTTATGAGTACTCATCCATCAGCTGAAAATAGAATTAAAATGATTAACAGTCGTATGAATGAAATTATTTTAAAATATCCACCACTAAAAATTTAATACATATAAGTGGTGAGCCGTGATGGACTCGAACCATCGACCCATTCCTTAAAAGGGAATTGCTCTACCAACTGAGCTAACGGCCCATATTCACTTTAGAATGAAGTCTATATATAGAATAATCTAAATATTTCAAACACGAATTTAAAAAAAAAACTGAACTATTTACAACTTATCTATGTATTTATCATGAAAAGTATCAAATGTGTCATTTTGGATATTCTCTCTAATCGATCTCATTAATTCTTGATAGAAATTTATATTGTGTAATGTCAACAACATTGATCCAAGAATCTCATTTGTATTAAACAAGTGATTTAGATAATTTTTAGAATATTTATTCAAATTTAGATTTTTACACTCTGGATCTAGAGGAGTATTGTCATTTTGGTATTTATTATTTTTAATATTTACTCTTCCCTGCCAAGTAAAAGCAAGTCCAGTTCTACCTGATCTAGTTGGAAGAACACAATCGAACATATCAACACCTCTTTTAACAGCGCCCAAGATATCGTTTGGGGTACCTACACCCATTAAATAGTGAGGTTTATCATCGGGTAAATGTTCTTTAATATCATCTAAAACAGTGAACATTTCATCTTGAGTTTCTCCTACAGCTAAACCACCTAATGCATAACCATCAAATCCAATTTCCAAAAGTCCTTTTAAGGATTTTTGTCTCAAATCTTTAAATAGACCTCCTTGTACAATACCAAATAAAGCTTTGTGAGGGTTATGCCCAAAAGCTTTCTTAGATCTTTCAGCCCAATACAAAGACAAATTCATAGATTTATCTATAGTTGAGTAGTCATTTGATTTTTTTGGACACTCATCCATAACCATTACAATATCCGAATTAAGTCCTAATTGAATTTTTATACTTTCCTCTGGACTAAGATAAAATTTTTTTCCATCAATATGAGAATTAAAAATTGCCCCTTTTTCTTTATCTATTTTGTTCAGTTTTGATAAAGACATGACTTGAAAGCCACCAGAGTCTGTAAGAATTGGTAAATCACAATTCATAAATTGGTGAAGTCCGCCTGCATCTTCAATTCTTTTAACACCTGGCCGTATCATTAAATGATAAGTATTTGATAGAATAATTTGAGAACCAGTTTTTTTTATGTCATCTATTGTACAAGCTTTCACTGTAGCTTGAGTTCCCACAGGCATAAAAACTGGTGTTTCAATTTTACCTCTGTGAGTTTCAATTAAACCACGTCTTGCAAATTTATTTTTTTTTAAAACTTTAAATTCAAATTTTTTCAATTGAAATTAGAATATTATAAAGATTTGAAACTGATAATTTTATCAGGATCTGTTACTGCACCATTATTATTTTCATCACCTCTTTTGATCTTATCAACAAATTCCATTCCTTCGATAACTTTTCCAAAAACAGTATATTGATTATCAAGAAATGGTGCTGGTTTAAAACATATAAAAAATTGACTATTCGCACTATTAGGATCTGATGATCTAGCCATAGACAATGTACCTCGATCATGAGGAAGATTACTAAATTCTTGTTTAAGGTCAGGTAAATTTGATCCACCCATTCCAGCTCTCCTTAAATCAAAATCATCTGAATTTGAATTGCCAAATTTAACATCGCCTGTTTGTGCCATAAAGCCATCAATTACTCTATGAAACACAACATTGTCATACTTACCAGCATCAGCCAATTCTTTTATTCTTTTGACATGATTGGGTGCTGTGTCTGAAAATAATTCTATCTTTACATCACCATCTTTTAATTTTAAAATCATTATATTCTCCTCTGTTAACGATTGATTAATTGTAAATAAAAAAATAATTAATATCTTTATTAAAAGTTTACTCATATTTATCTTTTAAAGCTTTAATAGTACTCTTAGTTGTAAATTTTTTTATATCTCCATTAAGTTTAATGATTTCTTTAACAAACTTTGAAGAAATAATTTGATTTTCAACATCTGACATCAAAAATAAAGTTTCAATATTATTATTCAATTTTCTATTCATACCAGCAAGTTGAAACTCGTATTCAAAATCTGATACTGCTCTTAAACCTCTCAATATAATATTGGATTTGTATTTTTTACAAAGACTAGTTGTTAATGATTTAAATGAAATCAAAGTTATTTTTTTTTTATTCATTTTTAGATCTTTAAAAAGAGCATTTCTTACAATTTCTAATCTTTCCTCAGCATCAAAAAGATAATCTTTATTTTCACCGTCTGAGACGGCCACAACAATTTTATCAAATAATTTTAATGCTTTTTTTATTACATCAATATGACCAAAAGTAATTGGATCAAATGTGCCTGGATAGATAGCTGTCTTAGACATTATATTAAATTATCATCAATTTTAATTGCTGAAACCACTTTTTCATCACCAGATAACTTAATTATTCTTACTCCTTGTGTATTTCTTCCTGCCGTTCTAATTTCTTTAACTGCTAGTCTTATCACTCTACCCTTGTTTGTTGAAATCATTATTTCGTCTCCCTCATATACAGGGAACGATGATGCAATATTCCCATTTCTCGGTGAATTAATAATTCCAATAATTCCTTTACCACCTCTATTTGTTGTTCTGTAATCATAATGTGAGGTTTTTTTGCCAAAACCATTTTCACTAATAGATAAAATAAATTTTTGTTTTGCTGCTAATTCAGACTTATCATCTTTTGTATTTTTTCCATTTTTCTTTAACTTATTATTATCAATAATTGATAAAGAGACTATTTCATCGTTAGGTGTTAATTCTATCCCTTTAATACCTTTTGATGACCTTCCCTTAAATATTCTTAACTTTTTAGACTCAAATCTAATACACTTTCCAAATTTTGTACTTAAGATTATATCTTGATCATCTTTACAAATCTTAACTCCAATTATTTTATCATTAGTATCTAGCTTCATTGCTATTTTTCCTGATGTATTAATTGAAGCGAAATCTTCTAAACTATTTTTTCTAACTTTGCCTTGTGAAGTTGCAAAAACTATCTGGTATTTAGTTGAATCTTCGTCACTTTCAGGAAATGGCATAATTGAACTTATTGATTGATGATTTTTAAGTGGCAAAATATTAAATAGAGATTTGCCTTTTGATGATGCTGAACCTTCAGGTATTTTCCATGCTTTTACTTTATAAACAAGACCTTCAGTAGAAAAAAATAGAACAGAAGTATGAGTATTAACTGATAGAGTTTGAACTACAGAGTCTTCATTTCTAGTTGTGATACCAGTTTTACCTTTACCTCCTCTTTTTTGAATCTTTACAGTTTTAAGTGATCCTCTTTTTATATAACCTTGTAAGGTAACAGTTATAAGAACAGTTTCTTTTTGTATTGTTTCCTCAATGTCATAATTTAGCACTGCATCAATAATTTTTGTTCTTCTTGGTGTTGCGTATCTATCTTTTATTTCCTTAAGTTCATTACTGATTACTTTTAATAATTCTTTTTTTGAAGATATGATTTTTTTTAACGAAGAAATTAATTCGGATAGTTTTTTTATTTCAACTTCTATTTCATTAATACCAAGTGCTGTTAATTTTTGTAATCTTAATTCTAATATAGCTTCAACTTGTACAACTGATAAATTATATAAACCTTTTGAATTTTTGCTCTCTATTAATGAAACCATTTTTTTTGATTTATTAATTTTCCATTTAGTATTTAATAAAGATTTTTTTGCGTCATCTGGAGTTTTTGAACCTCTTATAATCTTTATTACTTTATCTAAATTTTCAACAGATACGGATAAACCAATTAAGATATGTGCTCTATCTTCTGCTTTATTGAGATCAAATTTTGTTTTCTTTAGTACAACGTCTTCTCTAAATTCTAAAAAATTTTCTAAAAATTCTTTAAGATTACAAGTCTTTGGCTTTCCATCTACTATTGCAAGAGTATTAAACCCAAATGAACTTTCTATTTGAGTATTTTTGTATAATTGTCTTTTGACAGTCTCAGGTTCAACTCCTGTTCGTAAATCTATTGAAACTCTGATACCTTCTCTGTTGGACTCATCTCGTATATCTCTAATACCCTCTATTTTCTTTTCTCTAACTAATTGTGCTATTCTCTCATTCAACACAGATTTATTAACTTGATAAGGAATAGAATTTATAACTAATCTATCTCTACCATTTTTAAGAGTTTCGTTTGATATTTCACCTCTAATTTTAAAAGAGCCTCTACCTTTGTTATAACCCTGTTTAATAATATCTTTACCAATAATTACACCACCTGTAGGAAAATCAGGTCCAGGTATGTGCTTCATTAAATCTTTAATCTTGATATCTTTGTTATCAATTAAAGCTAATGTACCGTTAATAATCTCTCCTAAATTATGAGGTGGAATACTTGTCGCCATACCAACGGCGATACCTCCTGCTCCATTTACTAATAGATTTGGAAACTGCGCAGGTAATACAGACGGCTCTTTTTCTGTTTCATCATAATTGCTTTTAAATTCAATTGTATTTTTTTCAATATCATCAATTAAAAATTGCGAAACTTTTGATAATCTAGTTTCTGTATATCTCATAGCGGCTGCTGGATCACCATCTATAGATCCAAAATTACCTTGACCATCAACGAGAGGTAAACTCATTGAAAAATCCTGAACCATACGAACAAGGGCATCATAAACTGATTGATCACCATGTGGGTGATATTTACCTATTACATCCCCAACAATTCTTGCACATTTTCTAAATTGTTTCGTCCAATCATAACCACCCTTATACATTGCATATAATATTCTTCTGTGCACAGGTTTTAAGCCATCTCTAACATCTGGGAGAGCTCTACTAACAATAACACTCATTGCATATGAGAGATAAGATGAGCTCATCTCATCATGCATTGAAATTAATTTTATATTTTTATCTTTAGAAACTTCGTTTTTTTCCATAATGATTAAAATGGAATATCGTCGTCCATATCATTTTGAACTTGAGATAGATCCTCAGCATTATTTGATATTTGTGAATTGTCATTTGCTATACCGCCACCTGAATTTCCACCTCCAAGCATAGTAAGAGAAGAATTGTAGCCTTGTATAACTACTTCAGTTGAATATTTGTCTTGTCCAGATTGTTCATCTTTCCATTTTCTTGTTGATATTTGACCCTCAACATAAACTTGAGCACCTTTTTTAAGATATTGTTGAACAACATTTACTAAACCTTCATTAAATACAACTATACGGTGCCATTCAGTTTTTTCTTTTTTTTCGCCCGTATTTTTATCTTTCCATGATTGACTTGTTGCAAGACTTAATCTTGCAACGCTTTTTCCATTCACCATTTGCTTGATTTCGGGATCTGCGCCTAAACGACCAATTAAAAGTACTTTATTTAAACTTCCAGCCATAATATTTTAATATTTATTTTATTAGTTAATTAATTTATATCACAATTTTACTCTGAATATTAATTTTATTAGGCCAAAGCAACATAAATTATGATCAAAAAGATAGTTATAAAGGGTGCAAAAGAACATAATTTAAAAAATATATCTTTAGAAATTCCAAAGGATAAATTTATTGTAATTACCGGACTATCTGGGTCAGGAAAATCTTCATTGGCGTTTGATACAATTTATGCTGAAGGTCAAAGAAGATATGTCGAGAGTTTATCGGCATATGCAAGACAATTTTTGGATAAAATGAAAAAACCAAATGTTGATCTTATAGAGGGTTTAAGTCCTGCAATATCAATAGAGCAAAAAAATACATCAAAAAATCCTAGATCTACAGTTGCAACAGTTACCGAAATTTATGATTATATGAGAGTGTTATATGCTAGAGCTGGTATTCCCTATTCACCTTTTACTGGTAAACCAATTGAGTCACAAACTGTTAGTCAAATAGTAGATAAGATTAAAAAACTACCAAAAAAATCAACTATTTATCTTTATGCACCTGTAGTCAGAGGAAGAAAAGGTGAATATAGAAAAGAGATTTTAAATTATAAAAAAAGAGGTTTTAGAAAAATCAAAATTGATGATGTTTTATATGATATTGAAAAAGTTCCAGAGTTAAATAAGAAAATTAAACATGATATTTCAATACTTGTTGATAGAATAGTTCTAAACTCATCTTTAGGAAATCGACTTGCAGAAGGTATAGAGACTTCAATACAGCTAGCTAATGGTCTTTTGTTTGTTGAATATGAAGATGAAACTTTACCAAAAAAATTTAGAAAACTGGAAAAATTGATATTTTCAACCAAATTTGCATGTCCTGAAAGTGGATTTACCATAGAAGAAATTGAACCAAGATTATTTTCTTTCAATAGTCCATTTGGTGCTTGTGAGGAATGTGAGGGTATCGGGATAAAGCTTAATGTTGATCCAAATTTGGTTATACCAAATGAGAAAAAAAGTATAATTGATGGTGCAATTGAACCCTGGGCAAAAACAACAACATTGTATTATGCTCAAACATTAAGTTCTTTAGCTAAGCATTATGGATTTTCTCTAGAAGAAAAATGGTCAAAATTACCAAAAAAGATAAAAGATATTATCCTTTATGGATCTGATGATGAAGAAATAAAATTTACGTATGACGATGGTTACGAAAAATATTCACATAAAAAAACTTTTGAAGGTGTAATAAACAACTTAGAAAGAAGATACCTAGAGACAGATAGTGATTGGAAAAGAGAAGAAATTGCTCAATATCAATCAGACACCAAATGTGAAAGATGTAATGGTCATAGATTAAAAGATGAGGCATTATGTGTAAAAATTGATGGTCTTCATATCAGTGAGGTTACAGAAAAATCAATTTCAGATGCTGCAATATGGTTTGATAATTTAAAAAATAATTTAGACAGAAGACAAGTTAAAATTGCTGAACATATTTTAAAAGAAATTAACGAAAGATTAAATTTTTTACTCAATGTTGGTCTTGATTATCTTACTCTTTCAAGAGAGTCTGGAACTTTATCTGGTGGTGAAGCACAAAGAATAAGATTAGCATCACAGATTGGTTCTGGTTTAACTGGTGTTTTATATGTTTTAGATGAACCATCAATAGGTCTTCATCAAAAAGATAATGTAAAGCTAATTAATGCCTTAAAAAGATTAAGAGATTTAGGCAATACAGTTATAGTAGTTGAACATGATACTGAAACAATGGAGAATGCAGATCATATAATTGATCTTGGGCCAGAAGCCGGTAACAAAGGTGGTGAAGTTGTTGCAGCAGGTTCAATTAAAGAAATAAGTCAAAATCAAAATAGTATTACTGGAAAATATCTATCAAACAAATTAAAAATAAATGTGCCCTCAAAAAGAAGGTTGGCCAAGAATGGAAGATTTTTAGAAATTACTGGTGCAACTGGAAATAATCTTAATAATGTTAATTTAAAAATTCCATTAGGAAGTTTAACTTGTGTAACAGGAGTATCAGGTAGCGGAAAATCTACTCTTGTATTGCAGACGCTTTACAATGCTTTAAATCTAACATTAAACAATAATAAGTCTAGAAAAATTCCAAAGCCATTTAAAGGTTTTAAAGGAACAGAGTTGATTGATAAAATCATCGATATTGATCAATCACCTATCGGAAGAACTCCAAGATCTAATCCTGCTACTTATACAGGCGCCTTTGGTCCTATTAGAGACTGGTTTACAGGTTTACCTGAGTCAAAGTCTAGAGGTTATAAGCCTGGTAGATTTTCATTTAATGTTAAAGGTGGTAGATGTGAAGCATGTGAAGGTGATGGAGTGATAACCTATGAAATGCACTTTCTACCAGATGTTTATATTCAATGCGATGAATGCAAAGGCACTAGATACAACAGAGAAACCTTAGAAATCAAATTTAAAGACAAGAGTATCGCTGATGTTTTAAACATGACAGTCGATGAGGGATGTGAATACTTTGAAAATATATCTAATATTAAAACAAAATTACTAACATTAAAGAAAGTTGGTTTAGGGTATATAAAAATCGGCCAACAAGCTACAACTTTATCAGGTGGTGAAGCTCAGAGAATTAAATTAGCTAAAGAGTTATCAAAAAGATCTACAGGAAGAACAATGTATATACTAGATGAACCAACTACCGGTTTACATCAACATGATATAAAAAAATTACTTGAAATTCTCCATACATTTGTAGCTTTAGGAAATACTGTTGTTGTAATTGAACATAATTTAGATGTTATAAAAACAGCAGATTATATTGTTGATATGGGACCTGAGGGTGGTGTCAAAGGTGGAAAAATTATCGCAGAAGGAAAGCCAGAGGAAATTTGTAAAATTAATGAAAGTTATACTGGAAAATTTTTGAAACAACTTTTAAATTAAAAAAAAATCATTGTTAAACATAATCAAAATTAGTATATTTAAATATGGATAAATTATTAGGCTCTCTACCAAGAACAATTCATGCTTCATTAGCATTAGCTTTAGTTGTTTTTATAGGATTGTTCTATCAAAATGACGGATTTAGTTTCGATAGACTCTTCTGGTCTTGGTTGACAAGATTTTTTCACGTCGTAGTAGCTATAATGTGGATAGGTCTTTTGTGGTATTTTAATTTCGTTCAAATTCCTAATATGGGTAAAATACCTGATGAACAAAAGCCAGCTATTGGTAAGGTAATTGCTCCAGCTGCTCTTTTTTATTTTAGATGGGCAGCAGCACTTACAATCCTATCAGGATTTATACTTGCGTGGTTAAATGGATATCTTCATGACGCAATGACTTTGAGTATAGGCTCAGGGGTGCCAAAACATACCGCAATTGGAATTGGAATGTGGCTAGGTGTTGTTATGGCTTTTAATGTATGGTTTGTAATTTGGCCAAATCAGAAAAAAGCTTTAGGTATAGTAGAATGTGAACCTGAGGTGAAAGCAAAATCAGCTAAGACAGCTATGCTATTTTCAAGAACAAATACTTTGTTATCTTTACCGATGCTACTTTCAATGGTAGCAGCTCAAAATTTATATTAATTTTTATCTTCTCTAAGGACTGTTTTTTGAGACACATTGAGTCTAACTAGCACTGTATTTGCAATATAAATTGATGAATAGGTTCCAAAAATTACCCCGAATATCATAGCTAAAGAAAAACCTTTTAATACTTCACCACCAAAAAAGAATATTGAGAGTAAGGCTAATAGAGTTGTTACAGAAGTAATCAAAGTTCTAGATAAAGTTTCGTTTATAGAAATATTTGTTAATTCAAAAATTTTTATGTCTGAATATTTTCTTAAATTTTCTCTTACTCTATCAAAAATTACAACTGTATCGTTCATTGAATAACCAACTATTGTAAGCACAGCTGCAATTATTGAAAGATTAATCTCCAAACCTAATAAAGAAAAGAGACCAAGTGTAACAATAACGTCATGGAATAAAGCTGCTATAGCACCCAAGCTGAATTGCCACTCAAATCTTATCCAAATATATACAAGCATCAAAAACAAAGCCACTGATATTGCAATAACACCTGATCTTAATAATTCAGCACTAACTTTAGGGCCAACATTTTCTACTCTTCTGAAATTGAAGCTGTTCCCGAATGATTTATCTAAATTCTTCTTAATTTCTTCAATTACATTTTTATTTTCATTATTTTCAAACTTAATTAAAAAATCAGTCTCATTACCAAAGTTTTTAACAGATACATCGCCCAAATTCATTTGACTTAAATTATCCCTTAGTGAGGAAACATTAATCTTACTGTCTGTAGATCTTAATTCAATAAGAGTTCCACCTTTAAAATCTATTCCAAAATTTAAACCTTTAAACGTAAGTAATAATAAAGAAACAATTACTAAAGATACTGAAAGAATATTAAATTTATTATAATATTTGTTAAAGGCTATCATCTAAATCAGTCCCTCTTTTTCTTTATTTTTCGATACATACAAAACGGTCAATAATCTTGCTATAAAATAGACAGTGAATAATGTTGTAAATATCCCAATTCCTAGTGTTAATGAAAAACCTTTAATTGGACCTGATCCCATAAAGAATAAAATAATCGCTGCTAATAAAGTAGTAATATTCGCATCTAATATAGCAGTTCTGGATTTTGTATAACCACTATCAAATGCTATTAAATTATTTTTTTCACTCTTTAACTCCTCTTTAATTCTTTCAAAAATTAGAACATTTGCATCAACAGCCATACCCACGGTAAGAATTATTCCTGCTATACCAGGTAATGTTAAAGTTGCTTCAAAAATGGTTAGTATTCCAACTAATATGAAAAGATTTAAAATTAAAGCAATATTAGTGATGATTCCAAAGATTTTATATTTAACAAAAATATAAAGTATGACCAATATAAAACCAATCAACAAAGCAATCATTCCTGCGTTTATAGAGTCCTGTCCTAAATCTGGACCAACAGTTCTTTCTTCAATAATATTTAGAGGGGCAGGTAATGCACCTGATCTTAAAAGTAAGGCAAGATCAGTTGCTGATTGAAATGTAAATCCTCCACTGATTTGGCCAGAACCAGTAGCAATTGTGTCTCTGATAACTGGAGCACTAATAACTTTTCCATCCAAAACTATAGCTAATCTTTTACCAATACCTGTAGAGGTGGCTTTACCAAATCTTTTTGCTCCTACCCTATCCAGTGAAAAGGTCACAACAGTCTCATTGTTTTCTGTATCCATTCTTGGTTGAGCATCTAAAAGATTTTCACCACTTAGTATAATTCTTTTACTAACTATTGCTTCCTCGGTACCATCTTCAAATTCTAATTTTTCTGCACCGAATGAACCTTCGGTATCATTGGTAACAAATCTAAATGTTAAATTTGCAGTTTTTCCAAGTAAAGATTTTATTCTCATTGGATCATCTAATCCTGGTAACTCAACTAATATTCTATCATTACCTCTTTTTAAAATATTGGGTTCATTTGTACCGATTTCATCTATTCTTCTTCTAACTATTTCTAGCGCTTGATCTTGAGATGATGTTTTTAGATTAATAATTCCTTGCTTTGAGAAAGAAACCTTAAAAAAATTATTTTCCTCAACTATATCTAATTGATGTGATTTAAATCTTTGGTAATAAGGATTTAATTCACTTTCTTCTGACGCAAATTCATCCAAGATAGTTTGTTTTGAATTTTCATCTGAAGTAAATGATAAGGTCTGATTTGAAAGTTTAAAATTTGTAATTCTGACATTTTTTTCTTTAAAAAAATTTCTTATCGTAACTGTTAAATTTTGAAGTTTTTGCTCGATTACTGGATCATTATCAATTTCCAGCAAAAGATAAGATCCTCCTTGTAGATCTAAACCTAAATTAATTTTTTTATTTAATATTTTGTTATCAAAATTAAAAAGGTTTGATAAAGCAAATATAATAAAAAGTAAGGAAATTAAAGTAATAAAAATAATTCTTAGTTTTGAAAAATATAACACTTTAAATTCAAAAAAATTATTTTTTTACTTCTTGAGAGTTCATTAGACTTTGAACACCAGTACCTCTAATCACCTCAACTGTTACGTTGTCAGCAATCTCTACTTCAATTTTATCATTATCTACAACTCTAGAAATCGTTCCTGTAATACCACCAGACGTTACAATTTTGTCACCTTTTTTTAAGCTCTCAACCATGGCTTTATGTTCTTTAACTTTTTTTTGCTGAGGTCTTATTAAGAAAAAATAAAAAATAACAAAAATTAAAATTAATGGTATAAATTGTCCTATTCCTGCACTATCCATAAATCTCCTTAATTAAAATTGATTATTTATACTATCTAAAAGATTAAAACAACTTTATTTGACAGAAATTTTTTCCAAATTGTCCATATACGGTCTTAAAACTTTTGGAATTATTATTGAACCATCTTTTTGTTGATAATTTTCTATAACTGCTATTAAAGTTCTACCCACAGCTAGACCACTCCCATTTAAAGTACCAACATAAAGAGTTTCTTTTTTCTGATTCTTATATCTTGCTTTCATTCTCACAGCTTGAAAAGTTGAACAAGATGAACAAGAAGAGATTTCTCTATATTTTTTCTCTGAAGGTAGCCAAACTTCAATGTCATAAGTTTTTTCAGCACTAAATCCCATGTCACCGCTGCATAGGATCATTTTTCTGTATGGTAATTCTAGTAGATCTAAAATTGATGTTGCACATTTCGTCATTCTCTCAAGTTCTTCTAGACATTTTTCTTGTTCGACGATACTAACCATTTCAACTTTGTAAAACTGATGCTGTCTAATCATACCTTTTGTATCTTTGCCATAACTACCTGCCTCTTTTCTGAAGCATGGTGTAGATGCAACAAATCTCATTGGTAGATCTTTTTGATTAATCATCTGATCTTTAACAATATTAGTTAAAATCACTTCTGCAGTAGGTATCAAAAACTTTCTTTCCCCATTATCATCTAGTTTGATTTCAAATTGATCATTTTCAAATTTAGGAAGTTGACCTGTACCAAACATTGTACTTTCAGAAGCGAATAAAGGTGGTGAAATTTCTTCATAACCATTTTTTAATATGTGCGTATCTAACATGAAATTTGAAATAGCTCTTTCTAATAAGGCCAGTTTATTTTTTACGAATACAAACCGTGCACCTGTAGTTTTAGTGGCTAGGTCAAAATCAAGCATTCCAAGTTTTTCACCTAATTCATAGTGTGATAAGGGTTTAAAATCAAAATTTGGTATTTGACCCGATTTCATTATTTCTACGTTATCATTTTCATCTTTTCCATTCGGAACATCTTTATGAGGAATATTTGGGATAAATGATAAAATTTTATCTAATTGGTCTTTTATTATTTGTTGCTGTTTTGATATTTCGTCTATTTCATTTGAAATTTCTTTTGATTTTTTAAATAATTTTTCATCTTTAGATTTTGAAATTTCTTTTTTTTCATTTTCCAAAGACTCTTTTTTTTGGATAAAATTTCTATTTTTTATATCTAAGTCTTTAAGTTCATTAAAATCTATTTTAAGAAATCTACCTTTTAGCGCGTTTTTAAAATCATCGAAATTTTTTCTTATTTCCTTTAAGTTATGCATTAGAATCTTTAAATTTCTTATCCTCTATAAACTTTACAGAAAAAATTGATAATTCATATAAAATTAATAATGGAATCGCTAAACCAATTTGGGTTATAGGGTCAGGTGGTGTTAATAATGCTGCTGCTGCAAAAATTATAACTACAACGTATTTTCTTCTTTTCTTTAAAAATTCAGAATCAACAACACCAATTCTAGCTAGTAAACTTAAAACCACAGGTAATTGAAAACTTATACCAAAAGCGAAAATAAGTTTCATGACTAATGATAAATACTCATTTACCTTAGCTTCAAGTTGTATCGGTAAATTTGTGGATAAACCTGTGCTTTCAAATGATAAAAAAAACTTTATCGCTAAAGGCATTATCAAATAATAAACTAACATTCCTCCAAGAAAAAAAAGCACTGGAGTTAATATTAGATAAGGTAATATTGCATGTTTTTCATGTTTATATAAACCAGGCGCTATAAATTTCCAAATTTGCATAAGTATAAACGGGCAAGTGACAAAGAATGCTGTAAAGAAAGAAATCTTTAGATATGTTAAAAAGGTTTCTTGAAGAGCAGTAAATATTAATCGTCTGTCAGTTCCATCATCTTTAACGGCTTGAGCGAAAGGATCTACTAAAAAACCATATAAATGTTCTGCAAAAAAATAACATCCAACAAAAAAAACAATTAGAAAAATAAAACTATGTATAAGTCTTTTTCTTAGTTCAGCTAAATGGCTTACAAAACCACCCTCTTTATCATTCTGACTCATGTTTTTTTTCTTCTTTTTTTTCTATTTTATCATTTTCAATATCAATATTTGAAACTTCATTTTGGACATTATTGATATAATTCTTAATTGTACCAATCCATGAGCCAACTTTTTTTAACATTATTGGGAAATCTTTTGGTCCAAGAACAACAATGGCTATTGCTACGATAATTAAAATCTCAAACCAACCAATAGTAGGCATGTGATTTAATCTTTTTTGTTATTATCTTGATTATCTTCGGAAATATTTTTAGGTTCGTTGTCATCAGTAACATCTGATGCCATACCTTTTTTAAAGCTCTTAATTCCTTTAGCAACATCTCCCATCAAACTTGAGATCTTACCTCTTCCAAAAAGTAAAACTACAAGTATAACAACAATTGCTATCTGCCAAATTCCTATGCTCATAGAAAAGTTATATATCTTTTACTCTCAATTTAAAAGTGACTTTTTTTAACCTAAGTTATGAATTCTTATTTTTCTCCTCAGAGTCTAAAGTGCTGCTTAGCATTTCATCAATATTCGAATAAATATCCTCTTTTTTACCATCTTGTTTCTCTTTATAAAATTTACCAGTTCCAAAAATTGCATTATCAATATTTGTACTATCGATAAGACCAGCGGCACCCAATTCATCAACGGTTGGTAAATCGGATAACTTTTGAAGATTAAAATGACTTAAAAAATCATCAGTTGTAACATATTGAATTGGTTTTCCGGGGACATCTTTTCTACCCCCTGGTTTTACCCAGTTTAACTCCATCAAAATTTCAAGAGTATTTGTGCCGAATGCAACACCTCTAATTTCTTCAATTTCAGCACGTGTTACTGGTTGATGATAAACAATGATTGCAAGTGTTTCAATTGCAGCTCTTGATAATTTTTTTTCAATAGTTTTTTCCTGTTTCATAATTTCAGAAAGATTTGGCGATGTTCTAAATGACCATTTTTTTGAGATACACACTAAATTAATACCTCGATTGGAATATTCGTTTTGTAATTTTAATAAAATTTTTTCGACATTAGTTTTTTTTGAAATCTTATTTTCTATAGTTTCAATATCAAGTGGCTCAGCAGCTGCAAAAACTATTGCTTCAATTTCTTTTTCAATTGAGGATAATTTATTAGGAAAATCAATAACATTATCTTTTTTTGTAATTTTTTTAATCATTATTTTTCCTTAATAAAAATATCATCAAATAAATTTTCTTGTTTAATCTTTAAATTACCTTCTTTAACAAGTTCAAGTGATCCTGCAAATATACCTGCTGTACCAGTTTTTTTGTACTTTGTAACACTCTTAAAATTTTTAGGTATCAAGTCCTCTAATTTTTTCCAATCTGTTAATTTTCCAAAAAAATCTCTGATTGTTTTAATCCCTTCTTCAGTTGTAAAAACAGGAAGTTTAGGAATATTTATTTTTTGAAAATCTTTAGTCATAATAATAGTTGAATATGTCTTAAGTAATTCAAATAAATTTACTTTAATTTCACTGTTATAAATGGGTCTAATGCCTGCCCTTACACCTCTTGTTCTGATTTCACGACCTAATCTTTTACGCTTTAACATTTGCTCTGATAATAATCTGATTAATTCTAATTTTTTAAGTTGGAGTTTTAATTTTTCTGCCACTTCTTGAACTTTAAACTCCTCCTCAGGTGTTCCAGGTAAAAGAAGTTTAGATTTCAAATAAGCAAGCCATGTGGCCATAAGTAAATACTCAGAGGCAGACTCTAGATTTAGATTTTTTTGGTTTGTTATAAAATCATGAAATTGATCTGCTAGTTTTGTAATAGAAATATTTTCTAAATTAACCTTTTGAGATTTTGCAAGGTCTAACAATATATCTAATGGACCGTTATAATTTTCAATATCAACACTAAAAAGTGAGGAATCATTTTCTGTCATAAGTGAATACTAACTTATTATCTTATAAAATTGTGATGTTTTTTTTATTACAAATTTGCTTATGAAAGGTGAATTTTGAGCAACAATTTCCATCTCATTTTGTTTGGCATTACAATGTAAAACAAGATCACAACCAGCATTAAACGCATTGATTGTATTTTCTTTAATTTTACCTTTTAAACTTTTCATCGATATATCGTCAGAAATCAAAATATTTTTAAAACCTATTTTATATCTTATTAATTTTATCATTTTCTTAGAATGCGTTACTGTATTTTTTAAATCGATCTTTTTGAATATGATATGAGCTGTCATTGCAAAAAAAGAATTTTTTCTTTTGAAAGGAAAAAAATCATTTTTTATTAAGTAATCTAAATTTTTATTAATTACGGGTGTAAAATGGTGACTATCAACTTTTGCTAAACCATGTCCTGGTATATGTTTAATAATAGTTCCTACGCCATTATTATGGTGATAGTTAATGCAATAATCACCAATTTTTGAAACTATTTTGGGATTACTAGAGAAAGATCTGTCTCCAATAATTGATGATGAACCTTTCTTTCTAAGATCTAAAACAGGACAAGTATTAATATTAACTCCTATCAATTTTAATAAATATGAAGTTTTATCAATAAATAGTTTATAGAAAAAATTAAATTCTTTAGGTTTTTTTATAAACTTTTTGCCAAAAAATTCAGAGGTTAGATTTTCAAAAGATATAATATTTTTAAGTCGGTTTACTCTACCACCTTCTTGATCAATTAAGATTGGATATTTATCGTCATTAAAGATCTTGCGTATAGACGTAGTTAATTGTTTTGCCTGTTTAATATCTTTTATGTTTCTAGTAAATAAAATTACTCCCCATGGCTTATATTTTCTAATAAAATTCTTTTCTCTCAGGTTAAGTTTTGTCGATTTAATGCCGATAATAAAAGATCTTCGATTATTCATTAATCAAGAAGTTTCCAAAAATTAAATTTTTTCTTTTTATCTTTATTAGATTTTTCTACATATTGAATGATGTCTTTAGTATCATTTTCTAAAACTGGCAATTTTTCAGAATAAATATCAATTTTTTTGTCAATATTACTCAAAGATCTAAAAGAATTTTTTTTATTATCATCTGAAAAATAATACTTACCTGTAAAAAAAATGAAAAAACTGATGAGTAATAAAAATATTAAATATTTAATCTCTTTTAGCATCACATTTTATCTGGCGTAGACACTCCAACTATATTCATCCCAGATTTTACTACATTGGAAATAGCTTTTAGAAAAATCAATTTATCATCGGTTATTTTTTTTTGATCATTGATAAATCTTTTGTCTGGATTTTCCTTACCTAAATTCCAATATGAATGGAATAAAGAGGCTAATTCATATAAATAAGTCGGTATTCTATGCGGCTCAAGCTTATTACAAGATACATCAATACACTTGGGCCATTCAGATAATTTTTTTAAGATTTTTATTTCATCATTCGAATATTCAAAATCGTACTTAGTAATATCTAGATCTGATTTTAAATCTTTATCAAGATGTCTGTATACTGAACATATTCTTGCATAACAATATTGAACGTAATAAAGGGGGTTATCTTTTGATTTTTCTATAACGTTATCAAAATCAAAATCGAGTTCAACATCACTACTTCGATTTAACATTATAAATCTTGTTGCATCTTTTCCTACCTCATTAATTAAATCATCTATAGTTATATAGTCCCCTTTTCTTTTAGACATTTTAAAGGGTTTCTTATCTTTAATAAGTTTAACAAGTTGGCTAACTTTACAAATTAATCTATCTTTAGAGTTTGATAGAGCTTCGACAGATGATGAAATTCTTTTTATATAACCAGCATGATCTGCACCTAAAATATTAATAAGCCTATCAAATTTTCTGTCTAATTTATTTTTGTGGTATGCAACATCACTTGCAAAATAAGTCCAAGCGCCATCAGATTTTTGTAATGCTCTATCTTTGTCATCTCCAAAATCAGTCGATCGAAAAAGCAACTGCTCACGCTCAACCCAATTAATATCATCTTCACCTGCTGGTGCCTTTATTTTTCCTTTATAAACAAATTTGTTTTTTTGAAGAAATTCAACAACTTTTTCCACTTCTTGATTTTCAACTATTTTCTTTTCACTGACAAAGTTATCATGATTAATACCAAGACTTTTAAGATTACTTTTGATTAACTTTAATGCCTCGTCAATAGCTAAAGAAGTCAATTCTTGAGATATTTTGTCAAAATTATTAAAATCAATATTTTTATTTGAGTTTAAAATGTTTTGAGCAAAGTCAATTAAATAGTCTCCAGGATATAAATCTTCATTATCTATTGGAAAAGGTTCATTAAAAGAAATCTCTCTTATTCTATAATAAACTGACTTTGTAAAATTTATAATCTGATTACCGTAGTCGTTTATATAATACTCTTTTGTAACTTTATTATTATTAAATAATAAAAGATTAGCCATCACATCGCCTAATATTGCTCCTCTACAATGGCCAACATGTAAAGGGCCAGTTGGATTAGCAGATACAAATTCTATTAGGTAATTTCTTTTTATATTTTTATTTGTTCCAAAAGATTTAGAATTTTTAATCATCTCTTTAATAAAATTTGTCCAAAAAATAGGTTTAAATTTAATGTTGATAAAACCAGGTTTTACAACTGATATCTCTTCAATAAATTTATCCTCTTTTTTGATTTTTTCTGCCAAAATTGAGGCCAGATCTGATGGAGATTTATTATTAATCTTAGAAAGGACCATGGCTACATTGGTAGAAATATCACTATCAAATTTTGAAGGTGGAATTTCAGCAGTTATCCCGTTTAGTGAATCTGGTAAAATTAAATCTCCATTTGAAGATAGTGTTGAAAGGATTTCTTTTATTTTATCTAAATACTGTTCAAAAATATTCATTTAAAGTTTTTGTGAAGGTTGATTGCATATCTGTCTGTCATTCCTGATATAAAATCTGAAATTGCTCTATATTTATCCTTTGAGAGATGATCTTTTGAAATAAATTTTTTAGGGTTTTTTTGTATTTTATTAAACAGTTTTTTAATTATTAATTTGCCATTATCGTTTTTTTTCAGAACTGCATTATTATTATACATCTTTGTTTTTAAAAAAAATCTTATTTCATCCACAGAATCTTTGACTTTTTCAGAAAAATCTACCATTGTTAAATTTGCTTTAGTAATATCTTTATAATTTTTTATTTTATTAATCTTCAAATTAGTTTTGGTATTTTTAATTAAATCTCTAATCATTCGATCAATAGAATCTCTTATAATCTGATATGTTGCAATTTTATAGTTTTGTTTGTTTATCTTTTTTTTATATTTTTTATAAATATCTTTAAAAAAGTTAATTTCAATTAACTCCTCTAGTTTAAATAAATTTGCATTTATACCATCTTGAATATCATGGTTGTTATAAGCTATATCATCTGAAATAGCTGAAACTTGAGCCTCTAATGATGGATAAGTCTCAAAATTAATCTTATGATTGAATTTTTTTACACCAATAAGACTATCAACTAAGTCCAATTCATAAACAGGACCATTATGCTTAAGCAATCCCTCTAAGGTTTCAATTGAAAGATTTAATCCAGTATATTTAAGATATTTATTCTCCAAAAACATAACCACACGAAGAGTTTGTAAATTATGATCAAAGCCTCCATAATCTTCCATACATTCATTAAGAGAGTCCTCACCAGCATGACCAAAAGGTGGGTGGCCCAAATCATGTGCCAAACTCAAGGTTTCAGCTAGATCTTCATTCAATTCAAGATATATTGCAATAGATCGTGCAATTTGAGCAACTTCCATTGAATGGGTTAATCTTGTTCTGTAATGATCACCTTCTGTGTTTACAAATACTTGTGTCTTGTGTTTGAGCCTTCGAAATGAGGCGCTGTGAACTATTCGATCTCTATCTCTTTGAAATGGCGATCTATATTTTGATACAGATTCTTTGAATATTCTTCCTTTGCTTTTAGTAAGAGCAATCTTTGAGTATTTTTTCATCCTTTAAAATTAAAATTTAAGTATTATATTAGTAATACCAGTGATCAATAATGATTAAAGAAATTAAATTTACTGATAAGGCTCTAAAACAGATCAATGTTTTGCTGTCTAAAAAAGACAAAGGGTCGTTTTTTAGAATCGCTATCAAAGGTGGTGGTTGCTCAGGCTTCCAATATGAATTTACTTTTGACAAAGAAAAAGCAGCCGATGATTTAAATTATGAAAATATATTGATAGATAAAACCTCTGCAGATTTATTAAAAGGATCAGAAATAGACTATGTTTCTGAATTAATTGGTGAACAATTCAAAATAACTAATCCGCAAACCAAATCTTCTTGTGGTTGTGGTGTTTCGTTTTCTCTTTAATGATTATTTCCTCGTGGAATGTAAATTCTGTGCGAGCACGTATTGAAAATATCAAAAGTTATCTACTAAAATACAAACCTGATGTTGTGATGATGCAAGAAATTAAAACTGAGGATGTAAACTTTCCTTATGATGATTTTTCCTCAATGGACTATGAAAGTCATGTATTTGGTCAAAAAAGTTACAATGGTGTTGCTATTATTTCAAAAGGAAAATTAAAAAATGTTAAAACAGACTTAATCAAAGATAAACTAAAACAATCAAGAATAATCTCAGCTGAACTTGAACACAAAAAGAAAAATATTCAATTAATCAATATCTATACACCAAATGGTAATCCTGTTGATACTGAAAAATATGATTACAAAAAAAAATGGCTTGATGATTTAATTAAACAATTAAAAGCTTTAACCAAAAAAAATCAAAATATAATTCTTGGTGGTGATTTTAATATTATTCCTACAGCTGAGGATGTCTATAATCCAAAAAGCTTCGAAGACGATGCTCTATTTAGATTGGAAATAAGAAAAAAATTAAGAGAAATGATTAATCTAGGTTTTAACGATGTTTATAGACATTTTAATGAAACTAAAGAAGGATATACTTTTTGGGATTACATGAGGGGTGCATGGCAGAAAAATAATGGAATGAGAATAGATCATTTTTTAGTATCTAATTCTTTAATAGACCAAGTTAAAGCTATTAATATTAATAAAGATCCAAGAGGCCGTGAAAAACCATCGGACCATACACCAATAGAAATTACTTTAGCTTAAAGATTTAATTTTTTTAACCAGCTCTTCATTAATATTTCGAGGGCCCTTATCTAATCTATTTTTATGTCTTCTCTCTCCTGGAAGTCTAACTCCTTCAAATGATTTCATTTTATTAAAAAATTCATCAGCGTGTTTTTGCCAATCAGTTCCTGAAGTTTTATCAGGTGAAATTGCAAGAATAAATTCTCCACCACTAGGAGGTCCGCCATCATTATTGTCTTTTGCAGCTGTCTCAAAGCTAAAATTATCACCAACTAGTGCGCCAGCCATTAATTCTACCATCATTGCTATTGCAGAACCTTTATATCCACCAAAAGGAAGTAGTACACCACCATCAGCTATTGCTCCTGGGTCATTTGTTTCTTTACCATCCTTAGTTAAACCAGTTCCAAGTGGAACTTTATGCCCTTCTCTTTTGGCAACTTGAACTTCACCCATTGCCATTGATGCAGTTGCCATATCGTAAACTACAGGAGTTTTTCCTGGTCGTGGCCATGCAAAAGAAATTGGATTTGTTCCAAACAAGGGTTTGATAGCTCCAGCGGGTGCTACAGCAGGCTTGTATGATGTGCAAGCAAAGGCAACTAAACCATCTTCTGCCAATTTTTCTGTTTCAGGCCACATTGCAGCCATATGATGTGAATTGTTAATTGCAAGGACAGCAACACCATTTTCTTTTGCAGCTTTTGCTAATTCAGGTAGCCCTTTATTTAAAACTACAGGAGCTAAACAATTATTCCCTAGAACTTTTATTACTGATGAAGAAATCTTTTTTACTTCAGGTTTTCCTTTACCATTAATTTTTCCACTTTTTAAACCACTCACATATGCAGGTAACCTAAACAAACCATGAGATAAAGATCCGTCTCTTTCAGCATTTCTAATTAAATCTGACAGAATTGAAGCTGTTTCTTCATCACACCCATTAGCTAGTAAGGTCTTTCTAGCTAAATCAAATATTTCATCTAATGTAAGGGGAACTGTACTCATCCCATTATTAGATATTATTTATAACTAAAGATCAATTTTTATTCTAAATCATTAACGTCATTTTCACTTATTTCATCTATAGGTTTATGGATTTTCCAGTTTTGGGTAGATCCATCTATTGATCTAGCAGTTACTACTGTTTCTGTCGGAGGACAATCAGGTTCGTGACAATTTAATTCAGCAATGCTTAAAATTGTACTTTCTGGTATTTCATATTTTTTTATAAAATAATTTTTTAAATCCTGAATTGTTTCTAAATTTGGTTTTTTTTTATTAAACATTTTTTATTGATCCCAAATTGAAGTCCATAAAGTATTTCCATTCATGTCACCAATAAATATACTTGATTTATCATGAGTCATTGCGATTGCACTAACTTCAGAACCTGTGAAACTTCTAATTATTATAGTGTTATTTTCATTTTCAATTTGAGATAAAAAAACAGAACCATCACTCAAACCAGCAAAAATTGCTTTTTCATCAGGAAATGGTTCGATAAATGTAACTTGTTTATTTCCTATATAAGGAAGACAAATAGGTTTACGTCCCATTGGTCCTTCACCGTCAAAGGGCCAACATATTGCATCTATCGCTCCTGATGTTACCAAGTAACTTGTATCACTAATGAATGCAAAACTTTTAACTTTTGAGCCATATCCTGACATAGCAAAATCAAGCTTATCTTTTAAACGCCAGCATCGAAGTACATTTTCTTGCATAGACGTTACCAAGTATTTACCATCTGGGCTAAAACTCACTTTGTTGTGAGAACCTTTCCAATCTAATTTTGTTGATTTCCATTTATTACTGTAATCTTTTTTCCAAATTGTAACACCTCCGTATCTAGATACAGCCAACCGTCTTCCTTTAGCATCAAATGCTAAACCTCCAATCGTACTATCATGATTTAAAGATTTTGGTTCTTTTTTATTTTTATCCCAATAGTAAACTACCTTACCTGAGGAACAGACTAGGTTTCCATTATATGCTGCAACGTGGTCTACCCATCGTGAACCAAAGTTTGTAATTTCATTAATTTCTCCATTAAGTGAAATTTTTAAAAAATAACCATCATCACCACCAGTTAAAATACTATCACCATCCTTTGACATGCAAAGTATAACACCCTTATGAGCCTTTAAAGTTTTGTGTTTTTCTCCAGAACTGAAAATTCTTACAGTACCATCACCAAAACCAGCAGCTATATTATTACCAATTGAAACCGCGCAGGTAACTGGAACTCCAATTTCTAACTGAATTCCTCTTTGTTCAAATTTAGTTTTATCTAGCTCTGGAAATTGATTTAAATCAGTTGTCATTCTGATTTACAGGCTTCAAATCCCTCTTTTAAATTCATTGTATCTAAGTTACGTCCAATAAAAACTAGTCTAGAACTACGTTCTTTATTTTCGGGCCATTTTCCCATAGGAGAAGCATCCATCAACATATGAACGCCTTGAAATACATATCGATCATTTTCATCTTTAAAATCAAGTATTCCCTTAGTTCTCATAATATCTTGACCTTTTGTCTGTAAAAGTTTTCCAAACCAGTTTTGAAATTTTTCCATATCAAGGGGTGTATTAGATACGAATGATAAACTTGTAACATCATCATCATGTTCATGGTCATGATCTGACTCAAGAAAATCTGGTTCTACCTCTAAAATACGTTTTAAACTAAAAGCATCAAGATTAAGAATTTCCTTAAGTGGTGCTCCACATTTTGTAGTTTTAATAATTTTTGCAAAAGGATTAATTTTACGAATTCTCTTTGTCACTACCTCTATATTCTCATCTTTCACAAGATCTATTTTATTTAGTAATATTACATCACCAAAAGCAATTTGTTCCTCAGCTTCGTGATGATCCTCAATTTGTGAGCTTAAATGAACTGCATCTGCAACTGTAACAATTGCATCTAGCTTTGTTTTATTTGCTACATCTTGATCTACAAAGAAGGTTTGAGCCACAGGAGCTGGATCTGCTAAACCAGTTGTTTCAACTATAATTGCATCAAGTTTATCAGCTCGCTTCATTAACCCACTAAGTATTCTAATTAGGTCACCTCTGACTGTGCAGCATATACAGCCATTGTTCATTTCAAAAACTTCCTCGTCAGCATCCACTACAAGGTCATTATCAATACCTTGTTCACCAAATTCATTTACAATAACGGCGTATTTCTTGCCGTGCTGTTCTGTAAGAATTCTATTAAGAAGTGTAGTTTTTCCAGCACCAAGAAAACCTGTTAATACAGTGACCGGAACCTGTCTATCGGTTTCTTCCATTAATTAATTAACAGCCTTTAAAAGATTTAGACATATTGCCAATTAAATCGAAGTATAGATCTTTGCCAGGGTTAAGTGTTGCCCCTAATGGATCAATTACGCCTGTTGCAACGTTAGTATCTTTTGCTACAGCCTTAATAATATCAGGGTTAAACTGTGGCTCTGAAAATATACAGCTTACTTTATCATGTTCGATTATTTCTCTAATTTCAGATAACTGCTCGGCACCTGGCAAAACATCGGTATTCACTGTAAAAGCTCCTAATACATTTACATCAAATCTTTTCTCAAAATATTGATATGCATCGTGGAATACAATTGATTTAAATTCTTTATTTAAATCAGATTTTACATCACTTGTTAATTTGTCTAAATCTTTTAATCCTTTTTTAAGATTTCTTTTATAGATAGATGAATTTTTTTGATCTTTTTCAATCAAATGCTCAGCCATTTCTTTTAGTATAATTTTTGCATTCATTGGATCCAACCAAATATGTGGATCAAATTCTCCATGTGCATGACCTTCATGTCCGTGTTCATCATGTCCATGATCATCGTGGTCATCTTTCTTTTTGCCTTCTTTGTCATGATCATGATCATCATGATCATCTTCTTTATGACCTTCTTTGTCATGATCGTGGTCATCGTGGTCGTCTTTTTTTGCTTGCTTATCGTGATCATCGTGATCGTCATCTTTATGACCATGATCGTCGTGACCATCAAAAATATTTCTTTCTCTAAACTTTAATTTTGTGAGACCCTTTATTTCTAACAATTCAATTTTTTCTGCCTTTTTAGCAATTGAACCTAATGGTTTTTCTAAAAAATTTTCTAAGTCTTCGCCAACCCAAAATATAAGATCAGCCTCTTGTAACATTTTTGCGTGAGACGGTTTTAATGCAAATCCGTGAGGAGAGGAATATCCATCAACTATTAATTCTGGTTTGTTTACACCATCCATTAAATAAGCAGCAAGAGAATGTATTGGTTTAATAGAGGCTACAACTTTTATTTCAGCGTTTAATGGTGAAAAAAAAGTTATAATTGATAAAATTGATAAAATTAATGGAATTTTTTTGAGTTTTGTCATAATTTAAAGCGTTTAGTTATTGTTATAATATAACATTATGTAATAATATAACATTTCAAAGTCAAGCAATAAAATGAGTTTAAATAATAATATACTAATAAAGTTAAATAATGCTGGGTACCGTCATAAAAATAAATGGCTTGTTCGGGATGTGTCTTTTATCATTGAAAAAGGCAAAATTGTAACTCTCATTGGACCAAATGGTTCAGGCAAAAGCACCATTGCAAAAATTGCCCTAGGTATACATAAAAAAATTGATGGCGAGGTTGAAAAATATACTGATAAAATTGGCTATGTTCCTCAAAAAATATCAATCGATTGGACATTGCCTCTAAGAGTTCATGATTTTATGTTGCTAACGGAAAACATTGAGGATGAGGCAGTAAATGAGGCTTTATCATCAACTGGTGTGATAAATCTTAAAGATAAAAATTTAGGTAATTTATCAGGAGGTGAATTTCAAAGAGTTTTATTGGCAAGAGCTATTTCAAAAAAACCAGAATTATTAGTTCTTGATGAACCCGTTCAAGGAGTAGATTTTACTGGAGAGATTGCTTTATACGAATTAATTAAAAAAATCTCTGATGAATTAAATTGTGGTATTTTATTAGTCTCACACGATCTTCATACTGTAATGAGCGCTACTGACCACGTAGTTTGTTTAAATGGCCATGTATGTTGTTCAGGATCACCTATAGATGTTGCAAAAAATAATGAATATAAAGCTTTATTTGGAGAAAAAGCAGCTCAAATACTTACAAGATATGAACATAATCATGATCATGTTCATACTATTGATGGAGATATAAAAAAAAATTAACATGCTTGATGATTTTTTTATAAGAGCATTGGTTGCAGGAATTGGTATTGCTTTTGTTGCTGGTCCTCTTGGTTGTTTTGTTGTTTGGAGAAGATTATCTTATTTTGGAGACACACTTGCCCACTCTGCGTTGCTGGGTGTAACAATTGCTTATTCATTAGAATTTAATATTGCTGTTTCAATATTTTTAATTTCGTCAGTAATTGCATTAATTTTAATACAACTACAAAAAAAAACTAATTTACCAAGTGATGCATTGTTAGGTCTTTTGGCTCACTCATCTCTAGCAGTTGGGTTGGTTGTGATTGGGTTTTTAGCATTCATTAGATTTGATATAATGGGACTATTGTTCGGAGATATTTTGGCTGTTAGCAAAAAAGATTTAGTGACTATATGGGTTGGAGGAAGCTTAATTTTACTGGTTTTAAGATTAATCTGGAGGCCATTATTTGCTTCAACTGTAAATTATGAATTAGCAGAAGCAGAAGGTCTTAAACCTGATAGAGCAAAAGCAGTGTTTACAATCTTATTAGCAGCAATAATTGCCATTTCAATTAAATTAGTTGGAGTATTGTTGATAACAGGAATGTTAATTATACCAACTGCTATGGCCAGAAACCTTTCAGACAATCCTCAAAAGATGGTTTTTTTTTCAATTATTGGTGGCTTGTTGTCAGTAGTGATAGGTCTATTTTCATCTTTAGAATTCAACACTCCATCGGGTCCATCAATAATTACTGCTGCATTAGCGCTGTTTATAATCTCATTACTAAAAATAAAACAAACGATTAAATTGAAAAACTAATGAGGAATCAGTAAAATGAATAAAATGCACAAAGAGCATAATCTCACCAAAAATCAGAAAATTATTTTTGATTTAATTGATAAATCACCTCAGCCACTTAAGGCCTACTCAATACTCTATAATGTTCAAAAAAAAGGTATTAAAGCTCCTCTGCAAGTGTATCGAGCATTAGATAAGTTAGTTGAAATAGGTAAAATTCATAAAATTGAAAGTAGAAATGCCTTTATTGCATGTCATAATTCAAATTGTCAGGTGGCTAAAGCTACTGCATTTTCAATCTGTGAGATTTGTGAGAAAGTAACAGAAATAAGTAGCGCAGGTCTTTCCAAATACTTAGCTAACTTCAAAGACAAAGATGGTATGAAATACAGTAAATATAATCTTGAGTTTTTTGGTTTATGCAAAAAGTGTACACTTAAATAAAACCATATCATTAATGATATTTTTTTAATAAAGTCATATCATCGATGATATTTTTTACTTTAAAGATTGTACTTGCTGCAATTATAATAGCCTTTGCTAGCTGGCTTTCTGGTCAAAATCCAAAACTTGCAGGTTTTATTATCGCCTTGCCTCTTGTATCACTCATAGCTATAGCTTTTTCCTACTATGAGCATAATGATATAGAAAAAACAATTCTATTTACTAAAAGTATACTGGTTGCGGTACCTGTGAGTTATTTATTTTTTTTACCGTTCTTTTTTGCGAAATCATTTAATATGAATTTCTTCCTAATTTATGGCACAGGCTTAGGATTTATAATTGTTGGTTTCTTTATTCATAAATATATAACCAATTTTTTTTAATACTGCATCTCTTCAAAAAATTTGAAAATTAAAATTAATATTAATATTAATCTATTCTACTATTAGGGTGTCTTTCGATCCCCCGCCTTGAGAACTATTTACGATTGTACTTCCTTTTCTAAGAGCAACTCTAGTTAGGCCACCAGTTGTTACATAGTTTGTTTTCCCACTTAAAATAAATGGTCTTAAATCCAAATGTCTTGGCTCTATATTTTTTTCAGTAATAGTTGGAGCTGTAGACAGTGTTTCCAAAGGTTGAGCGATATATTCTCTTGGATTTTTTTTAATTTTCTCAGCTACTTCCGTTCTCTCTTTTAAAGAAGCCTTCGGACCTATCATTATTCCATATCCACCGGAAGCATTAGCTGGTTTTACAACTAATCTAGACATATTTTCTAACACATAATCTCTTTGTATTTTGTCATGACATAAATAAGTTTCAACCTGATTTAATATGGGTTGTTCTCCCAAATAATAAACAATCATTTTATTTACGTATGAATAAACTACTTTATCATCAGCTATACCTGTACCTATTGCATTCACAATACCAACATTTTTTTTCAACCAACACTTAAAAAGTCCTGGAACACCAATTAAAGAGTCTTTATTAAAGGCTTTAGGATCTAAGAAATTATCGTCTAGTCTTCTATAGATGCAGTCAACTTTTAAAGGACCTTTTACAGTTTTCATGTAAACCATATCGTTTTCTACAAAAAGATCTTTTCCTTCTACCAATGCAACACCCATTTGTTCAGCTAAAAAAGAATGTTCAAAATACGCAGAATTATAAATTCCAGGAGTTAATACAACCATGTGCGGGTTAGCAGTTTTTTTCGGTATACACTCGTTCATACAATTAAAAAGTTTATTAGTATATTGGTGTATAGATGCAACTTTATACCTTGTAAAAAGTTCAGGAAAGACATCTCTCATTACCATTCTATTTTCAAGCATATAAGAAACACCTGAAGGAACTCTAAGATTGTCCTCAAGAACTAAATATTCCCCGCTCTTATTTCTGATTAAATCTACCCCAGATATATTCGCCCAAGATTTATATTTTGGTGAAAATCCCTCACATTCCTTAACATAATAGGGTGAATTAAAAATAATTTCTCTAGGTATAATATTGTCTTTAAAAATTTTCTTTTGATTATAAACATCATCTATAAATAAATTTAAAGCTTTTACTCTTTGCTTTAGACCTTTGGTTACCTTATTCCATTGTGATTTTGGAATTATCCTTGGAATAATATCTAATGGCCATTTCTTTTCCTCCGCCCTGTTATTAGCAGCATAAACTCTAAAATTAATACCTCTGGCGCTTATTGTGCTTTGACAATTTTTTTCAATTTCTTGAAGTTTATCTTTTCCATATCTTTCTAAAATATTCGAGATTATAACTGCATGTTTTCTTAGTTTATTCTCACTAGTAAAATAACCATCATACGCTTTAGTAGCATTATAATTATTCCAAAGTTTACTGCTCATTTGAGGATTTTTTAATAATAAGCTTAAACAATCAATTGCGATCTAGTTATATCAGCTATGCTTGAATTTAATTATATGTTACTTAATTATTAATTATTAATAGTTCAAATGACTTACTGTGTTGGAATTAAAGCTCAAGACGGAATTGTTTTCGCCTCAGACTCTAGAACAAATGCTGGACTAGATAATGTTAATATTTACTCAAAAATGTTTGTTCATGACGTTGGTGATAGGAGTGTCATTATAGTTACTTCTGGAAACTTAGGTACATCTCAAGCAGTATATAAATCTATTGAAAAAGATCTTAAAGACGACAGCGGAATAATGAATTTAAATACATGTAAAGACTTTGATCAAATTGCATCATATATAGGATCTTTAAATATTGAACATTCATCACCTAAAGGAATAAATACTGATACAGTTTTATTGGGATCTACATTTCTAGTTGGTGGTCAAATCAAAGGTCAACCTTTAGAATTATACTTAGTATACTCGCAAGGAAATTATATAAAACCAGCTGACAGCAAACCTTATTTGGTTATTGGTGAAGTAAAATACGGCAAACCTATTTTAGATAGAGTTATAAAACCAAGCGTATCTATTGGTGATGCATCACGTTGTGCTCTAATCTCAATGGACTCAACTTTAAAAAGTGATTTAACCGTAGGCCCTCCTATTGATTTTGCTGTCTATAAAAAAGATGAATATAAAATCGCTTCACAAAAATGCCTAAATATTACTGATACCGAATATTCTAAGGTCTGTGATCAATGGTCTAGTGGTATCTTTAAAATTTTTGATTCTTTTCCAAGATTTGATTGGGAAGACAACAAATAAGATTATTTTTCCTTCAAACTGTAATAAATTCTTAACATAACTAAAATAATAAAAGCTAAAGGAGAGTTTCATGTTTATAAAAAAATATCTAAAGTGGATTAGTACATTCTTAGTTTTAGTAGGAATACTTCTTACAAACTTAAATATATATCCATTAAATATATATTTTCATGGATTAGGAGTTGTTGGATGGACTATAGCTGGATTTATGAGCAAAGATAAAGCGATACTAACAAACTTTGGATTACAAATTCCATTATTTGTTGTTGGAATTTATAAGATTATTTTTTAAATGAAGAATATATTGTTTGTTTGCACAGGTAATTCAGCAAGAAGTATTATTGCTGAAAGTATAATAAATAACGAGTATGACGATATGTATAAAGGTTTTAGTGCTGGGAGTAATCCAACAGGAAAAATTAATGAAGATGTGAAGAATTATTTATTATCAAAACATTATGATCTTTCAAATTATAGATCTAAAAATTTTAATACATTCGTTGATAGTCAAATTAAAATGGATTATGTGATTACAGTTTGTAATAATGCCAATAACGAAGTCTGTCCTATTTGGCCTAATAAAGATCAGATAATTCATTGGGATATAGAGGATCCTGTTAAATTACTTAATGAAACAAACGACTTAAATAAAAAAGATGAAATAATAGAAAAAGTTTACAATAATATTCATAAAAGAATAAAGGAACTGATTTATGAAAAATAAAAGCCGCTATTTTCTTGCTGAACTATTAGGCAGTTGTTTTTTAGTAATGATTATTGTTGGTTCAGGTTTAATGGCTGAAAACTTAACTAATGATGTTGCTGTGATGTTAATAGCTAATACTATAGCAACAGGAGCAGGTTTATTTGTGCTTATTACAGTTTTTGCTGATGTATCAGGAGCTCACTTTAATCCATTTGTAAGTATCGCAATGGCAATAATGGGTAAATTAAAAAAGAAACTATTACCCTACTATATCATTGCTCAATTGTTTGGTTGCTTGATTGGTGTTGGTTTAGCTAATTTCTTTTTTGAACATGAAATTTATGAATTATCTACTAAGTCAAGAGATGGGATTTATATACTAACATCTGAAGTGATAGCAACATTAGGACTTATAGTGATAATTTTTGGGTCTATGAAGTCAGGTAAAATTGCTGTTGCTGCTAGTGTTGGTCTATATATTACCGCTGGTTATTGGTTTACTTCATCTACTTCTTTTGCAAATCCAGCTGTTGCAATTGCTAGAACATTTACAGAATCTTTTACTGGTATTAGTTATTTAAACACTCCTTATTATATTTTAGCAGAGCTTGTAGGAATGTTAATTGCTGTATTTATTGTTAAAAAGTTATTTTTAGAGAAAAATTGAAAAATATAAAACTTACCAATCAAATAAGTTTAATTAACAAAAAATTTAAGAAAAAAGAGTTTTATCATTATCTAAAAACTTCTAATCTTTCATTAGTAATACCTAAGATTAAAGACAAATATGTAGTAGTTTCCCAAAAAAGAGTTCCAATTAATAAAATTAACTACGAGTTTCCTTCTGGCATAGTGGAAAAAAAGGAAACAACTCTGCAATCAGCATATAAGGAATTAAGGGAAGAAACAGGATATAGATCAAGATCAAAATTGAGTAAAATAATAACTTTGTATACTGAACCTGGACGACTAACTACTAAAATTACTGGTTATTACACAGAAGACTTAATTAAAATCTCGAAGCCAGAACAAGGTATTAGAATTCATCTTTTTAATCAAAGAGATATATTCAAATTAATATTAAATCAAAAATTCAATAATAGTTCTCATATAGCAATGTTTTTATATTTAATAAAAAATATTAAAAATCTATAAACTACAGGTTGTATTAAATTAACTTTTAGATTTATGAATTATGTGATTAAATTAGTCATATAATGATAATTTGGAGGTGGAAATGGGAAAAAAATTAAAAAAAAATGAGAAGAAAAAAACAAAAATTTTAAAAGCAATTGATAGATTGAAAAATAAAATTACAGCAAAAGAAAAAAAATTGTCAAAAGTTAATATTAAAATTGCTGGTCTAGAAAAAAAGGTTGCTGAAAAAAAAGCAAAAAAACTTGCTAAGAAGAATGCAGAGCAGTCTCCTGCATCTATAAATAATTAATTCCAAATTGTCTTTCTTCCTTCTCTTAAATGAGAAGGAAGAAAGAAGCTAATTAACAAAATTTAAACAGGGGAAAAAATAATGAATATTTAAATTTTGTAAATTATCTTAAAAAGATTAAGTTACAGAAATATTTACTTATTATTAAAGTTTAATTAATTTAAGTTTATTTTGAATTATTTGAATAAATTACTCTTGGCTCTAAAAATAATTCTCTAGCAAGAGCTTTAAATCTTTTGGTAACTTGTTTTGAGATTATTTCTTGATGTTGTGATGGAATTTTTAAAAATACAGCATTACCTCTTTTATACAATTTAAACTCTTCAAGAAATATCGTAGATATCGAGGTCAATGATTGTGAAAATCTCAATGCTGCACCAACTTGTTTGCTTGAAAAAATTTCATTATTATTCAAAAAAGTTAAATACTCGATCTTTGGATTATACTTGATACTACAGTACCGCCAATAGCATGACAAAGCTAATTGTATTCTTTCTTTATGAGTCAATCTAAGTAAAGGAGTATTTATCGTTTCTTGAAATACCAATTCAGCTTTTTGAAATGCTCCCAATCCCCAATCCATATGACTTAATACACATGCCAGATATAATAATTTCTTATTAAAGTGCTCATTACCTTCAAAAACTGGATGAATAAAATCATAATATTTTTTATAATTTGACCCTAAATCACCTCTTTTTTGCGCAACCTTCTCAATTGCTTTGTAAAAAATTTCAGATTCTTTTACATCTTTAAAATGGTCAATTGATAAAGATCCTTCACGCAAACCACTGATAGAACAAATAATTTTTTTTGGATTTGAAACTTTCATAATTTCATCAAGTATAATACAGCTATAAGGTAAATATGGTGTTCTAGATTTTGAAATATACTCAACTGTTTTAAGTTTGGATTTATTAAAAGAAGAAATTTTTTCAACAAACTTAGATAAAACATTATTATCAATACTATATTGATGAATTATGTGTACTGGATGATTATTTTGAAAAAGATGTAATTTAAATAATGCACGCCAAGTACCTCCAACTAAATATAAATTATTAAATTTCTTTTTTGAGAGCCATTTTTCATCTCTTAATAATTTTTTAATATATTTTGCTAAATTTCTTTTTTTAACTATAGGATTATTCATTAATCTTAAAACACCAACAGGTAATGAGGTTTTATTGGTTACTATATTGTTTTCAACTCGAGCTAATTCTAAACTACCACCGCCAAGGTCAGCAACTAATCCATCAACATTTTCAAAACCTATTTTTACTCCCTCAGCTGTGCATTTAGCTTCTTCTTCGCCTGATAATATATTAATCTTAGTTTTAAAAAGTTTTTCAACTTCATCAATAAAAGGTTTTGTATCAGTTGCTTCTCTTATAACTGCTGTTGCAATAATCTTTAGATTTGTGATTTTTGAAACATTTAAAATTTCAGAAAATCTTTTTAAAACTTTTAAAGCATATTCAGTACCAGATCTGTGAAGTTTTTTCGATTTATCTAAATTTTTTCCAAGTTCACAAACTGCTTTTTCATTAAAAAAAGGCACACGAGAAGAACTGAAATCTTCATAAATTAGCATTCTTATAGAGTTTGATCCAATGTCTATTATAGCTAATTTAGCCTGATTTAATTTTAAACTATTTTTACTTTTAATTACTTCCACTTTTAATCAATCTTAAGTGCAGTTGTTTAGGCTGCATTCTTAGTTTAGCTTTACCTCTTCCAGATAAGCTCGGATTATTCATAAAATATTCATGAGCTGAAAAGGAATCGCTCTTACTATATTTAATTTTTTTATAATTACCATCAGCTTCAAGTTCCCAGCTCTGATTAGTATCAAGATAATTTGCCAACATTATTTGATCTAAGATCTGTTCATGAACAGTCTCATTTTCAATTGGGACTAGAAGTTCTACCCTTCGATTTAAATTTCTCGGCATTAAATCAGCTGACGAAATATATACTTTTGCATTTCTATTAGGCATTTTTTTTGTACCATTACTAAAACAATAAATTCTAGAATGCTCTAAAAATCTTCCTATGATACTTTTTACAAATATGTTTTCTGATCTATCTTTTACTCCTGGTCTTAAACAACAAACACCCCTTACAAATAAATGAATTTTTACACCAGCATTCGAAGCTTCATAAAATTTATCAATAATTTCTGGATCTACTAAAGAGTTCATTTTTGCCCAAATAGCTGCAAATTTTCCATTTTTAGAATTTTTAATTTCAGCATCAATATTTTCATTTAAGGTTTGCCTCATATTTACTGGCGAAATAGAAATTTTATTTAAATTTTTTGGTTTTGCGTATCCTGTTACATAATTGAAAAACTTTTCAACATCTGATGCCATTTTCTTATCACAACTAAATAAAGACAAATCAGTATAAATTTTAGCATTTACTGGATGATAATTGCCAGTTCCTAAATGAAAATAAGTTTGTATTTTACCCTGTTCTCTTCTTAAAACTAATGATGATTTTGCATGAGTTTTATATTTAGCAAAACCATAAACAATTTGAACACCTACTTTTTCTAAACTTCTTGATAGTTGAATATTAGCTTCCTCATCAAATCTAGCTTTAATTTCAATTAAAGCGGTAACTGTTTTTCCGTTTTCTGCAGCTGTTATTAAAGCTTTAACAATAGGTGAGTCTAGAGTTGTTCTATATAGAGTTTGTTTTATAGCTATAACTTTTTTATCATTTGCTGCTTGGTTTAAAAATTCAATTACTGAGTCAAATGTTTCAAAAGGATGATGAACAACTAAATCTTTCTTTTTAATAGTTTCAAAAAAATTATCATTATATTCTTTTAATCTTTCAACTTCTCTAGGTGTAAAATGTTTAAATCTTAATTTTGGATTTTTTACTTTACATATTTGATCTATATCTTGAATTCCAACAAGGCCAGCAACATCATAAATATAGTCAGGATTTATATCTAATTTATTAGTTATAAATCTTATCAATTCGTTATCACTATTTTCAAGAACCTCTAAACGAACAATATCACCCGTTCTACGTCTTTTTAAAGCCAATTCAAAAGATCTAACCAAATCTTCTGCTTCCTCTTGAATCTCTACATCGCTGTCTCTTATTACTCTAAAAATCATTTTCTTTTCTAAATCATGATCTGGAAAAATTTCATTAGCAAAAAAACTTATTACATCATCTAGAATCACAAATTTCTTATGATTTTTTGAAGACTCAATTTCAATAAATCTAGATAATGCTTTTGGTATTACTATTATTGAGTTTAAAATCCTTTTTTTATTTTTTTTTCTTAGCTTCATTACAATTGCTCTTCCTTGATTGATTATAAATGGAAATGGATGTGCAGGATCAATTGCTGATGGTGTTAATAAAGGGTAAATCTCTTCTTTAAATATTTCTAAAAGTTTTTTTTTATCCTTAGTATTTAAATTAACTGGTTTAACTAAATTGATATTATTTTTTTTTAATTCCATAATCAGTTGAATAAAAATTTTGTTCTGTTTTTTTAATAGATTCTTAGTTTCAAGCACTACCTCATCCATTTGCTCTTCAGGTGTCAAACCATCAGAGCTTAGTGAGTCAACTTCTTGTTTTATTTGACTATATAACCCAGCTACACGGACCATAAAAAATTCATCTAGATTAGACCCAGCAATTGATAAAAACTTTACTCTTTCATAAAGAGGATTTTCGATATTTTGCGCCTCTAAAAGTACTCTATCGTTGAATTTTAACCAAGAAAGCTCTCTATTTATATATTTAGATTTCAACTCTTCTTTATGTTGTTTTTTTAAAGCAGTCATATATTTAGATTTTATGTATCAATTATACGTCATGAGACACGCAAAATCTAGTTGGGATGATTTAAGTATTAATGATTTTGATAGACCACTTACTAAAAGAGGCAAGAAAAATGCAAAAATGATTTGTGAATTTTTTGTTAAAAAAAAATTTGAATTTGATTATGCATTAATTTCATCATCAAAAAGAACAAAAAAAACTTTTCAAATTTTATCCAAGAAAATTAATAAGCCAAAAAAAGTTAATTTTTCAAAAGATTTATATTTAGTTGATGAGAATGTAATTGTAAAAAAAATTAAAGAAATATCCAGTGAATATAAATCAATTTTGATTATAAACCATGAACCATCAGTGAAAAATTTAGTACGAAATCTTACAAAAAATCATAATACGAATAATTTTAAACTAATGAATTATAAATTCCCAACAGCAGCATTTGCAAAAATTGAGTTTGATATTAAATCCTGGAATGAAGTTGAGAAAAAGGGAGTATTAAAAAAATTTATAAGACCCAAAGATCTTCAAGATTCTAAAGAATAACCAGCTGATCTTACTGTTCTAATTAAAGGTTTTGTATTTTGTATGTTAATTGCTTGTCTTAATCTTCTAATATGAACATCAACTGTTCTAGACTCAACATATATATTTTCTCCCCAAACATTGTTTAAGAGTTGTTCTCTTGAATAAACTCTTTTTGGATTTTTGATAAAAAAATCTAAGAGTTTAAATTCAGTTGGACCCAAAGTAATTTCTTTATCTTTTCTATAAACTCTTTTTGTAATCCGATCTATTTTTAAATCAGTAAATTCTACAATGTCTGATGATGATTGAGGTTTAGATCTTCTCAATAAAGATTTAATTCTAGCATTCAATTCTTTTTGACTAAAAGGTTTAGTTACATAATCATCTGCACCTGTATCAAATGCTTTTAATTTGTCTTCTTCCTCCCCTTTTGCAGTTAACATAATGACAGGAATATCATTAAACTTATTATCTTTTTTTAAGTTTTTACAAATTTCAACACCAGATAATTCTGGTAACATCCAATCCATTAATATTAAATCTGGCTGTTTTAATTTTATTTGTTTAAGAGCATCTTCTCCATTTTCTGAATGACTGACTTTATAACCTTCTTTTTCAAGATTGTACTTTAACAAACTAACAATTGATGCTTCATCTTCAGCTATGAAAACATGAGCTGACATAAATCATTTTTCTCCGGTTACAATTGGCTCTGTTCCCTTGGGTCTATCACCTTCTAAATATTCGCCTTTAACTAAATAATAAACTTGTTCTGCAACATTTGTAGTATGATCACCAATACGCTCTATGTTTTTAGTTACAAACAATAAATGGGTTCCATCTTCTAAATTTTTTTCATTTTCTTTAAGATATTTTATAACTTCTTGCATACAAAGATTTGTTAGATCATCTATTTGCTCATCACCTTCCCAAACATTTACTGCCATTGGCGCAGATCTTTCTAGATAAGCATCTAATGTTGATTTTAATTGTTTTTGAACATTGGTAGATACTCTATTCAATGAGTCTACCAAGTTCTTTGGAAGATTTTCGTTAAGCAAAAGTGTTCTCTTGGATATATTTTTTGCTAAATCACCTATTCTTTCTAAATCTGAAGACATTTTCAAAGCCGTTACTGTCTCTCTTAAATCAATTGCCATAGGTTGTCTTAAAGCAATTAAATTCACAACTTGCTGTTCAATTAAAGTCTCATATTTATCTATTTTTTCATCTTCTTGAATAACAGCTTCTGCAATATTATTATCTCTTGATGTAATGGCTTGAATTGCTTTACTTAAAGAATCTTCACATGCACTTCCCATTTTAATTATATTAGCATTAAGATTTTTTAGTTCTTCTTCGTAAGATTTGACTGTATGTGGTGCTTCAGACATTATCCAAACCTCCCTGTTATATAATCTTGCGTTTTTTTATTATCAGGATTCTTAAATATTTTATCAGTAGATCCATGTTCAATCAATTGTCCTAAATGAAAAAAACCTGTATTTTGAGAAACACGTGCTGCTTGAGCCATAGAATGAGTTACAATTATTATTGTGTGCTCTTTTTTTAACTCATCAATCAATTCTTCAATTTGTGCTGTTGCTATTGGATCTAATGCTGAACAAGGTTCATCCATTAATATAACTTCAGGTCTTACAGAAATCGCTCTAGCAATACAAAGTCTTTGCTGTTGTCCTCCAGATAATCCAGTTCCAGGTTCATGCAACCTATCTTTTACCTCTTCCCATAGTGCAGCCTTTTTCAAACTAGTTTCAACAATTTCATCCATTTCTTGTTTTGATTGAGCCATACCATGAATTGTTGGACCGTAAGACACATTTTCATATAAAGTTTTTGGGAAAGGATTGGGTTTTTGAAAAACCATACCAATTTTTTCTCTTAGTCTTACGACATCACAACTTTTATCATTGATATTAAAATCATTAATTAAAATTTCTCCTTTAACACTACAGATATCAATTACATCATTCATTCTATTAAGACATCTTAGGAAAGTTGATTTACCACAACCAGATGGACCAATTAATGCCGTTACTTGATTTTCCTCAATATCTAAACTTATATTAAAGAGCGCTTGTTTTTTTCCATAAAAAACATCAACATCTTTTGCTTTAATCTTTATCATTTTAACTCCATTTTTTCTCAAACTTATGTCTTATTATTTGGGCAAATAAATTCATTATTATTAAAAAGCCAAGTAAGACCATTATACATGCCGAAACTTTTTCTACAAATCCCCTTTCAGCACTTTCAGCCCAAATATAAATTTGAACTGGTAAGCTTGCAGCAGGATCCATGGGTGATCCAGGTATCGTGTTAACAAAAGCAACCATTCCAATTAAAATTAAGGGTGCAGTTTCTCCTAAAGCTTGAGCTAAACCAATTATTGTTCCTGATAACGTGCCAGGCATAGAAAGAGGAACTGTATGATGCATTGTGGTTTGCATTCGACTTGCTCCCATAGCAAGTGCTGCCTCTCTTATACTTGGTGGAACTGCTTTTAAAGATGCTCTAGCAGCTATAATTATTGTTGGTAAGGTCATTAAGGACAAAGTGATACCTCCAACTAATGGAGTAGACCTTGGTAATTGAAATATAGCCAATAAAACTCCTAACCCTAATAGACCAAAAACTATAGATGGAACCGCTGCTAAGTTGTTTATATTAACTTCAATAAAATCAGTAAATCTATTTTTAGGGGCAAATTCTTCAAGATAGATTGCAGCTAGAACCGCAACAGGAAAAGCTATCATTAAACAAACAAGTATAGAAAAAATTGAGCCCATAAATGAACTTGCTATTCCAGCTAGCTCAGCTTCTCTTGAGTCAGCATTTGTAAAAAAACTTATATTAAATTTACTTTCAACCTTACCATTTGCAACAAGTTGATCAAAAATTTTTAATTGATAATCGCTTACTCTTCTTTGGTCTTCAGGTAAATCTCTTGGATAATTTCCTTTAAAGACTTGGTCTAAATCATCTGAAGCAGTTAGATAAACTTCCTTTGTTTTTCCTATTAAATTAGGGTCATTTAAAAGTTCATTTTTAATTTCTTTTTCAAAAAAATAAGACACCATTCTCTTCAATTCATTTTCTTGATCTTCATTGGCGTTTGGATCTAAATCAGCCATTGATTTTAATGCTATATCGTAATAATCAGCGTCCTGTAAATCTTCTTTAGAAGGATTTTGGTCTAACATCATTAATTCAGCATCGAAAGTTACTGGAACAATAAGCCATGTTTTTTGAAAAGCTGAATAGCCAGTTGAAAAAATTTTAAAAATAAAGATTGTTAAAAATAAAAGTGCCATAAAAATTGCACTCAGACCGTATAAGCGAAATCGCTGTTCAGCTTTATATCTTTTATTTAATAATTGTTCTTTATTTTTATTCATATTTTTCTCTATATTTTTTAACTACTCTCAAGGCCACAATATTTAAACAAAGTGTTACTAAAAATAATGACATACCTAAAGCAAAAGCAGCTTGCGTTTTTGGGTCGCCAAAAGCTTGGTCACCAATTAGAATAACTACAATTTGAGCTGTAATCGTTGAAGTAGACTCTAAAGGATTTAAAGTTAAATTAGCAGCTAAACCAGAGGCCATAACAACTATCATTGTTTCTCCAATAGCTCTTGAAACACCAAGTAAAATAGATCCAACTATCCCCGGCAATGCCGCGGGAAAAATAACTCTCTTAATTGTTTCTGATTTAGTTGCTCCCATAGCGTAACTTCCATCTCTTAAACTTTGAGGCACACTTGTAATTACATCGTCACTTAAACTTGAAATAAATGGTATAATCATAATACCCATTACCCCTCCTGCTGCTAAAGCACTTTCAGCTGAAACTTCAAGACCCATTGAAGTTCCTAATTCTTTCAAAAATGGTCCAACAGTTAAGGCAGCAAAAAAACCATAAACAACTGTTGGTATACCAGCTAAAATTTCAATTAATGGTTTTGCATATTGTCTAACTTTAGTTGATGCATATTCAGCTAAATAAATTCCACTCATTAATCCAATTGGGATAGCAACGCACATAGCAATAAATGCAATAAAAAAAGTACCTGCAAAAATAGGGACTGCTCCAAAAGTATCAGAATACATTGTCGGATCTAAAGCCTCAGAAGAATCTCTAACAAAAGCTTTTGCTGGATACCAGTGAGTTCCAAAGACAAAATCAAATAATGGAATTACTTTAAAAAAATCTATAGTTTGAAATATAAGTGAGAAAACTATTCCAACAGTAGTTAATATTGCAGCTAAAGAAGCTGTAAATAAAACTGCGTTCAAAAATTTTTCAACTGGTTCTCTTGTTCTAGAATTAGATGAAATTCTTTTATACGCATAAGCAACAGAGGCAATAATTGCAGATAATACTATAACAACTTTTGAACTTTGAGCTATTGATCGAAGACTTAAATATTTTTCAGCTGAAGCTTCAATAAAAGGTGTAATTTCTCCAGTGAATTGCCCTCGAGACAATGCTTTTGATTTTTCGTATAATAAATTTAATTCATCATCAAGATAACCTTGATTTGAATAATCACTTAAGATTAATAGTTTTACAATTGTGGGCTCAAAAATTGCCCATAATGAAAAAATTATAAAGGCTGGTATTGCACACCAGATTGCAAGATAATAACCATAAAATTGTGGTAATGCGGTTAATCTTTTTTTTGTAGATTGAATTGTATATGCTTTTTTGCGTCCAAAATAATAGCTTGTGAAACCTAGAAGAACAATAAATGTAAATAATATTAAGTTCACAGAATCTCCTTAAGTGAGGACTTTACTCTTTTTTTAAAAAAAAGGGGTCTAAAAAGACCCCCTTTTTAATCATTTGTTAACTGAGGAATAATTAATTACCCATAGCAACTAGCTTCGTAGCATTAGTTCTAGTTGTTTTATACAACTTAGAGTCTAATGGCACTAAACCAATGTCTGCTAAGTAACCACCTTTTCCAATAGCTTTCTTAGTTGTGAATTCTTTCACAAACTCATGTAAGCCTGGAATTACTCCAACGTGTGCTTTTTTCACGTAGAAGAATAAAGGTCTAGCAACAGCATAACTGTAGTCTTGAATAGACTTTAATGACGGTTGTCCACCATCAATACTTGCTGCTTGCAATTTATCTTTTGCAGCTAAGAAATAACTGAAACCAAAGAAACCAAACATTTCTTTATCTTGAGTTAACTTTTGGATGATTAAACTATCGTTTTCTCCAACTTCAATAGCAGCACCATCTTCTCTGTAAAGTTTTTGAGGTTTTTTGTATTTTTTATTTCCAGCTTCAAAACCAGCTTTATAAAGAGCTTTAGCTTCTTTAGTCATACCTTTTTTCATTACTAAAGAATTCCAAGCATCTCTAGTTCCTGATGTTCCTGGTGGGATCATCACTGAAATTTTTTGTTTTGGTAAGCTAGGGTCAATTTGGTCCCAAGTTTTATAAATATTTGGAACTAATTTACCATCAACAACTGTATGAGCAGCAAGTGCTAAATATAATTGTTCTTTAGTAAAGTTTACTGGTTTTGCATCTTTGCTGTAAGCTAATGTAATACCATCGTTACCAATTACGATCTCAACGATATCATTAACACCATTTTTCTTACATAGAGCTTTTTCTTTATCTTTCATAGCTCTTGATGCATTTGTAATATCTGGATGTTGTTCACCTACACCAGCACAGAATAGTTTAGCTCCACCACCAGTACCAGTAGACTCGATTACAGGAGTTTTAAATCCTGAACCACCAAATCTTTCAGCAACAACTGTTGCATAAGGGAATACTGTAGAAGAACCAACTATCTTAATTTGATCTCTTGCTTGAGCAACAGTTGCAATTGAAAGTGCAACTAAAGAAGCAATTACTATAGTTAGTTTTTTCATTATCTTTAATCCTTTCGTTATTTATTAATTAAAAGATGATTGACTTGTATAAATTTATTGAATCTTTAATATTACAGAATTGTTACGCTTTTGTTAAAAAGGTAACTTTTTAGTTGTATTTTTTTGATATAATTATTTGATCAATATCAGTTTCTAAGCCACCAATACATGAAACAGGGTTTACCTGTTCATTAAGAGCTAGTTCTTTGGTTGGACGTAAAGTTATTTCTAGTTTTACTAAGTTTACTAATTCCTCTCTAATTTCTTCATCATATCTCCAGCTTGGCCATGAACTTGGGGTTGAAAATATAGAGGTTAAATAGCTTGTAGCCATAGTATATCTATAATTACTCAAATTTTCATTCCTCAATAAAAAATCTCTTACAGAATTAAAAATATTCCTACATCTAAAAGAATCTGAAAAATAATTTTCCTTCTTGAGATTTCTATTCATAGGAACAGAAACAATTAAATCAATTGAATTTTTAGAATACGAGGTAACTACGTCTGTATAAAATTCAGCTTCAGTAACTTCTAAATGATCTTTAATAGAAGGATATGAAGTTTTCAAATCTGCCTCTAATCTAAAAATTCCAATATCAAAAACTGTAAGTTGCTGATTTCTTAATAATGTTGTGATATCTTTAGAAAAAACACTTGTTGTTATAGAGCTTAATAAAAAAGCAAAAATCAAAATATTTTTGAATATTTTAACCATATAAAAAAATTAATTAAAAGATTAACATTAATCAAGTAAAGAATTGTTAAAAAAACCTTCTAAAACTATTACAATATAATATTTTTTAAATTTAAGTTTTCGCTGGTAAATAAATTTGAATTTCAGTTCCTTGGTTTTCCTCACTTAGAATCTCATAGTGTCCACGATGTTGAGTAACTATATGTTTAACAATAGCTAATCCTAAACCGGTTCCACCAACCTTGTTACTTTGTTCAAGATCTACCCTAAAAAATCTTTCTGTAATTCTAGAAATATATCTTTGAGGAATGCCAACACCTTCGTCTTTAATACTGATCATAAAATTTTTTTCTAACAATTTACCATCGCTAATTTTGCTTGATATAAAAATAGACTTATTTTCCTTTGAATACTTAATTGCATTATCTAAAAGATTAGAAAAAACAGTTTGTAATTTTTTTTCATCTCCAATAACAACTGTTGGATTGGCGAGAGATAAATTAATATTTAATTTCTTTCTTTTTAAAATAATCTCAAAATTACTGATGATTGTTTTGAAAAGATCATTTATATCAACTAAAGAGTTTGGCCTTATGTGTTCTTCTAATTCAATTCTTGTGAGTATTAAAAGATCATTAATTAAATTTTCCATTCTATTTGATTGATCAGTCATTATTTTCATAAATTTTTTTTTAGCCTTTTCATCATCAGACGCTGGGCCCTCAATTGTTTCTAGTGATCCTTTGATTGCCATTAAAGGTGTTCTTAATTCATGGCTTACATTTGCTACAAAATCAGTTTTAAATTTTTGTGCTTTTGTAATTTCAGTAAAATCTTTTAAAAATAACACAACGGAGTCTGGTTCAGTAAACAAATGAGTTGGGCCAGGAATAATATAAATTTTATAGAATTGATATGATGGGAGGTCTATTTCAACATCGATATTTTTTGTTTTATTTTCTACGATAGCTTTTTCAATATTTTCTATTAATTCTGGTTTTCGAATTATAGAAGATATGTTTTTATCAATTAAATTACTTCCAAATCTTTTTAATGCACTTGGATTGGCATATTTAATTATGTTAAATTTATTTAATGCAAAAAATTGATCTTCAAGCTCATCAATAATTACTCTTTTTGTTTTTTCTTCTCTTTTATTAACTATTGTAGCGGTATTTATTGATTTATTTTTTTTTTGATTAAGTAAATAGAGAAGATAAACTATCACAACTATAAGTAGAATGACGAAATATTCCATAAATTTAGATGGCTTAATTTTGCATCATTACACTTTTTAATGCAAATAAATTAAGGAAAAATTAACTAATGATTTGGTGAAATATTGTTAAAAAATATTTTTGCTGTTTCTTCCCAAGTGAATTTTTTTGCAAATTCAAGACAATCATTTCTGTCAACTTTTAAAGCTTTTTGTGCTGATACTTTAAGATCATCATCTAAACAATTTATTTTGGATCCTTCAAATATATCTTTAGGACCTGGAACAGGATACGCAGCAACAGGTGTTCCGCAATTTAAAGCTTCTGTAACTACAATTCCAAATGTATCTGTTTTACTAGGGAAAACAAAAACATCAGAGGATGCAAAATGTGATGCTAATTCACCATTTGTTTTTTCTCCTAAAAAAATATCTTTAGGGAATTCTTTTTTCAATTTTTTTAAATCAGGTCCTTTTCCTATTATTATTTTTGTACCTTCTAAATCACATTCTAAAAAAGCTCTTATGTTTTTTTCAACTGCAACTCTTCCAACATAAATCCAAATAGGTCTTTTATGAGGTAAATCAATTTTTTTAGGGTTCTTAAAAGCTCCATGATTTCCTCCTCTAGTCCAAGTAATCATTTTATTGTCATCTATACCTATATCGATTAATTCTTTTCTCATAGACTCTGTAGTTACTAAAATTCTCTCAGCCTTATTATGAAAATTTGCTAAGAATTTTTCAGCCCATTTTGCTGGTATAATAGGAAAGTAAAGTTTTAGATATTTATCAAATCTTGTATGGAAACTCGTAGTAAACTTTAGATTATTTTTTAAACAATATCTTCTTGCCATAGTGCCTATCGGGCCTTCGGTAGCGATATGAATTGCATCTGGATTGATTTTCTTTATTAAATTACCAACTCTTGGCCATACATTTATAGACAACTTAATTTCATTATATTTCGGCATCGGAAAAGTAAAAAATAAGTCAGGTGTAATATATTCTATTCTATGACCTTGTTCTTTTAATACATTACCTGTTTCATGTAAGGTTCTTACGACACCATTTACTTGTGGAAAATATGCATCTGTAGCAATTAAAATTTTCATTAATTATGAAGCTTTTTTTAATTCTTCAGTTTTAATTGGTTTAATTATTTCTTTATCGTCTAAATATTGTTCTCTTATTTTGTCCCAATATAATATTTCAAAACTACCATCATAATTTTCGGCTAATGCGGTACAAGATTCAACCCAGTCTCCACAATTTAAATAATTGACCCCATTAAAGTCTCTATCCTCAGCATGATGGATGTGGCCACAAATAATTCCATCAAATTTTTTTCTTTTTGCATAATCTGAAAGTGTTTTTTCATATTCACCAATATATTTAACTGCATTTTTGACTTTATACTTTAAAAATTTTGCAAGAGACCAATATTCTTTTCCTCTCAATCTTCTAAAAAAGTTAATTATTACATTTAATTTTAATAGTAAATTATAGGCTATTGATCCAAGTTTAGATAACCATTTAGCATGTTTCATAACACCATCCCAAGCATCACCATGAACAACAACATATTTTTTTCCTGCATTTGTTTCATGAATAACTCTATTAACCATATGGATGTCACCAAAATGCATTGGAATAAATTTTCTTAACATTTCGTCATGATTACCCATTATGTAGAAAACTTTGGTACCATGTCTAGCTTTTCTTAAAATTTTTTGGATTACATCATTATGTTCTTGAGGCCAAAAAAAACTTTTTTGCATTTCCCAGATATCTATAATGTCCCCTACAAGATAAAGATTTTCGGATCTTGAGTTTTTAAAAAACTCTAAAAGTTTTTTCGCCTGACAACCCTTGGTACCTAAATGAACATCAGAAATAAATATACTTTTATATTTAAGTAAATTAGGCATTTTAAGACTTATATTTTAATACAACTGTAACACGAATCATGTACTTCTTATTTCATTTGAATGTTACAAATTTGTTAAAAATTTTTTAAGGATTAATTATGTTATGTTGTTTGATTTATAATTTGAATTCTTCCTCTGGAAGAAAATCTATATTCATAAATAGGATTTTATCTAAGTTAAAAGAGAATATTTCTGTAGACTACTTTGAAACAAAAACAATAAATCAAGCTAAGAAAATTTTCAAAAATTTTAATCAAAAAAATTATGATCGACTAATAGTAGCTGGTGGTGATGGTTCAGTTTCTTTTGCAATTAATGAATTAATTAAAAATAATTTTGATTTTAAAGACGATTTTGCCATAGGTTATATTCCTGCTGGCACTGCAAATTTGCTTCAAGCTGAATTATCAATGAATAAAAAAGTTGATGATATAGTAAATGTGTTGGTTTCTAATAATTATAAATCCTCTAATCTTATAAAAATTAATGATAATTATTTCTTTTTAATGGCTGGTATAGGATGGGATGCAAAAATTGTTCATTCAATTAATTCAAAAATTAAAAAGATTCTAGGTAAAATTATATTTGGTATCAAAGGTTTTCAATATTTCTTGTTTATGAATAATAAAAAGTTAAATGTCACTTTTGATGGTCAATTTTATCAAGCAGACTGGATATTATCTTCAAATACCAAATATTACGCTGGACATCATAAAATAAATAAAACAAATATTTTTGAAGAGAAATTAGTCACCTATATATTTAAAGATTTGACTAGGATTAGTTTATTATATTCAATTTTTTTAATAATTCTTAATGGTGATTTAAGTAAAAATAAAAATGTTATTACTACTTATGCACAAAACATTACAATTGATGGAAATGATTTGATACCTGTTCAAATTGATGGAGATAATTTTGGTTTATATAAAAAAATTCATTTAAATCTATCAAATAAAAAAGTGAATTTTCTTGTAAAATAATTATTTTATTCTTCCATAAATATCTTGGTATCTAACTATATCAGTTTCTTTTAAAATTGAGCCTACTTGTGCTTCAATTATTTTTACTGGTTTTTTATATGGGTTTTCTATTCTATGGATTGCACCTAATGGTATAAAAATAGTTTCATCAGGTTTCATGGTAAAATATTTTTTATCTAACGTAATTTTAGGTTTACCTTGGGTTACTACCCAGTGTTCAGCTCTATGATGATGTTTCTGAAGACTTAATATACCTTTAGGTTTTACATATAGTTCTTTTATCAAGAATTCTTTACCATTAAATAAATTAACATAACTACCCCAAGGTTTATGGAATACATTTTTCTTTTTATAATAATGTTTCTTATTTCTTCCGTACATTTTACAGATTTCTTTCCAAGATCCTAAATCAGACCAAGGAATATCCAACTTGATAGCATTTATATCTTTAGTTTTTTCTAATATTGCATAGTCAAAAGACTTAGCTGTTGCTTTGGTGAATGCTTGTTTGTTTAAATAATACACGTTACTTTTATATTTTGCTTTTATTAAAGCGTTATTGCAGTTTCGATAAATATTTGGCTGGTATTTCTTAAAATTATTAATGATCGAGTCTTTTCTCAAATAAAACATTCCAGAATTCCAATAACCTTTTTTATTAATTATTTGTTTAGCTTTTGCCGCTTTAGGTTTTTCTACAAATCTAGTTACTTTGTTATTTTTTGTTAAAAAATAACCAAATTCACTGGAAGGCATTTTGGGTTTAATTCCAAAGATAAAGATATTATTATGAGTAAGTTTCTTTTGATTTTTTTTGATAGCTTTATTAAATAATGCAACCTTCTCTATCAAATGATCGGCAGCCAAGAACATTAAAGGTTGTTCATTAGGTATATCCTTTATTAATGCCGTACTTAAAATTGCTGGTGCGGTATTTCTTTTAGCTGGTTCTAAAACTATCTTGAATTTTCTTATTTTGTGTTTCTTTAAGTGTTGTTTTACTTGTTTTAAATATTTTGCATTAGTACTAATAATTGGAGCATCATATATAGATGCTTTAACTCTCTCTAAAGTTTTACCCAACAAAGTCCAATTACCAAAATCTATAAATTGTTTAGCTTGATGTTTTTTAGCTTTTGGCCAAAGTCTTGTTCCAGCGCCACCACATAAAATAACCGGGCGAATTTTCATCAAATTTTTGAATAATCCTTAACTTCGTTTTTCTTACCTGGATGTGTTGGTGCTCCTAAATACGCAGGTCCAACAGTTTGTGCATATTTCCAAAGAGTTCCTGATCCAAAATCAGATTTTCTAGCTTTCCATTTTCGTCTTCTTGAAGCTAATTGTGCTCTAGTTAATCGAACATTAATTGTTCCTTTCTTAGCATCAATATCAATAATATCTCCATTACGTAATAGAGCGATCGGTCCACCTAATGCAGCCTCTGGTCCTACATGACCTACACAAAATCCCCGAGTTGCTCCAGAGAAACGTCCATCAGTTATTAAAGCAACTTTTTCTCCTTTACCTTGACCATAAATTGCACCTGTTGTTGAAAGCATTTCTCTCATACCTGGTCCACCAACGGGTCCTTCATATCTGATAATAATAACATCACCGTCTTTATATTTTCTACTTTGAACAGCTTTCATTGCACTTTCTTCATTATCAAAACATCTTGCTCTTCCAGTAAATTGTAATTTTTTAAGTCCAGCAATTTTAACAATTCCTCCCTCAGGAGCTAAGTTACCTTTTAAACCAACTACACCACCTGTTGGAGATAATGGATTTTTAAAAGATCTCATTACTTTTTGTTTTGGATTAAATTTAATTCCCTTTAAATTTTCTTTCATTGTTTTACCTGTAACTGTCATACAATCTCCATGGATATAACCACCTTCATAAAGAGTTTTTAAAAGCATTGGTACTCCACCTGCTAACCACATATCTTTAGCAACATATTTTCCACCTGGTTTTAAGTCAGCAAGATAAGGAGTTCTTTTAAATATCTTTGCAACATCCATTAAATCAAATTTAATACCAGCTTCATTTGCTATTGCTGGTAGATGTAAACCTGCATTAGTTGATCCACCTGTTGCAGCAACAATTGTTGCAGCATTTTCTAAAGCTTTTCTTGTAACAATATCTCTTGGTTTAATTTTTTTAGCTAATAATTCCATAACCATTCGACCGCTTGCTTTTGCATATTTATCTCGTTCTTCGTATGGTGCTGGTGTTCCAGCTGAATAAGGTAGTGCAAGACCAATCGCTTCAGATACACAGGCCATAGTGTTTGCAGTAAATTGTCCACCACAAGCTCCTGCTGTTGGACATGCAACTAATTCTAATTTTCTTAATTCTTTTGCAGACATTTGTCCTGATGAATGTTTTCCAACCGCTTCAAAAACATCTACAACAGTCACATCTTTACCTTTGTATTTACCTGGTAGTATTGAACCACCATATATAAATACACTTGGAACGTTTAATCTAACCATCGACATCATCAAACCTGGTAAAGACTTATCACAACCTGCAATACCTACTAATGCATCATAACAATGACCTCTTACAGTTAATTCAGCACTATCAGCAATAACTTCTCTTGATATTAATGAGGATTTCATTCCCTCATGACCCATAGCAATACCGTCTGTTACGGTAATTGTACAAAATTCTCGTGGTGTTCCACCTGATGCTCTTACACCTTTTTTAACAGAGTGCGCTTGTCTCATTAAGGCAATATTACAGGGAGCTGCCTCGTTCCATGTTGATACAACTCCAACAAAAGGTTTAGCAACATCCTTCTCCGTTTCTCCCATTGCATAATAAAAAGATCTATGAGGAGCTCTGTCGGGTCCTAAAGATGTATGTCGACTTGGTAATTTTTTCTTATTAAATTTCCGCATTATAAACTTTCAATTGTTAAAGATATTTTTTTGATATCATTTTTTAAGTTACTATAGTTAGTTTTTTCTTGTTCAACAATATTTTTTGGTGCCCTATCGACAAATCCTTTGTTTGATAATCGTTGTGAAATCTTGTCTAATTCGTCTTGGTATTTTGTTTGTCTTTTTAGTAAATTTTCTTTGATTAAACTTAAATCAACATTTTCATCAAAATAAATCTTAAAAATATCACCTGAAATTACAAGAGTTGCAGAAGGTCGATCTTGATCCTTTTCAAAAAAATTATTGATACGACCAAGTTTTTTTAAGATTATTTCATTATTATCCATCAAAGATCGATTTTTTTTAGCCATCTTATTCATAGAAAGATCTACAAAAGAACCTGGACTAACATTTAACTCATTTTTAAACGATCTAAGTTCTGAGATAATATTGATGATTTTCTCTACATCCTTTTGGGATTTGTCTTTTTTAACTTTTCCTGATGGCCAGTTTTTGTACATAAGGAAATTCTTATTCGATTTATCAAACTTATTTTTTAACCATATTTCTTCAGTAACAAACGGGATAAATGGATGAAGCATAATAAGTATTTGTTTAAAAACATAAGCTGATACCTCTTTTACCTCTTTTTTTGATTTTTCATCATCTGAATAAAGGATTGTTTTTGAAAGTTCGATATACCAATCACAATACGAGTGCCAAGCAAATTGATAAGCATTTTTGGCTGCTTCATCAAATCGATAGTCTTTAATATTTTTTTGAATTTTATCTTTTATTTCAATCAATTCAGAATAAATCCATTTATTGATATTTAAAGTAGTTTTAGGAACCTTATCAGTCTTATTAAAATCACAATTATTTGTGATTAAAAAATTATTTGCATTCCACAATTTATTTAAAAAATTTCTATACCCTTTAACTCTATCTTCAGAAAGTTTTACATCGGTTCCAGGTGACGCCATTGAAAGCAAAGTAAATCTTAAAGCATCTGCACTATATTTTTCAATTAAGTCTAATGGATCAATTACATTGCCTTTAGATTTAGACATTTTTTGTCCTTTTTCGTCTCTTACTAAAGCATGAACATAGATATCTTTAAAAGGTTCTTTGTTAAGAAATTCCATTCCAAACATAATCATTCTTGCAACCCAGAAAAAAATTATATCAAAGCCAGTTACTAAGACTGTTGTTGGATAAAATTTCTTTACAAAATCTTTTTTATCTGGCCATCCTAAAGTTGCAAACGGCCATAAACCAGAGGAAAACCAAGTATCTAATACGTCAGGATCTCTAACTAATTTTACGTCTTTTTTGTAATGCTTCTTAGCTTGCTTACTTGCTTCTTTTTCATTTAAAGCAACAAATATTTTATTGTCAGGTCCATACCATGCTGGGATTTGATGACCCCACCACAACTGTCTAGAGACACACCAAGGCTCAATATTATTCATCCATTGAAAATAAGTTTTAGACCAGTTATTTGGAAAAAAATTTGTTTTTTTTGTTTTAACAATTTTTTTTGCTTTGATAGCTAATTTTTTTGCATCAACAAACCATTGCTCAGTTAAAAAAGGTTCGATAACAGAATTAGATCTATCTCCATAAGGAACTTTATTTTTTATATTTTCCTCTTTAACAAAATAATCTTGTTCTTTAAGTTCATTTAATATTTTTTTACGAGCATCAAATCTATCCAAACCTACATAATCTTTCGGTGCATTTTCATTTATTTTACCCTCTTCAGTAAAAACATTTATTATTTCGAGTTTATTTCTCTGTCCTACATCATAATCATTAAAATCATGTGCTGGGGTAATTTTTAATGCTCCTGTTCCTTGTTCTGGATCTGCATAATTGTCTTTAATTATTTTAATTTTTCTACCAACAATAGGTATCGTGACTGTTTTACCAACAAAACTTTTGTATCTTTTATCTTTTGGATTAACTGCAATCGCTGTATCCCCAAGCATAGTTTCGGGCCTGGTTGTGGCTATAGTAATAAATTCTGATGATTTATCTATTGGATATCTAATGTAGAAAATCTTAGAGTTCATTTCTCTTTGATCTACTTCTAAATCTGAAATTGCAGTTTTTAAAACTGTATCCCAATTGACTAATTTTTCTGCTTTATAGATCAATTTCTTTTTGTGTAATTCAACAAATACTTTAATTACAGATTTTGATAAATTTTCATCCATGGTGAACGCATTTCTAGACCAATCACATGAACATCCAAGTTTTTTTAATTGATTGATAATTATATCTCCGTATTGATTTTTCCAATCCCAAACCTTTTCAATGAATTTTTCTCTTCCAAGAGTATTTTTATTTAGATTTTCGTTTTCAAGTTTTCTCTCAACAAGCGCTTGGGTAGCAATACCAGCATGATCTGTACCTGGTTGCCATAAGGTTTCATAATTATTCATTCGATAATAGCGAACTAACATGTCTTGAATTGAATTATTTAAAGCATGACCCATATGTAAACTTCCCGTTACATTTGGTGGCGGAATTACAACTGAAAATTTTTTAGAGTTTTTTTGAGGTTTAAATAGTTTATTCTTTTCCCAATACGAATAGATCTTATCTTCTACATTGGAATGTATATATTTATCACTCATCTTGGATATAGTTAGTTTATAATTTATTAATCTAAATTAACAATAATCAAATTAAAACGTTATTTGATAGACTAATCTTAAAAATTTTATATAAAACTGATGTGGCTATCATCTAAAACATAAGGCAACGTGGCGGAATGGTTACGCAGAGGATTGCAAATCCTTGTATCCCGGTTCGATTCCGGGCGTTGCCTCCAAAAAAAATCTTGTTTTAGTTTAAAAAAAAAGTAAGTTTGCTTTTTACATTCCTCGGTAGCTCAGTTGGTAGAGCAGTTGACTGTTAATCAATTGGTCGCAGGTTCGAGTCCTGCCCGAGGAGCCAAATTTTACCCAACTTTTGAAATATTATTTGAAACCTGTAACGATTTATTAAATTTTAATTTTTGATCAGCATTAAGTTCAGAATATAATTTAACTAAGAAATTATAGTTCACATTCATATGTCCCTCTTGAGATTTTTCTAAATTAACTAAGTATTCTGAAAAATCTTCAAAAAAATAGTTTATCGGAACTTTAAGATAATTTGATAACTGTAATAATCTTATCGAACTAACTCCGTTAGTACCTTTTTCATATTTTTGTATTTGTTGAAATGTGACGTTAATTGCTTTTGCTACTTTTGTTTGTGTTAGACCTAAAGCTAACCTTCTAAGCTTAAGCTTATTGCCTAAATGCTTATTAAAATTATCCTCCATTAAGACCCCTCTTAATTTTTTATTAAAAGTAGATTGAACAAGTTTTTAATCTCCACTGCAACAACATTATTTTTTTATTTCCTTGGAAAAAACCTAAATGCCCAAAATATGTCAAGCAATACTTATGATAAAATTAAAGAAAAATTCCTTGAAATTGCTAGTATCTATAGTATCTGGCTTAGGAAAAGTTTGGTCCTATCGCTCTTAGGATTAGCAAAAAATTCCTTAGTATCCGCTTTTTCTACTATCATTCCCTCATCCATAAAGATCATTTGATCAGCAACTTCTTTAGCAAAACCCATTTCGTGAGTAACAACAATCATAGTCATACCTTGTTTTGCTAGATTTACCATTACATCAAGCACTTCTTTAATCATTTCTGGATCTAAAGCTGATGTTGGTTCATCAAAAAGCATTATTTTTGGCTCCATACATAAAGCTCTTGCTATTGCAGCTCTTTGTTGTTGTCCTCCAGATAATTGGCCTGGGTATTTTTGTGATTGATCAAGAATTTGTACTCTTTCTAAATGTTTTAATGCTAGTTCTTCCGCTTCTTTCTTAGGCATTTTTTTTACCCAAATAGGAGCTAATGTACAATTATCTAAAATTGATAAATGAGGAAATAAATTAAATTGTTGGAATACCATACCAACTTCGGCTCTTATTTGCTCAATATTTTTTGTATCTTCTGTTAATTCAGTGCCATCAACAATAATATTTCCCTCTTGATGTTCCTCTAATCTATTGATGCATCTAATCAGAGTTGATTTTCCAGATCCTGATGGACCACAGACTACAATTTTTTCTTTTGGTTTAACTTCTAAATTAATTTTTTTTAAAACTTGAAAGTCACCAAACCATTTATTCATATTATTAATTTGAATGATGCTGTCTGACATAATTTTTTATCTATCTGTTTTATATTTTTGTTCTAAATTATAGCTATATTTACTCATTGCATAACAAATAATCCAGAAAATTATTGCTGCAAAAACATAACCCTCCATTGCAAAACCTAACCATTTTGGATTAGTTTTTGCTAAATTTAACATTCCAACTATTTCTAGGAGTCCTACAACAAATATTAAAGGAGTATCTTTAACTAAAGCTAAAAATGTATTAGCAATTCCAGGAATTACTAACTTTAATGCTTGTGGAAGAATTACAAAAATATGCATTTTCCAATATCCCATACCCAATGATTTTGCAGCCTCATATTGACCTCTAGGTAATGCTTGTAAACCACCACGTATAACTTCTGCAACATAAGCTGCTTCGAATAATGATATTGCAATAATTGCCCTTACTAATTTATCAATGAAAAAATCCTCTGGTAAAAACATCGGAAACATTACTGCTGACATAAATAGAACTGTTATTAGAGGCACACCTCTCCAAAATTCAATGAAGCCAACTGAGATATATCTAATTAAAGGAAAATTTGATCTTCTACCTAAGGCAAAAGCCATTCCTATTGGAAAACAGAAAATTAAGCAAAAAAAAGATATTATAAAAGTTAAAGATAATCCTCCCCAAGCTCCAGTTTCTACCCAATTTAAACCATCTAATTTACCTAACTCAATGTACTCCTCAAAAAATATAAAATACTTTAAAGCTATATAAAGAGCCAAAGGAACAATCAAAAAATAATAGAATTTATATTTTGCAGGTATAAAAAACCCTAAAATAATTGATAAGATGGCTGCAATAATCCCATATGAAAAATCAAAAAATACGGGACCACCGGATATAAAGAAAAAGATAAATAAAAATGCAATCAGAGGATAAATAACAACATAGTAAAGCGTTAAATATTTCTTAAATTTGTCTGTCGCAAAATAACCAACTGAACCCATTAATACTAAAGCTATGAATGATAAATTTATTCTCCATTGTTCAGCATTTGGGTACATTCCATACATAAATCTTCTCATCCAGACTTTAATATATGTCCAACAAGCTCCTGAGCCAGTGCAAACATCTTTGGTATCACCTGCGAAACTTGCATCTATTACAAACCAGCTAAGAATTGGTGGTAAAGATTTAATAATTACGAATATAATTAGTAATGACAAAACTGCATTAAAGTTATTAGTATTTATATGTTTGTTTAAAAGATCTAAATGTTTTATTCCGCTAAACTCAATTCTTATAAAATAAAGCCCAATAAAACCTAATATTAAAGGTAATAAAAAACTTAAAAAACTCGGTAAAAAACCAGTTAAATTCAAACTAAAAAATGAATTTAAAAAAACATCCAATACACTAATTAAAAATAAAAAAGAACCTAAGTATATGAAAGTATTTAGATTATTTCTATCAGGTTTTAAAAAATTAATTTTTGACATCATTTTTCCTGTATTGCAATTTTTTTATTATACCAATTCATTAAAAGAGAAATTGAAATACTTAAGGTTAAATAGGTAAACATAGTTATTGAAACTATTTCAATAGCTTTACCAGTTTGCATTAATGCAGTTCCCGCGAATACTAAAACTAAATCAGGATAAGCAATAGCTGCTGCTAATGAAGAGTTTTTTGTTAAATTTAAATATTGATTTGTTGTTGGTGGAATTATTATTCTTAAAGCTTGAGGCATAATTACAAGTTTAAGCACCTGATTTGGAGTTAATCCTATAGATGCTGCAGCCTCTTTTTGTCCTTTTCCAACACCTTGAATTCCTGCTCTTACACATTCTGCAATAAAAGTAGCTGTGTACAGAGATAGAGAAAGAGTAAGAGCTATTAATTCTGGAGGCAAACTTACTCCTCCTTCATAAATGAAAGAAGTTGTGGCTAACTGTTTTAAAACAGGAACCTCGAATGAAATACCTACACCACCAATCAAAAAACTTAAAAGAGGTAAAATAAATATTAATCCTATTGATATCAAAAATACTGGTATTTGTTTCCCTTGATTTTCTTGAACTCTCTTAGCATGAATTCGGATAATAATTATCGTAATTATTGCTGCAACTATTGAATAAAAGAAAACACTAAAATTTTGCCAAATAAATGCTGGAACATATAAACCTTTAATGGTTAAGAAAAAAACACCAAATATTGCTTCTGCATCTTGTGGTAGCGGTAAAGCTCTTAACGCAGCAAAATACCAAAAAAATATTTGAAGTAGTAATGGAATGTTTCTAAAAAATTCAACATAAAAAGCTGCGAATTTATTTATTAGGTAATTAGGAGATAACCTTGCTACACCAACTATTACACCAAGAATAGTTGCAATTATAATCCCAATGACTGAAACAAGAATTGTATTTAATAACCCAACTAAATAAGCTCTAAAATACGAATGTGAGCCATCGTATTCTATTAATGAAAATTGTACATCAAATGAGGACTCTTGAGATAAAAATCCATAACCAAAATCAATCCCTCTATTTTCCATATTAATCTGAGCATTGTAGGTAAAAAAACCAAAAACTAATACGACAGCAGTAACTGTAATTAATTGTGGAATAATATCTTTAAGTTTAAAATTCACGATGGGAATAATATAGAAGCTTATAAAAAAAGGGCTAGAAAAATCTAGCCCTTTTTAATCATTTAAATATGCAATTATCTTGCAGGTGGTACGTAAAGAATTCCACCCTTAGTCCATAATTCATTTGGACCTCTATCAGGTAAAATTCCAGTGTCAGCTATATTTCTTTTATAGCTTTCACCATAATTACCAACTTGCTTGATAATTCTTAAACTCCAGTCGTTATCTAGACCAAATGCAGCACCCAATTCTCCTTCTGCTCCAACTAATCTTTTAATAGCTGGGTTATCAGAAGTTTTCATCATATCTGCATTTGCTGAAGTAATACCGTATTCTTCTGCTTCGATCATAGTATTTAATGACCATCTTACGATATCTTCCCACACAGAATCACCTTGTCTCACAACAGGACCTAATGGCTCCTTTGAAACAGTTTCAGGTAATACAATGTGTTCATCTGGATTAGACATTTTTGTTCTCTGTGCAGCAAGACCAGATTTATCAGTAGTGTAAGTATCACATCTACCTGCATCATAAGCAGCTACAACTTCATCAGCTTTTTCAAAAGCTACTGGTTCATATTTGATCCCTTTAGAATTAAAGAAGTCTCTCATATTTAACTCAGTTGTTGTACCAATGTTAGTACAAGCTGAGATACCATCTTTGAATTGGCTCGTTGAAGTAATACCAGAACTTTTTCTGACCATAAAACCTTGGCCATCGTAGAAATTTACACCAACGAATGTAAGTCCGATATCAGCATCTCTAGAAAGAGTCCAAGTTGTGTTTCTTGATAAGATATCAATCTCACCAGAAGTTAAAGCGGTAAACCTTTCTTTCGCACTTAGTGGTGTAAACTTAACTTTGTTTGCATCACCTAGTACTGCAGCAGCTACTGCTCTACATACATCAACGTCAATACCAGTCCAATTTCCTGCAGCATCAGCGTTAGAAAATCCTGGAAGACCTTGAGATACTCCACATCTTACAAAACCCTTTTTTTGAGTGTTTTTAAGTGTTTTAGATTTTTTAGCAGCCATAGACTCTGTTGTAAAAGTGAACAACACAGCTACCATAGCAACTAAAGAAGTTAATTGTTTTAAGTATTTAAACATATTTCTTCCTATTGTTTATTTATTTGTTAACAAATAATTCAAAATTACTTTTGAATATTCATAATTTAAGCATGTTCAAAAATACTCTTCAAGAGAAAATTATTAGGTTTTTTGATTAAGATGAATTCTAGTCAAGATAAAAATAGTATCAAAATTACGTTAAAAGATAGATGCTTGGCGCGCCCTGAAGGATTCGAACCTACGACCCTCGGTTTAGAAAACCGATGCTCTATCCAGCTGAGCTAAGGGCGCAAATGATTTAGACATACATATACAATAATTATCTAATTTTTAAAAAGAAATTTTCTAATTAGAAGTAATATTGTTAATAACTCTATTCTTCCAACAATCATAAAGAAAATAAGACAATATTTTGTAAAAATTTCAAGATTATTAAAATCAAATTCGTTTAAACCATAAATTGAAGAATTAACAGTATTCATTAAAGTCAGAATAGACAATTTAAATGATTTTACAAAGTCAATTCCGCTTAGACTTAATAAGGAAACTAAAGTGAATAAAGATAAAATAAAAATTATTATTGATAAAAAATATTTATTTATTTCATCAAGATTAAAGTTTATCTTTGTGAATATAAGTTTATTCATAAAAACATTCTTTGGTTTGCTAAAAGATAAAATCTGATTTAAAGAAAACTTAAAAAGTGAATATATTTTAATAAATCTCAGTCCTGAACTAGTTGAAAAAAAAGAACCACCGATAATTACTAATATTAAATAAACTATATCTAAATCAGCTTGCTGGGTATTAAGAGAGAAACCAATATTTGATATACTACTGGTTATAGCTAAAAGATTATATAAAAAATCATTATTAAAACTAAAAAAAAGAAAAAAAATGGATACTACAGCTATAAGATATATGACTAAGTGTAAATCTTCATAAAAAAAATTTATATTTTTTTTTTTTGAAAGAAATAAATTGTAAATAAAAAATAAACTAAAAAAAGAAAAAAGCATTAATAAAGATAGTGCTATTAATTGATAATTATCTTTAATAATATTTGATAAATCATTGGCTGGTAAAAAACCACCAGATGAAATTATTGTTAAAGCAAGATTTAAAGAATCAAATGTTCTTATTGAAAAGAGATTTAACGATATGAATATGAATACCGTAAGTGAAGAATATAATATAAAAATTTTAGTTGTTTGCTTGAAGCTTTCAGAACTATTAAAAGATGTAAAGTTTGTTAATGTTTTTTTGAAACTTTCATCATAGATATCTATCAAATAGATAATTGAAAATAAGAAATACAAACCCCCAATCCATTGAATTGTTGATCTCCAAAGAATCAAACTTTGATCAATAATTTTGATATTTTCAAAAATTGAAAATCCTGTAGATGTAAAACCTGAGATAGACT
>CACMXJ010000003.1 GCA_902617625.1 uncultured Pelagibacteraceae bacterium | reverse complement strand
GGAATATTTTGCAAGTTAGGATCACTTGAAGCTAATCGTCCTGTAGTCGTTGCTGCTAATAAAAAAGAAGTATGAACTTTTTTTGTATCGGGATTAATATGTTCAGGTAATGAGTCTGAATAAGTATTTTTTAGTTTTGAAACTTGCCGCCAGTCTAAGACTAATTGTGGAAATTTATGACCTTTAAAAGCAAGATCTTCTAACACTGTGGCACTTGTTGCAAAGCTTCCCTTTTTAGTTTTTTTTAAGTCTGCAATCTTAAGATCATTATATAAAATTTCACCCAGTTGTTTTGGAGAAGCAATATTAAACTCTTTCTTTGAGAGTTTAAAAACTTCTTTCTGAATTTTTTCAATCTTTTTTTCAAATTTGGTAGATAATGTTTTGAGAAACTTTTTATCAACTTTAATACCCTGTATTTCCATATCAGCTAAAATTCTAAGTAATGGCTTTTCAAAAATTTCATAAATATTAATCATTTTTTCTTCTTTCAAACTTTTATAGAATTTTTTATATAGTCTATAAGTTATGTCAGCGTCCTCAGCGGCATAATCTTTTGCTTTTTCTAAATCGACTTCACTAAAATTTATCTGTTTCTTTCCAGAACCAACTAATTCTTTGAATTTTATTGTTTTATGATTCAGATGAATTTCAGATAACGTATCCATATTGTGTCTATTTTTTCCTGCATCTAGCACATAAGACATGAGCATGGTATCCTCCATAGCTGATAGCGTTATCCCGTGATTGAAAAATACAATAAAATCAAATTTAATGTTCTGACCTATTTTTTTGATACTTGGATCTTCAAGTAAAGGTTTTAATTTTTTAAGCACTATGTCTTTATCAATGCACTTTTTTGAATTATGTCCTATTGGTATGTAACAAGCTTTTCCAATCTTTGAACTCAAAGATACTCCAACTAAATCAGCTTGATGAGGATCTAAAGAATTTGTTTCTGTATCAACTGCAACTTCTCCTATTTCCTCAGCTTCCTTAATCCATGCATCAATTTTACTGTGTTCTGTTATTAAAAAATAATTTTTCTTATCAATTTCAACTTTTTTTTCCTTTATCTGAACATCCTTTTTTTCACCATTAAAATCTGGTTCCCCATAAGCAGAAATGGCAGAGCTAAGTAACCTATTAAACTCCATTTCTCCTAGAAATTTATAAAGTTTATCTTTATCAATTCTTTTTAATTCAAAATCATTGAGTTTCATTTCAATTGGAGCATCGTGCTTTAATGTTACTAATTTTTTACTTATTAAAGCTTTATCTTTGTTGTTTAATAAAGTCTCTCTTCTCTTATTTTGTTTGATTTCATCTGCCGATTTTAAAAGTGTCTCTAAATCGCCATACTTATTAATCAATTCTGCTGCAGTTTTTACACCAATACCAGGAACGCCAGGAACATTATCACTGCTATCCCCAGCTAGAGCCTGAACATCTATAACTTTATCTGGATCTACTCCAAATTTATTTTTTACATCCTCATTAGAGATGAACTTATTTTTCATTGGATCAAAAATACGAACATCTTTTCTATACAATTGCATCAAATCTTTATCTGATGAAACTATTGTTACCTTTGCTCCTTTTTTTAAAATCTGATCAACATAAGTTGCTATTAAATCATCTGCTTCATAATTAACTAATTCAACAGAGGGTAAATTAAAGGCTAAAACTGATTTTCTTATATATTCAAATTGTGGTGCTAAGTCATCTGGTGCCTCAGATCGATTAGCTTTGTAATCACTATAGATTTCATTTCTAAAAGTCTTTCTCGCTGAGTCAAAAATAACAGCAAAATGAGTTGGTTTCTGTAGATTTTCATTTGATTTTGAGTCTTCAAGAAGTTTAAACAACATGCTGCAAAAACCACTTACTGCTCCAGTCGGTAATCCATCACTTTTTCGAGTTAATGGTGGTAAGGCATAATAAGCTCTAAATATATAACCTGATCCATCAATTAGATAAAAATGATCTGTTTTTTGAATCTTATTCATTAAAATTTAATATAGATTAAAGATAAAAATAAGAGTATTATTTTTTATGGAACTTATAAAGCAAAATACTCAAAACCAGCTTGTAAAATCATTATTGGTTATCTTTATAGGTTCAATAATTCTTACAATTTCCGCCAAAATCAAGATACCTTTTTATCCAGTTCCAATGACTATGCAAACATTCATAGTTTTATTTTTAGGTATTAGCTTCGGATATAAAATAGCTCTAGCCACTGTAAGTTTATACTTATTAGAAGGTATATTGGGTTTACCAGTATTTTCTAATTCTCCTGAAAGAGGAATAGGTTTGGCTTATTTCACAGGTCCAACAATGGGGTATTTAATTGGATTTCTATCAGCGTGTTTTTTAGCCTCATTCATAAAAAATGATGATAATTATTTTTTAATTTTTTTTAAATTAATATTTTCAGTTTCAACAATTTATATCCTAGGTATTCTGTGGCTAGGTACATTAATTGGTTGGGATAAACCTATTTTAAAATTAGGTGTATTGCCTTTTTTAGTTGCTGAAATTTTCAAAATTTGTCTACTTACTTTTTTAGCGAAGAAAATTATAAAATTTAGAAAATTTATTTAGGCGATCTTTTAGATAATATTCTTTGAAGAGTTCTTCTATGCATTTTAAGTCTTCTCGCAGTCTCAGAAACATTTCTATTACATAATTCAAATACTCTGTGAATATGTTCCCATTTAACCCTATCTGCTGACATTGGATTTTCAGGAGGCGCAGCTTTTTTTGATGGATCTGCTAATAACGCTTTTTCTACATCGTCTGCATCCGCTGGTTTAGCTAAATAGTCAATAGCACCCTCTTTGATTGCAGCTACAGCAGTTGGAATATTTCCATATCCAGTTAGCATTATAATTCGACTTAGTGAATTTGATGACTGAATTTCTTTTACAACCTCTAATCCGTTTCCATCATTTAACCTAAGGTCAACCACTGCAAAACCAGGTTTTTTCACTTTTACCATGTCTTTACCTTTTTGCACACTTTCAGCTTGTAAGACCTCAAACCCCTTCTTTTCCATCGCTCTCGCTAATCTTTCCCTAAAAGGATTGTCATCATCTACGATTAACAAGGATTTATTGTCAAAATCAGCTAAATTTTGCAAAGGTGCTTCGTTTTTCATAGACCTAATATGATCACTTTTTTCCACAATTCAATAGGCCATTATTTGCTTTACATTGAATAACTATTGAATTAACTGCTCGATTATTAAAGTTTTTTTTTAAATAAAAGACTTTTTTTTTGTTAAATTTTTTTTGGGGGGCATTTGAAATGCAAAAATTTAAGTCAGTTGAAGAATTAGTTAATCAACTGAAACCGGAAAAACCTGTCTATTGTATAAGGAAGAATTCTATTCTTTCTGCTTCAAAATTCTTTCAAAATAAGTTCCCAGGTAAAATACTATATGCTGTAAAAACTAATCCTCATCCTGAAGTTATCAAAACTTTAATAAAAAGTGGAATTAATCAATTTGATGTTGCATCTATCGAAGAAATCAAGGCAGTAAGGAAATTTGATAATACTGCAAAATGTTCTTTTATGCATACAGTTAAAAGTAGAGAGAGTATTAAAGAAGCATATTTTAATTTTGGAATAAAAACTTTCGCTTTAGATACTAAAGACGAATTAATAAAAATTATCAAAACAACAGACAATGCTAAAGATTTAGAATTATTTATTAGAGTTGCTGTTTCCAATGAACATGCTGAAATAGATTTATCAAAAAAATTCGGTGCATTGAATTCTGAAGCTTCAGGACTGTTAAGACTTGCAAAACTTCATTCAAAAAAAATTGGCTTAAGTTTTCATGTTGGTTCTCAATGTATGCATCCAATTTCATACTCTAAAGGAATTAATGAAGTGGGAAATATAATTAAAAAAACTAAAATAATTCCAGATTATATTAATATCGGTGGAGGTTTCCCGACAATTTATCCTGATCTTGTGCCTCTATCTTTGGAAAGTTATATGGAGGAAATTAAAAAAAGTTTAGAAAATTTAAATCTAAAAAATATGCCTCAAATAATTTGTGAACCCGGGAGAGCTTTGGTTGCAGAAAGTGGATCAACAATTGTGAGAGTTAATCTAAGAAAAAAACAAAAACTTTATATTAATGATGGTACTTACGGTACACTTTTTGATGCTGGAACACCTAATATAGTTTTTCCATCAAAATTAATTAAAGAAAATTCAAGTAAGATTATTTCCAAGAAAATGACTGCATTTGATTTTTATGGACCAACATGTGACAGTATGGATTATATGAAAGGTCCCTTCCTACTTCCGAATAATATTAAAGAAAATGATTACATTGAACTTGGCCAATTAGGATCATATGGCTTAACTTTTAGAACTCAATTTAATGGTTATTACTCTGATGAGATTTATGAGGTTGAGGATAAACCAATAATGTCTATGTATGATAAGAATTCAGACAAAGCTACTCTAGTTGCTTAATGTCAGAAAATAAAAATCTTGGTCACAACAGTAAAAAAGATTTCTTAAAAAAACCTGTAGAACATATTGATATTACATCTTTCGACTCTAGAAAAATTATCTCTTCCATGGAAAAAATGTCTTTTGTTTCAAGAGAAACGGCAAATGCAGCCAATATCTATAATGAAATGTTAAAAGACAAAGATTGTACAATTTTTTTAACATTAGCAGGATCTACTTCAGCGGCAGGATGTATGCATATTTACAGAGATATGGTCAAATACAACATGGTAGATGCAATTGTTGCAACTGGAGCGTCTATAATAGATATGGATTTTTTTGAGGCACTTGGATTTAAACATTATCAAGGTTCACAGTATCAAAATGATAATGAGCTCAGAAAAAATTACATAGACAGGATTTATGACACTTACATCGATGAGGAGGAGCTTCAATTGTGTGATAAAACAATTGGAGAAATAGCTGATAAACTAAAACCAAAAACTTATACATCAAGAGAGTTTATTAGAGAAATTGGTAAATATTTAAAGTCAAATGCTAAAAAGAAGGGATCTTTGATTGAAACAGCATATGACAATAATGTTCCAATATTCTGTCCAGCATTTACCGACTCAAGCGCAGGTTTTGGATTAGTGATGCACCAAGAGAAAAATCCAAAAAATCATATAACTATGGACTCAATAAGGGAATTTAGAGAATTAACAGAGATAAAAATTAAATCTAAAGGATCAGGGTTATTTATGATTGGTGGCGGTGTTCCTAAAAATTTTATACAAGATACAGTAATTTGCGCTGAGCTTTTAGGAAAAGAGGTTGATATGCACAAATATGCCATTCAAATCACAGTTGCTGACTCGAGAGATGGCGCATGTAGTAGCTCAACACTAAAAGAGGCAAGCTCGTGGGGTAAAGTTGATATAAACAAAGAGCAAATGGTATTTGCTGAAGCTACTAGTGTTCTTCCATTAATTGCAAGTAATGCTTATCATACTGGAGAATGGAAAAATAGAGAAAGAAAAAACTTCTCCAAAATATTTTGATTAATGGTCAAAAAAATTAAAATTGGAATTATTCAAAGTAAAATCTCAAGTAATATTAAAGAAAATTTAGACTTAGCGATTAAAAATATAAAAAAAGCTGCATCAAAAAAAGCTAAAATAGTTTGTTTGCCAGAACTATTTTTATCAAATTATTTTTGTCAAACAGAAAACCACTCAAATTTTAGACTAGCTGAAAAGATACCAGGAAAAACAACAAAAATATTTTGTGATTTAGCAAAAGAATTAAAAATAGTTTTAATTATTTCTTTATTTGAAAAAAAAACACATGGTTTTTATCATAATACGAGTGTTGTTATAAATGATATAGGTAAAATATTGTCAAAGTATAGAAAAATGCATATTCCTGATGACCCTGGGTATTATGAAAAATTTTATTTTACTCCTGGGGATTTAGGATTTAAATCTATCAAAACAAAGTTTGGTAAAATTGGACCTTTAATATGTTGGGATCAATGGTTTCCTGAAGCTGCTAGACTAACAGCACTAAAAGGTGCACAAATAATTTTTTATCCTACAGCTATTGGATGGCATCCAAAAGAAAAAAGGAAATTTGGTAAATCTCAATTAGATTCATGGATTACTATGCAAAAATCTCATGCTATCGCAAATGGAACCTATGTAGTTGCCATAAACAGAGTAGGAACTGAAAAGAAAGGTAAAAAGAAAATAGAATTCTGGGGAAATTCTATGATAATTGATCCAAGTGGCCAAATAATTGGAAAACTTAGTAATAATAAAGAGCAAATTTTAATTCGGGAAGTTGATTACAAAAAAATAGACAAAGTTAGACAACATTGGCCCTTTTTACGAGATCGAAGAATTGATTTTTATAAAGGTATATTAAAAAATCCTGAAGATGAGTGAAAAACTTAGTGGATTTAGAATGCCTGGTGAATGGGAGAAACAAAAATCTGTCTGGATTGCGTGGCCTTATAACAAAAACGATTGGCCTGGTTTATATAAATTCATTCCTGACGTAATTTTGGAAATTATATATAAAATATCAAAACATCAAAAGGTTAATTTGATTATTAACAATAAAATCGAGAGCATCAAAAAAATCTTCAAATCAAGCAAAATTAAGAATGTTAGTTTCCATAAGATAAAAACTGATAGAATATGGTTGAGAGACTCAGGTCCAATTTTTTTAATTAACAAAAAGTATAAAAAAAAAATTATATTAAACTTCATATTTAATGGCTGGGCAAAATATAAAAATTACGAAAATGACAATAAAATTAATGATAAACTAAGTAAAATCATCAAATTAAAAAAAATTAATCCAGCTATCAAAAAAAATGGGAAATCAAGAAAAGTAATAATGGAAGGTGGGGCGTTTGACGTAAATGGTACAGGAACAATTTTATTAACAGAAGAATGTTTATTAAGCAAAATTCAGGAGAGAAATAAAAAGTTTAATAAGAAAGACTATGAGGGAATATTTAATAAATATTTAAATATAAAAAATTTTATATGGTTAAAAAAAGGTATTATTGGTGACGATACACATGGCCATGTTGATGATATTTCCAGATTTGTATCAAGAAATACAATTATGACTGCAATCGAAAAAAATAAAAATGACAAAAATTACAAAAATCTTAATGAAAATTTAAAGATATTAAAGAAATCTAGAGATGAAAGGGGTAAAAAATTTAAAATCATAAAAGTACCTATGCCCTCACCCATATTTATAGATAAAACGAGAGTCCCAGCTAGTTATATGAACTTTTATATTTGTAATAAAAAAGTTTTGCTTCCCATCTTTAAGGTAAAAGAGGATAAAATTGCAATTAAAATTTTCAAAAATTATTTTAAAAATAGAAAAGTCGAAACAGTTGACTGCAGTAAACTAATATGGGGTTTTGGCGCAATACATTGTATGACACAACAAGAGCCCATTATTTAGTCAGGCTGCTTTTAAAGTACCTAGCAATAACCTAAAAGGTATCAACATTACTAAGGCAACAAAAATTTTAACTGCCAAGTCACCTAGAGATAACGTTACCCATGGTATTCCTGTTCCATAAAAAGATATGGAAAAAAATATAAAAGTATCAACGGTAGATCCAATTAAAGAGGATATTAGAGGAGCAACGAACCATTTTTTTTGTCTTAATTGATCAAATATCTGAACATCTAAAAGTTGAGCAATAATAAATGCTGTTCCTGATCCGATTGCTATTCGTATTGAGATTAGATCAGTGAAATTTGTGGAAAATATTAATGTAAATAAAATTCCTATCGAAAAACCAATGTAGACAATTTTTCTAGCAATCAACTTTCCAAAAGATCTATTAGCTAAATCGGTTATTAAAAATGCGATCGGGTAACTAAAAGCTCCGTATGTTAATATCTCCTCCAGTCCATAATATTTAATAGGAAATTGAACCAAATAATTAGAAGCTAGTACAACAAGCCCCATTAAAAATGAAAGTGTCAAAAATGTTTTATTCATTATGCAGTTTTAGATTGAATAGGTTTTTTTTGAAATGGAGATTTAATTAATAAGCTTTTTTTTAGTTTTTTTAATCTAGGAGATAAATTCTTATTTTTTACAGATTTTAGAAATTCATCAAAACTACCTTTTTTATCTACTGATCTAACCCCTGCATTACTCACTGTTAATTTTAAGCTTCTTTTTAAAAGTTCACTTGTAAATTTTACTTTTTTTAAATTAGGTAAGAATCTTCTTTTCGTCTTATTGTTAGCATGACTAACGTTATGACCTTTCATTGGATTTTTCCCGGTTAATTCGCATTTTTTTGTCATAATTTGTTCGACTATATAAAGTGAGATATTGATGACGTCAAGTTTATTAGATTATTCTAATCCTTTTTTCCTACTATTTCATTAAAGTTTTTTACACCATCTTTTAATAATATTTCCTTCAGCTCTTTTTTAATTAGACTAACAATATTTGGACCTCTAAAAACCATGCCTGTATAAAGTTGTAAATAATCAGCTCCTGCTAAAAATTTTTGATAAGCAGATCTGCCAGAGTCCACACCACCTACGCCTATAATTTTGATTCTGCCTTTTAAAACTTTATAAAATTTTCTGATCAACTCTGAAGACTTTAACTCAATAGGTTTCCCGGATAATCCTCCTTTTTGATAGCCTTGAGTATTTTGTAAATTTTCTCTTGTTGTGTCAGATGTGTTAGAAATAATAGCAGCTTCTATCTTGTTATCTAAAAGCACTTCAGAAATTTTCATAATTTCTTTATCGTTAATATCTGGTGATACTTTTACCGCTATAGGTGTTTTAGAGTTAAGATCTCTTTTCTCTTTTTCTATTAGTTTTAAAAGATCATCTAATTTTTTTTGATCATGAAAGTTTCTTAAATCTTCGGTGTTTGGTGAGGAAATATTAATAGTAATATAATCAGAGACCCCATTAAATATTTTTAAACACTGTATATAATCATTTGTTCTATCTTCTGAGTCTTTATTAGGTCCAATATTTATTCCAAGTAATCCAGTTGGATTATTTCTTTTAATTCGATCTACAATATTTTTTGAACCTAGGTTATTGAAACCAAGTCTATTTATCAGGGCTTCATCTTCTACCAGTCTAAAAACTCTAGGTTTGGGATTTCCATATTGTTCTAACGGTGTAACAGTTCCTACTTCGACGAAGCCAAAACCTAAATTGAACAATGAATTATATACCTCGGCATTTTTATCAAACCCTGCTGCCATACCTATTGGATTTTCTATTTCTTTATTAAACAATTTTGTCTTAAAAAGAGGATTATTTTTTTCTTCATCTAAAATATTTGGAATAAAATTAAATTTTAGTGACTTTATCGCTAAACTATGAGCCTTCTCAGGATCTAGTTTAAAAATTAAGGATCTTAAATTTGAAAACATTATTTAATTTTATTTAATATAAGATCTTTTGTTTCTTTCACACCAAAAAAACTTATAAAAAAACCCATCCTTGGTCCATTTTCGTCCCCAAAAACTACTTCATAAATTAATTTAAACCAATCTCGAAGATTCTCAGTGTAGCCATTTTCTTTACCAGTCGAATATATCATTGTTTGAATATCTTCTGGTGTCATTTTGTCGTCACATTTATCTAAAGTTTTTACCAGAGCTTCTAAAGCTTTTTTTTCTTCACCATTAGGCTTTTTATATTTTTTTTTCAATTTTATTACGTCGTTAAAATATTTTATTGCATAGCCTACTAAATTATCAAAGATAGGATTATCTTTCTCCAAAATGTCTTTTTTATATTTTTTAACAAATTTCCAAAGAAGTTCTTTGCTGTCAGCATTACTTGTTTCGACCAAGTTTAATAACATCGAAAACGACATAATCATATTTTCTTTAGGCACCAAACTATTATGAACATGCCATACAGGATTCATAAGTAACTGCAACTCGTTTTGATTTTTTGCTTTCTCAATCAGATCCAAATAATCATCAACGGTTTTTGAAACTATTTCTTTGTAAAGTTTTTTTGCTCTTTTTGGATTTTGATACATATACAATGATAAACTTTCAGGAGAAGCATATTCTAACCATTGATCAATAGTGATGCCGTTTCCCTTTGATTTTGAAATCTTCTCTCCTTTTTCATCCAAAAATAGTTCATATGCAAACCCTGAGGGATTTGTTTTTCCAATCAATTTGATAATTTTTGTTGAAAGTATTGCGCTCTCTATAAGATCTTTTCCATACATTTCAAAATCAACATCTAGTGCATACCATCTCATAGCCCAATCGACTTTCCACTGTAATTTACAATTTCCATCATAAATGCTTGTTTCCAAATCTTTTCCATTATTATCAAAAACAATAATAGATTTTTCTTTATTAATATTTTTTACAGGTATTTCTAGAACATGACCTGTAACCGGACAAATTGGAAGAAATGGACTATACGTTTTTTGTCTCTCTTTTCCTAGTGTAGGAAGTATTATATTCATTATACCATCATAATTCTCTAAAATAACTTGGAGAGAAGAGTTAAAGAAACCTGATTTATAAAGTGATGTTGAACTTTTAAAATTATATTTAAATTTAAAATTGTTTAAAAATTTTTTTAGCATTTCATTATTATGCTCACCAAAACTATTAAATTTTTGAAAGGGATCAGGCACATTAGTAAGCGGTTTGTGCAAATTTTTTTCTAATAATTCTTTTTGTGGAACGTTGTCAGGTACTTTTCTAAGACCGTCCATATCATCTGAAAAAGTAATGATTTCGGTTGGTAAATCAGTCAAATATTTTAAGGCATTCACAATCATTGATGTCCTTGCAACTTCTCCAAAAGTTCCTATATGTGGAAGTCCACTAGGGCCATAACCTGTTTGGAGAATTATTTTGCCTTTTTTTTCTATAAAAGATTTTCTTTCCCGAAGCATTTTTTTTGCTTCAACGAAAGGCCATGCACTTGTTTTATCAAAATTCTCTTTTTTAATCATTATTAATTCAAATATAATCTTAAATTAACGATTTAACTTATTCTTATAGAGTTGAAATTTATTTACCATAAAATAATGTTCTATCAAAATGTCTAATTATAAAACTGTTTTTTTTACTCTTGGAATTCTTCAAATAATTCTTGGAATTTTTATGTTGATACCAATATTTATTCAATTTTTTTTTAAAGAAATTGACTCCTCTTTTTTTGGTGCCTCAATTATTACAATTATTTTTGGTACGCTATTTTTTTTATCTAATCTTGATCATGATAAGAAGTTAAATTTACAACAAGCTTTTTTATTAACCGCATTATCTTGGCTTAGTATTGCAATTTTTGGCTCACTTCCTCTAATATTTTCTGAAGTCAATTTTTCATTCACTGATGCATTTTTTGAGAGTATGTCAGGCATTACAACAACTGGTTCAACAATTATTTCAAACTTAGAGGAGATGCCCAAAGCAATTTTGCTTTGGAGAGCAATTCTTCAATGGTTGGGTGGTATTGGAATAATTGTTATGGCAATCACTTTAATGCCAATAATGAATGTTGGTGGTATGCAATTATTCAAAATTTCTAACAGTGACTCATCAGAAAAAATTCTTCCTAAATCAAAAGAAATTGCATTGAGATTGATTTATATTTATTCAGGTCTTACTACACTGTGTGCAATATCATATAAAATTCTTGGGATGAATACTTTTGATAGTATAACCCATTCTATGACAACAATAGCAACTGGGGGGTTTTCAAACTATAACGAATCCATTGGTTTCTTTAACAGTTTTCCAATAGAAATTTCAGCAATGATTTTTATTATCTTGGGAAGTTTACCTTTTATCGCTTATATCAAATTCTTAAACGGTAACAAAAGAATTTTTTTTTTAGATATTCAAATTAGAACTTTTTTAAAAATAATCTTAATAAGTATTCTGATTTTATCAATTTATTTGTTTTTAGATAATTCATCTGAACTAAACTTCAGAACAGTTTTATTTAATGTAATATCAATTTTGACAGGAACTGGATATGTAAATGCACAATTTGATAGTTGGGGTGGATTTCCTTTAATTATATTTATAGGTTTAATGTTTATCGGTGGATGCGCTGGTTCAACAACGTGTGGTATAAAAATATTTAGACTCCAGATACTTTATTCATTTGTTTTGAATCAACTAAAAAAAATTATTTATCCTAAGGGAATTTTCGTTTTAAAATATAACCAAAGTCCTGTTGATGATAAATTTACCTCGTCAATCATCTCTTTCATTTACATGTATCTGGTAATTTTTTTTACAATTACAGTATTGCTATCTTTAACAGGTCTTGACATTATTACTTCAATTTCAGGTGCTGCAACATCTATTTCAAATGTAGGACCAGGCCTAGGTTCAACTATTGGGCCAAATGGAAATTTTTCATCGCTACCTGATATCTCCAAGTGGATTTTAAGTTTTGGTATGATTTTGGGTAGATTGGAATTATTTGCAATCCTTGTATTATTTTTACCATCTTTTTGGAGGAATTAAATTTGATAGAAATTAAAAAAAACTCTTTATCTGAAATGTTCTCAGTTTATTTTGATAAAAGAATGCTCAAAATTTTATTGCTTGGTGCAATATCAGGTTTTCCATGGGTTTTGATTGGAAGTAGTCTAAGTTTATGGTTAAAAGAGGATGGATTAAGTAGATCAACTGTTGGATGGGCTGGATTAATTTTTGCAGTTTATGCTTTTAATTATTTGTGGGCACCTTTAATAGATAGAATACAAATACCATTTTTAACAAAAAAAATAGGTCACAGAAGAGGATGGATTGTTTTGATGCAAATTATCATCTTACTCTCACTCACTCTTTGGAGTTTACTCGATCCATCTGAAAATTTAGCTTTAGTTGTTTCAGTAGGCTTAATAATTGCTATAGCATCATCAACACAAGATATAACAGTTGATGCTTTAAGAATTGAACAAATCGGTGAGAATGAGGGAAAATCGATGGCTGCTGGAGCCGCAATGGCAGTTGTTGGTTGGTGGACAGGATACAAATTAGGCGGGGTACTGTCATTATTTGCAGCGGATATTCTACAAAACATTGGTTTTGAAAATTATTGGCAACTAACTTTCTTAATTTTGGGGATTTTGGTAATTTTAATGAACATTGGCTTAATGTTCATTGACGAGTATGGAAATTTAGATAGACAAAATCAACAAAAAGAAAATGACAAATTGATATCTTCTCAATTTAAAAATGAAAATATATTTACAAAATTGATAACCTGGGTTGCTGGAACAATTAGTGGCCCAATCATTAGTTTTTTTAAAAAAAATGGCTTTTCGATTGCTCTAGGAATTTTAGGATTTGTTTTTTTATTTAAAGTGGGGGAAGCATTTCTTGGAAGGATGTCTATAATTTTTTATAAAGAAATAGGTTTTAGTAAATCGGATATCGCTATTTACTCTAAAACATTAGGTTGGATCACTACTGTGACGTTTACTCTTTTAGGTGGGCTTTTTGTAATAAAATCCGGGGTTTTAAAAGCAATGTTTTTTGCTGGAGTAATGATGGCAAGTACAAACTTTTTGTTTAGTGTATTAGCATGGAGCGATAAATCAGAATTTTTATTTGCTATTGCAGTTATTTTTGATGATATAGCCGCTGCATTTGCAACAGTCGCTTTTGTGGCCTTTATATCTATGCTCGTAGACAGAGCCTATACAGCAACTCAATATGCGCTCTTAGCGTCGATAGGCACTGCTGGTAGAACAACTTTAGCCTCCTCCTCTGGCGCCCTTGTTGATTGGTTAAATGGTGATTGGGGAATATTTTTTATTTTAACTGCGCTAATGGTCATTCCTTCATTAATAATCCTATGGATTATGAAAAATAAACTACAACTAAGTGAAAAATAATTTTTTAAATAAATCTGTAGCTAACGTTTACTTTAAACCATCTTCTAATTCTGAGGTAGTTTCACAAATTCTATATGGAGAGAAATTTAAGATTCTATTGAAAAGAAAAAAATATTTAAAAATAAAAACTCATTATGACAATTATATTGGATATATAAAAAAAGATAAGTTTTTAGAAAATTTTAAGCCCTCACATAAAGTTTCAAAGATTAAATCTAGAATTTTCTTTAAAAAAGGTAAAAGATTTTTGTCCTCAAATCATTATCTATATTATGGATCTGGTGTGTTTATAAGAAATGAAAACAAAAAGTATATTGAATTTGAAAAAAATAAATGGATCAAAAAAAGTGATATCAAAAATATTGATCATTATGAAAAAAATTATATCAAAGTATTCAAATTCTTTTTAAACACAAAATATTTATGGGGCGGAAAAACCTGCGTCGGTATCGATTGTTCAGCATTAATTCAAATTTATTTTTATTACAACAGAATATTTTTTCCAAGAGATACAAAAGACCAAATAAGATTTTGTAAAAGAAAAAGAGGTAAAAATCGACTTAAAGGAGACATCGTATTTTGGAAAGGACATGTTGGTATATGTCTAAATAAGTCTAGATTTATTCATGCTTACGGACCAAAAAAGAAGGTGTTAATAATGCCAACAGTGCAAACAATTAAATTAATTGATAAAACTGCAAATCTGAAAGTTAAAAAAGTAAGTAATATTAGTAATATTTAATCTCTACCAAAGTCAGGTTTGTTTACATCCTGTTTTAATTTAATAATTTTAGACCTAACTTTTTTAGTCTGAGATAATTTTTTTAAAATTGATCTGTTATTTTTAGAATTTATATCTTTTTTGAAAGATTTTAGGTTTTTGATAAATAAGTCTATAGCTTTTGTAACATTAACCTTATTATCAAAAAAAATATCTCTCCACATAATTTCATTTGAAGCAGCTATTCTTGAAAAATCTCTCAACCCCCCAGCACTGTATTTGATAAGCCCAAATTTAAGTATTTTTTCAAAATCTTGAGCCGATTTAACCAAATTATAGGCAATTAAATGTGGTAAATGACTTGTGATAGAAAAAACTTTGTCATGTTTTTCAGAGTTCATAATAACAGTTTTTGAGCCCATCTTTTTCCAAAAAGAAATTAAAAATTTTAAATTCTTAGAACTTGTTTTTTTATCCTTAATTAATACACACCATTTATCCTCAAACATATCAGTTTTTCCAAATTCTGGTCCACTCACTTCTGATCCAGCAATAGGGTGACTCCTAATCCAATTTATACCACGCTTCAAAAATTTTTTAATTATTTTTGATGACTCTATTTTTGAAGATCCCACATCAGTAATCAGTGTCTTTGGCGAAATAGTTTTATTAATTTTAATAATAAGTTTTTTATATTCACTCGTTGATGTACAAACAATCACTAAGTTTGAATTTATCAAACCATCTTTAAGAGACTTAACAATTGTTCCAGGTAATCTAAGACTTTTTATTTTAGCGATATTGGATTTTGATTTTTCATAAATAAATATTTTTTTTGCTATTTTTTTTTTTGAAATCCTCCTTACTAAAGAAGAGCCTAATAACCCACAGCCTATAATTAATACATTTCTCATTTTCTAAATATATTTTGTGTTGCTTTGATAAATTTCATATTTTCCTCTTTTGACCCAATCGTTAATCGTAGCATATTTTTTATTTTATAACCCTCTTCAGTAGACCTTAAAATAATTCCCTTTTTTTTTAATTTTTCATAGAAACTATTAGCTCTTAGTTTGCATTTATTAAAATTCAATAATAGAAAGTTAGCAGAAACTTTATTTGAGCTAATATCATAATTGCTCAAAAAATTTTTCAGTTTTGTTGCATAAATATGATTATGTTTTACTGAACGTGAAATAAATTTTTTATCCTTAAGTGACTCAATAGCTGCTTTTTGAGCTACTTCATTAACATTGAATGGAGGTTTAATAACATTCAAAGCATCAATAATTTTTTTTGAACCATATCCCCAACCAATTCTTAGAGATGATAGTCCGTAGATTTTTGAGAATGTCCTTAATACAAAAACATTCTGCTTATTCTTGAATAAATCTAAACCAGATTTATAATCTTTATTTTGCATGTACTCTGCATAAGCATCATCTACAACAAGTAAGATATTTTTTCTTAATCTTTTTCTTAAATCAATTAATTCAAAACTGTTCAAGTAAGTGCCAGTCGGATTATTTGGGTTAGCAAGAAATACAATTTTAGTTTTATTGCTTACATTTTTAATTATTTCTGAGACAGAAACTTTAAAATTTTTTTCTTTGGCAAAAACAACTTTCGCACCAACTATTTTTGCATATATTCTGTACATTAAAAAACTAAACTGAGGAAGAATTACTTCATCTTTTGGTTTAAGGAAAAGTTGGCATAACATTTGAATAACTTCGTCTGAACCAGCTCCACAAATTATTTTTTCTTTGTCACAACTAAATTTTTTTGAGATCTGACTTCGTAATTTTTTAGACTTTCCATCAGGATATCTGAAAAGACTTAATTTTTTATTTGATATTGCTTTCTTGGCCTTGGTACTTACTCCTAGAGCTGATTCATTTGCTGAAAGTTTAATGATTTTATTAAAACTCTTAATAGTTGATTTGCCAGGTTGATAAGCCTCAATATTAAATTTTTTAAATTTTATAGTTGTCATCTTTTAAATTTTAGCCTCTTTATAAATAAAATAACAATTTTTCATATAGAATTAGTTCAAATATTTTAAAAATTGACATACTAAATAACATCTTGTACAAAATTTATGCGCTGATTTACCTGAATTGCGAGCGCTTTAAAAAAACCGCTAAAAAAGTTTTTTTTCTCACAATTCAATAATTAGCATTAATAATTATGAATATTAAAGAGAATATAAAAACCCTTGTTATTAAAAAACCATTAAAACTTGACTGTGGTAAAACTATTAATAATTTTCCACTCGCGTATGAAACTTATGGTTCGCTTAATAAAAATAAAGATAACGCAATCCTTGTTTTTCATGCGCTTACTGGTGATCAATTTGTTACGGGTATTAATCCCGTTACAAAAAAAGATGGTTGGTGGTCTTATGCGGTGGGTCCTAACAAATCAATAGATACAAATAAATATTTTGTTATTTGTGCAAATGTAATAGGTGGTTGTATGGGCTCGTTTGGTCCAAGCCACAAAAATCCTGATACAAATAAAATTTACGGAACCGATTTTCCTGTAATTACTATTAATGACATGGTCAACGCACAAGTAAATTTATTAGATCATTTTGAGATAAAAAAACTTTTTTCAGTTGTTGGTGGATCGATGGGGGGAATGCAAGTTTTACAATTTATTAGTAATTATCCAGATAAAGCTAATACAGTAGTACCAATCGCATGTACCTCTAATCATTCTGCTCAAAATATTGCTTTTAATGAATTGGGTAGACAAGCGATAGCATCAGATCATAACTGGTCAGACGGAAAATATTTATCTAATAATACTCTTCCTGATAAAGGGTTATCAGTAGCGAGAATGGCTGCACATATAACCTATTTGTCTAAAAAAGGTTTACAAGAAAAATTCGGAAGAAAACTTCAAGAAAGAGATGCTCTTAAATTTGGGTTTGATGCAGATTTTCAAATAGAGAGTTATCTTAGATATCAAGGATCGGTTTTTGTAGATCGATTTGATGCTAATAGTTATCTTTATATCACAAGAGCAATGGATTATTTTGATCTAGTTAAACAATTTGATGGTAATTTATCTAATGCATTTAAAAAAACTAAGGCTAAGTTTTTTGTAATATCTTTTACCTCAGACTGGCTCTATCCGACCCAAGAAAATAAAGATATAGTTATCGCTCTTAATGCAATTGGTGCTGACGTTGGATTTGTTGAAATAAAATCTGACAAAGGTCATGATTCTTTTTTATTAGATGTTCCAGACTTTTTGAAAACCCTTAAAAATTTTTTAGATAAATCTTACTCAGAGAGATAATAGTGAAGACAGAATATAAAATAATAGTCGATTTAATAGAAGAAAAAACGAGAGTTTTAGATGTTGGTTGTGATGATGGAACATTAATGGAGTCATTAAAAAAAGATAAAAATGTTGATGCGAGAGGAATTGAGATTTCAAAGGATAAAGTTCAAACCTGTGTATCAAAAGGACTTACTGTAATTGAAGGAAACGCGGAATTGGATTTAAAACAATTTCCTAATGACTCTTTTGATTATGTTGTTCTAGGTCAAACTTTACAAGCTTTCGTAAATCCTGAGATTGTTATAAAAGAACTTTTAAGAGTTGGAAAAAAAGCAATCATAACAATTCCAAATTTTGGTCATTGGAAAGTAAGATTAAATTTGCTTATCAAAGGAACAATGCCAATCACAGAATCATTGCCAAATGATTGGTATAACACCCCAAATATTCATATGTGTACTATTAAAGATTTTGTTAAATTTTCAAAAATTATAAACTTTAAAATCTTTAAATCTTTAGCTCTAACTAAAAAAAATATATCAAATATTGATAATTCTAATTTATTTTATAAAAATTTATTTGCAGAATTAGGTATATTCTTAATTGAAAAATAAGATGAGAATAGAAATTATTAAGTGTTTACAAGATAATTATAGTTACTTGTTAATCGATGACACTAAAAATATTGGATGTGTTGTTGACCCCGGTGAGGCAGCTCCAATTATAAAATATGTTGAAAGTAATAATATTGATTTAAAATACATTCTTAATACTCATCATCATTATGATCATGTAGGTGGCAACTTAGAATTAAAGAAAAGATATAATTCTAAAATAGTTGGATTTAAAGAAGATAAAGATCGTATTCCAGAAATTGATGTGCTTGTGGAAGATAATCAAAAATGGAAAGGTGAAAATTTTGAGGCGAAAATTTATCACATCCCAGGTCATACAAGTGGGCATATTGCCTTTCATTTTTTTTTGGAAAAAAAAATTTTTACTGGCGATACCTTATTTTCTTTAGGATGTGGTAGAATTTTTGAGGGAACTTATGAACAAATGTTCAATTCATTAAAAAAGATAAAAGAACTTCCAATAGATACTCAGATATATTGCGGCCATGAATATACATTACAAAATTCAAAATTTTGTGAGTCAAACGATCCTGATAATTCAAATTTGAAGAGTAAAATTAGAGAAATTGAAGAAAAAATAAAAAATGGCCAACCCACCATTCCATCAATTTTATCTGATGAAATAGAATGCAATATATTTCTTAAAGCTAAAGATGTTGAAAGTTTTTCAAAATTAAGAGATTTAAAGGACAATTTTTGATTTATAAAACTTGACTATAGGCTTGCTCAGACTATATTGCCTTAACAAAATTTAGAGTATTTATATGTCATTCGCAGTCATAAAAACAGGTGGTAAACAATACAAAGTCAAATCTGGAGAGATTTTGAAAATTGAGAAATTAACAGATGTTAAAGCTAATTCAAAAATAGAATTTAATGAAATATTAGCTTATGGAGATGACAGTAAAATGGAGGTTGGGGCTCCAATGGTAAATGGTGCAAAAGTTGAAGCTGATTTAATTAAAAATAGCAAAAATAGGACTGTATTAATTTTTAAAAAAAGAAGAAGACATAACTCAAGAAGAAAAAATGGGCATAGACAGGAATATTCTATGATTAGAATAAATAAAATTTTTTCAAAAGATGGTAAAATTCTCTCAGAGGCAGAAAAAGTTTCGAAGGTAACAAAAAAGACAGAAACAAAAAAAGAGGCTAGTAAATAACTAGAAATTAATTATGGCAACAAAAAAAGCAGGCGGATCTTCTAGAAATGGACGTGATAGTGCTGGACGAAGACTTGGTGTCAAAAAGTATGGTGGCCAATCTGTTATACCTGGAAACATTATTGTAAGACAAAGGGGTACTAAAATATTTCCTGGAGAAAACGTAGGAATGGGTAAAGATCACTCAATTTTTTCAGTAATAAAAGGTAAAGTAGTTTTTAAAAAAACAAAGTCAGATAGAACTTTTGTTTCAGTAAAACCCAATTAATAGTACAACTTAAACTATTGTTGTATTATGAAATTCTTAGATCAAGTTAAAATTTATATTAAAGCTGGAAACGGTGGAGATGGTTCTCCGAGTTTCAGAAGAGAAAAATTTATAGAATATGGTGGCCCAGATGGTGGTGATGGTGGAAAAGGAGGTTCGGTAATTTTAAAAGCTGAACAGAATTTAAATACTTTGATTGATTTTAGATATCAACAACATCATAAAGCAAAGAGAGGTGAGAACGGTGCAGGACAAAACCGAACAGGCAAGAGTGGTGAAGATTTAATTTTAAAGGTTCCCTTAGGAACACAAGTTTTTGAAGAGGACAACAAAACATTAATTTACGACTTTACGAAAATTAGTGAGGAATTTATTGCTGCTACTGGTGGTAAAGGTGGACTGGGCAATACAAGATTCAAAAGTTCTACTAATAGGGCTCCAAGGAAATTTACAAAAGGAACTCAAGGAGAAGAGTTTACAATTTGGCTTCAATTGAAAACAATAGCAGATATTGGGATTATAGGATTACCTAATGCAGGTAAGTCAAGTTTATTAGCATCGGTTACTAATGCAAATCCTAAAATTGCAAACTATCATTTTACCACTTTAAATCCAAATTTGGGAGTAGCAAGTTATGATAATAAAGAAATTACAATAGCGGATATACCAGGATTAGTAGAGGGGGCTCATAAAGGTACAGGCCTTGGAATTCAGTTTTTGAAACATATTGAGAGATGTAAATCTCTTTTACATTTAATTGATATTACAAGTGAAGATTTAAAAAAAAGCTATCAACAAGTAAAAAATGAACTTAAAAAATATAGTAACAAACTCATTAAAAAAAAAGAATTAATCGTATTGAACAAAATAGATCTTATTGATGAAAAAGAAGTTAATCACATAATTAAAGATTTTAAAAAGAATACTAAATCAGAAGTTATTGCTGTATCAACATTAAATAAATCTTCAGTATCAAAAATCAAATCAAAATTATTGAATTATGGATCTTAAAAACTCAAAAAAAATTGTTATCAAGATCGGATCTTCACTTTTAGTTGATCAAGATATGAAAATAAGAAAAAAATGGCTCTCTAGCTTTGCGAAAGATATAAAAAAATTAAGATCAAATAATCAAAAAATTATAATTGTTTCTTCGGGCGCAATAGCACTTGGATGTAAAAAAATGAACTATAATAAAAAAAATCTTAAGCTAGATAAAAGTCAAGCAGTTGCATCTATAGGACAAATTGAATTAATGAATTTGTTCTTAGAAACGTTTTCAAAATATAAATTAGATATTTCTCAAATTTTACTTACCCTTGACGATACAGAGGAAAGAAGAAGATCAATTAATGCAAAAAGAACTTTTGAAAACTTATTCGATCTTGATTTTATTCCTATTGTTAATGAAAATGATACTATTGCTACATCTGAAATTAAATATGGAGATAATGATAGACTTGCTTCTAGAGTAGCTCAAATTACAAATGCAGATAACTTAATATTACTCTCAGATGTGGACGGTTTATATACAAAAAATCCAAAAAAATTCAAAGATGCTCAGTTAATTAAGAATGTGATTGATTTAGACAAAGTTATTAAAAGTATAAATATCAAAGGTATGACAGAATTAGGAAGCGGTGGCATGAATACAAAAATCGAAGCTGCTAAAATTTGTAATTTGGCTGGTTGTAATATGGTAATAGCAAATGGGTTAAATCTTAATCCTATCGATCGTATCCAGAGTGAAAATAATTGCACTTGGTTTATTTCTAAAATATCTAAAATGCATGCAAGAAAAAAGTGGATAATCAGCTCGATTTCTCCTAAGGGTGAACTTATAATTGATGATGGGGCAAAAAAGGCTCTTCATAGTGGAAAAAGTTTATTAGCGGCTGGAATAAAAAAAGTGGTCGGTAGATTTAATAAGGGAGATCATATAAAAATTTTAGATAGTAAAAAAAAAGAGTTTGCTCGTGGACTTAGTTCTTTTTCATCCAAAGAAATAAATTTAATTATGGGCTGTCACTCGAATGAAATACAAAAAATTTTAGGATACGTATCAAAATCTGAGGTAGTGCATAAAGATGATATGGTGGAAATTTAATGAGAAAGATATTGATTAATATTGGTGAAAGATCAAAACAAGCGTTTATCCAACCAATAAATACTTATAAAAAAAATAAAGTTTTAAGTGATTATCTTAAAATGATAAGAAAAAATAAGCACTTAATTCTTAAGGAAAATAAAAAAGATGTAGATAGGGCTATCAAAATAAAGTTAAGAGATAATTTAATTAATCGACTAATTTTAAATGAAAAAAAAATCTTGGGTATTATTAGTTCAATCCAAAAAATAATTAAGTTAAAGGATCCAATTCATAATGTTATTGAAAGATGGAAAAGACCTAATGGACTAGTATTTTCAAAAATATCAATCCCGATAGGAGTAATAGGTGTAATTTATGAAAGTAGACCAAATGTAACCTCGGATGTAGCATCATTATGTTTTAAATCTGGAAATCCAGTTATTTTGAAAGGTGGTTCTGAGGCCTTTTATTCTAATAAAATTTTATCAAATTTATTCAGAAAAGCTTTAAAGATTAATAAGGTTAATCAAAACTTTGTTCAATTCATCGATATAAAGAATAGAAAAGTGGTAGATTTTTTACTAACTAAAATGACTAATTTAATTGATGTAATTATACCTAGAGGAGGAAAAAATTTAGTTAAAAAAGTACAAAGTATTTCTAAAATTCCAACTATTGGTCACTTAGAAGGTATTTGTCATTCATATGTTGACAAAGATGCAGATCCTAAAATTGCTACCAAAGTAATAGTAAATGCAAAATTAAGAAATACAGCGATCTGTGGAGCAACTGAAACAATTTTGCTAAATGAGAGTATAATCAAAAAGTTTGGAGCTCATATATTAAAAGTATTAGAGGAAAAAGGTTGTCAAATTATTGGTGATAATAAAATACGAAAAATTTACAAAGGTAAAATCAAAAAAGCATCAATCAAGGATTGGTCAAAAGAATATTTAGCTGCTACCGTTTCCGTAAAATCAGTCAAAAACTTACAAGAGGCTATTTCTCATATTAATAAATATGGAACTATGCATACTGATTGTATTATTACTAAAAACAAAAAAACTGCTAAAAAATTTTTAATGGGAGTTAAAAGTTCAATAGCAATGCACAATACATCTACACAATTTGCAGATGGTGGTGAATTTGGATTTGGTGGTGAGGTTGGAATTTCGACAAATGTTCTTCCGCCAAGAGGCCCTGTGGGACTTGGACAGCTAATTTCCTACAAATATCAAGTAACAAGTAATGGTAAAATCAGAAAATAAATTAGTTATAAAAAGAAATAAAATTGGGATCCTGGGTGGATCCTTCGATCCTGCACACAAAGGTCACTTAACAATTTCAAAAGAAGCAATTAAAAGATTTAATTTACGAAATGTTATTTGGGCAATAACTAAAAAAAATCCTTTTAAAAAAAAAACACATACAAGTTTGAATAACAGAATTAAGCATTGCAAAAAAATTATTGGATCTAGTAAATTGATTAAGGTAAAATTTTATGAAGATTTAATTAAATCAAATAAAACTTTTGATTTAATTAATTATATTTCAAAGAATAAAAAAAATAAAATTTATTTTATAATGGGGGCTGACAATTTAGTAAAATTTCATAAATGGTATAAATGGAAATTTATTTCAAGAAAATGTAAAATAATAGTATTTGATAGGCATGGTTATAAAAAAAAATCGTTAAATTCAACTACATATAAAAGATTAAATAAAGAAATTTTGAAATTTATTGAATTTAAAAAGGTCAATATTTCTTCTTCTCAATTGAGAAAAATTTGATATGGTTTAAATAATTAATGGATAAAATTTCTGATTTAAAAAAAATCATAATTCAAACTTTAGATATCAATAAAGCTTTAAACATTGTTAGTATAGATCTAAAAGATAAAAGCTCTATGGCTGAATACATGATTATTGCAAGTGGTACATCCTCTAGACATATCCAATCACTTTCTGAGCAAGTTTTAGAAAAATTCAAAGATTATGGAATGAAAGATTCAAAAATTGAGGGAAAAGATAGCACTGAGTGGAAACTGGTGGATGGAATAGATCTAATTGTACACATATTTCATCCAGACAAAAGAAAATTTTATGAACTAGAAAAAATGTGGTCGGAATTTATTCCAAAAGAAAAACTTATAATATGAGAAAAATTTTTTTAATTATAAGTATATTTTTTCTAAAGTTTTCAATTTTTAATCCTATAATTGCAGCTGAAAATGATGTCTATAAAAAAATAGACTTATTTGGAGAAGTATTAGAAAAAATTAATAAAGAATATGTCGATGAAATAAATCAATCTGAAAGTATGGATGCTGCTATAGATGGTTTGCTTCAATCACTAGATCCTTACTCGGCATACATGTCACCTGAAATTCTTAACGAAATGCAAACTGAAACTAGCGGTGAGTTTGGTGGATTAGGAATAGAAGTAAATATGGAGTCTGGGGTTGTAAAAGTAATTTCCCCTATTGATGACACTCCAGCATCTAGAGCTGGAATTAAAGCTGGAGACTACATTATAAAGATAGATGATATTCAGGTACAAGGTAAATCTCTGAGTGAGGCTGTAGACTTGATGAGAGGACCAGTAGGTTCATCAATTATTTTAACTGTGAGAAGAATTGGAAAAAAAAAAGCTTTAACATTTGAGATTGTAAGAGAGATAATTCAAATTAAATCAGTCAAAGCTGATCTTTTAAAAAATAACATTGGTTATATAAGATTGACTTCTTTTAATGAAAATAGTGGTGATCAAATAAGAGAGCAAATTAGAGAATTTGAAAAAAATGAAAATATAAATTCATATATACTAGATTTAAGAAATAATCCTGGAGGATTGTTATCTCAAGCAATAAGGATATCAGATTTTTTTTTAGATAATGGGGAAATTGTATCTACCAAGAGTAGAAAAGCCTCTGAAAATAGAAAATGGTTTGCCAAAAAAGGAGATTTGATAGGTGGCAAAACTTTAATTGTATTAATTAATTATGGTTCTGCATCTGCTTCAGAAATAGTTGCAGGAGCACTACAAGATCATAAAAGAGCAATTATTTTAGGTGAAAATAGTTATGGAAAAGGTTCGGTGCAATCAATTATTCCACTGAAGAATAAAGGAGCAATAAGACTTACAGTTGCGAAATATTACCTGCCATCAGGCAAATCAATTTCTGAAGTTGGAGTGGTACCTGATATTGAGATTGATGAAGATTCGGATGAATTTAGGATTAAGACAGACACCGATAATCAACTAAGCTACGCATTAAAACTTTTAAACGGTTAAATGAAGGAGCAATATAAACATCTGCCACTACGTAGTGGTGTCGGCATAGTTGTTCTAAACCAAAAAAATAAAATTTTTGTTGCAAGAAGAATAGACAATCCAAAAAATTTCTGGCAGATGCCACAAGGAGGCATTGATGAAGGTGAGGATTTTCTTTCTGCTGCATACAGGGAGTTACAGGAAGAAACTAGCATTACAAAAGTAGAGCTAATTAAAGAATTAGATGGTTTTATAACCTACGAATTACCAGATCACTTATTAGGTATAATTTGGAAAGGCAAGTACAAGGGACAAAAACAGAAATGGTTTATAATGAAGTTTACTGGAGAAGACTCTGAAATAAATATTAAAACAAAAAAACCTGAGTTTCTTGAATGGAAATGGATTGACTTAGAAACCTTAACAAAAGTTGTGGTAGATTTTAAATTACACGTTTATCAAGAAATTCAAAAAAAATTAGAGTTACTTTTAGTTAATCGATCTTAGAACTTCGACTTTTTGATCTGCTAAATATTTGGCCTGATCACTTATCTCAGATTTACTTGCTTCCGCTTCAGCTTTTTTGAGTAAATCCCCTTGTTTAGATTTATCTAAATCTGTCACAGAGAATATTGTGCTTGTTAAGATAGATAAATTATTATTTTTAAATTCAATAATTCCATCTTCTACATAATAATTTTCATCACCTGATTTCGAGAATACTTTAATTATCCCAGGTTTTAAAAAAGAAATAATAGATATGTGATCTTTTAAAATCCCCATTTCACCCTCAAATGCAGGTACAACAACCTCTAAAACATCCTCTTTTACTAAAAAAGATTTTTCTGGGTTTACAATTTCAATTTTAAACTCTTCAGTCATTAAGCAGCAGCTTCTTGTTCCATTTTTTTAGCTTTCTCAATTGCCTCTTCAATCGTACCCACCATATAAAACGCTGCTTCAGGTAAATGATCATATTCACCTTTACAAATAGCGTCAAAGCCTTTGATGGTTGAATCTAAGTCTACCAATTTTCCAGGTGAACCTGTGAAAACTTCTGCAACAAAAAAAGGTTGAGATAAAAATCTTTGAATTTTTCTCGCTCTAGCTACAACCAGCTTATCCTCTTCAGATAATTCATCCATACCCAAAATGGCTATGATATCTTGTAATGATTTGTAAGATTGTAATATTCTTTGTACATCTCTCGCTACTCTATAATGTTCATCACCAACAATTCTAGGGTCTAGAATTCTTGAAGTTGAGTCTAACGGATCAACAGCAGGATATATTCCAATTTCAGCTATTTGTCTTGAAAGCACGGTTGTTGCATCCAAATGAGCAAAAGATGTAGCCGGAGCAGGGTCAGTTAAATCATCTGCAGGTACATAAATTGCTTGTACTGATGTAATTGATCCTTTGTTAGTAGTGGTAATTCTTTCTTGAAGATTACCCATATCAGTTGCTAATGTTGGTTGATAACCAACTGCGGATGGAATTCTACCCAAAAGTGCCGAAACTTCTGAGCCTGCTTGAGTAAATCTAAAAATATTATCAACAAAGAAAAGTACATCTTGGCCCTCTTGATCTCTAAAATATTCTGCTACAGTCAATCCAGTAAGTGCCACTCTAGCTCTAGCGCCTGGGGGTTCATTCATTTGTCCATAAACTAATGCTGCTTTAGATCCTGGTCCGTCCTGTTTGATAACACCAGACTCAATCATTTCATGATAAAGATCATTTCCTTCCCTTGTTCTTTCTCCTACACCTGCAAAAACTGAAAAGCCACCATGTGCTTTTGCAACGTTATTGATTAACTCCATAATCAAAACAGTTTTTCCAACACCAGCACCGCCGAACAAACCAATTTTTCCTCCTTTTGCATAAGGAGCAAGCAAATCAATTACTTTAATACCAGTAACAAGTATTTCAGTTTCAGTCGATTGATCATTAAATTCGGGGGCACCTCTATGAATTGGCCAGCTCTCTTTAGTTTTTACTTCTCCTCTTTCGTCTATTGGCTCTCCAATCACATTAATAATTCTTCCAAGAGTTTCAGGTCCTACTGGAACTTGTATGGGAGCATTGGTATTAATTACCTCATCACCTCTTTTTAAACCTTCAGTAGCATCCATTGCAATAGTTCTAACTGTAGTTTCACCCAAGTGTTGCGCTACTTCTAAAACTAATCTGTTGTTTCCATTTTTACATTCCAATGCTGTTAAAATTTCTGGAAGTTCACCATCAAATTTAACATCTACTACTGCTCCAATAACCTGTGTAATTATTCCTTTGCTCATAATTATAAACTTTCTGCTCCTGATATGATTTCTATTAGTTCTTTTGTAATTGCTGCCTGACGACTTCTATTATATTCGATAGTAAGTTTGTCAACCATTTCACCTGCGTTACGGGTAGCATTATCCATTGCACTCATTCTGGACCCTTGTTCGCTAGCTGAATTCTCCAACATTGCCTTAAATATTTGTGTTGAAATATTTTTTGGTAGTAAATTGCTTAAAATTTCATCTTCATCTGGCTCAAATTCATAACTTTCATCTGAATTATTATGATCATCTTCATTATTTAAGGGTATAATCTGTTGAGCTTGAGGTAATTGAGTGATTACATTTTTAAATTGATTATAAAAAATAGTACATATATCAAACTCACCAGCCTCAAATTTTTCAATTATGATCTTTCCAACTTTATCGGCATCAAAATAATTTGCATTTTTAGATTCTTTAAAAGATATATTTTCAATAATTTTATCTCCATAAACTCTTTTTAGTTGGTCATTTCCTTTCGACCCTACTGTAATAATCTTTAATTGTTTACCCTCGTTTAGAATTTTTGAAAAATAACTTTTCGCTTTTTTAATTATGTTAGAATTAAAACCACCACAAAGGCCTCTGTCTGATGTCATTACTACACATAGGTGGACTTTATTTTCGCCTGTCCCAGATAATAATTTTGGGGCATTTTCCTTATCAGATATTCCATTGGATAAGTTTAAAATAATATTGTTCATTTTTTCTGAATAAGGTCTCCCTCTCTCAGCGCTTTCTTGAGCTCTTCTTAATTTTGCAGCTGCAACCATTTTCATAGCTTTCGTGATTTTTTGTGTAGACTTTACACTAGCTATCCTTTTTTTGAGATCATCTAGACTTGCCATATTACATCAAGATTTAAAGGTTCCTTTCAACTGAGTAATTACTTCTACCAATAGCTTTTCTTTATCTTCATCAAGTTTTCCAGTGCTTTGAATTGCTTCAATTATTTCAGGTTTATCTGATTTACATTTATTAATAATTTTGTTTTCAAACTCCGATACATCTTTTAAATCAATATCATCGAGATATCCTTTAACACCGCAGAAAACTGATATTACTTGTTCAGCAACAGTCAATGGTGAGTATTGTTTTTGTTTTAGAAGTTCAGTTAGTTTTGAGCCCCTATTTAAAAGTTGTTGTGTAGACGCATCCAAATCAGATCCAAATTGAGCAAATGCTGCCATTTCTCTGTATTGAGCTAATTCTAGTTTCATCGATCCCGAAACTTTTTTCATAGCTTTTGTTTGAGCTGATGATCCAACTCTAGATACTGATAACCCAACGTTAATTGCTGGTCTTATACCTTGGTTGAATAATTCTGTTTCTAAGAATATTTGACCATCAGTAATTGAAATTACATTAGTAGGAATAAATGCAGAAACATCTCCTCCTTGTGTTTCAATAATTGGAAGTGCTGTTAATGAACCACCACCGTGCTCGTCGCTTAACTTTGCAGCTCTTTCGAGTAATCTACTGTGTAGATAAAATACATCTCCCGGATAAGCCTCACGGCCTGGAGGTCTTCTCAATAATAGAGACATTTGTCTGTACGCAACAGCTTGTTTAGATAAATCATCATAAATAATAAGTGCGTGCATTCCATTATCTCTAAAATACTCACCCATAGCACATCCTGTATATGGTGCTAAAAATTGTAATGGCGCAGAATCTGATGCTGTAGCTGCAACAATAGTTGTGTACTCCATTGCACCTGCCTCTTCTAAAGTTTTTTGAATTTGTCTCACCGTTGATCTTTTTTGTCCAACTGCAACATAAATACAATATAATTTTTGCTTTTCATCACCAGATTCATTTATTTTTTTTTGATTAATAATTGCATCCACAGCAACTGCAGTTTTACCCGTTTGTCTGTCACCAATAATTAATTCCCTTTGACCTCTTCCAATTGGAACCAAACTATCGATTGATTTTAATCCAGTTTGCATTGGTTCATTGACTGATTGACGAGGAATAATTCCTGGTGCTTTTACTTCTACTCTAGTTTTTTTAATATTTTTAACAAATGGACCTTTTCCATCAATAGGATTACCTAAACCGTCTACAACTCTTCCTAACAATTCCTTTCCAACAGGAGTATCAACAATGTTACCCGTACGTTTTACTACATCACCCTCTTTTACATTTCTATCATCGCCAAAAATTACAACACCAACATTTTCACTTTCTAAGTTAAGAGCCATCCCTTTTGATCCATCTGCAAATTCCACCATTTCACCAGCTTGTACATTATCCAAGCCATAAATTCTTGCTATACCATCTCCAACTGATAATACCTGCCCTACTTCTGCAACTTCGGCTTTTTCACCAAAATTTTTGATTTGTTCTTTTAATATTTTTGTAACTTCTGAAGGATTTATTTCCATCTATGCCTCTATCATTCTATTTTCGATTTGCTGTAATTTATTTTTAATTGAGGAATCAACCATAGTACTTCCAACTTGGACTACCAGGCCTCCTATTAAACTTTCATCATGTTTATAGTTTAATTTTATTTTAGAGCTAAAATTCGTTGATAACTCATCTGTAATCTTTTTAATTTCATCGCTTGATAATTTTTTTGCCGATTTCAATTCAGCTATAAGCTCACCTCTTTTTTTGGAACAAATTTCAATAAAACTTTTTAGAATTCGCTCTATAAAAAAGAAACGTCTCTTTTGAATTAAGAAATTTAAAAAATTTTTAAATAAATTTTCAAATTTATTAATATCGGCTATTTTGTTTATCACTTTTGAGAGATCCTCTTGGCTAGTAGTAGGATCTTTAATCAAATTAAAAAAATCTTTACTTTGATTAATTAGATTTAATACAGATAAAGATTGTTCTTCTATCTTGCCTAATAAATTATTTTCCTCTGAAAGCTCAAAAAGTGCGAGAGAATACCTTTCAGCTGACGAAATTGAAAATCCTGTATCTTTGCTCAACTTGTTTCCTATATAATGTTGAAGATTATTAAAAATTCAGGCTTTAATTAACATATGACCCTTGTGTCTTCAAGTGACTGATATGTCAAAAATGCCTCTTTTTATTGGTTAATTGAAGTTTATTGGATCAACATCAACTGAAAGTTTTATTCCCTTAAAAAATTTATATTTTGGAATAATTTTAGCTAAAGAATTCTGCATTTTCATAGATTTTGATCCTCTTATTAAAAGTCTTATCCTAAATTTTTTTTTTATTCTAAATATTGGTGCATTCACAGGGCCCAAAATTTTTCCATTAATTTTGTTTTCAATAAAATTCTTAAAGTTAAAAGCTTCTTTTTCTAATTTTTTTTCATTTTCTCCTGTGAGGATTAAAGAAATAAATCTTTGATAGGGAGGAAGTTTATTTTTTTTTCTTATTTCTAACTCTCTTTCTAAAAAGATATCTGGATTTTCGTTTGTTATTTCAGAGATCATTTTAGAATTATTTTCATAGGTTTGAAAATAGACTGTCGCTGGTTTTCCAGTTCTACCAGCTCTTCCTGAAAGCTGATGATAAAGTTGCAAATTCTTTTCAGCCCCTCTTAGATCGTGACCATGAGATGAAAGATCAATATCTACAACAACAATACAATTCAAGTGAGGAAAATGAAAACCTTTTGATATTAATTGGGTTCCTACTAAAATTTGAATTTCATTATTTATTATTTTTCTAATTTTTTCTTTTGAGTCCTTTTTATTAATTGTGTCACTTGAGAAAATTTCAATTTTTTTACCAGGAAACTTTCTTTTTACTTCCTCAGAAATTCTTTCAACACCTGGTCCGCTAAAAACAAATTCACATTGATTACCTTTCCGACAATTTCTTCTTAACTCTGATTTGAAACCACAATAATGACATATCAAATTATTTTTATTCTTATGATAAACCAAATTTATTGTACAATTTGGACATGTGAAGCTTGAAAAACATTTGCTACATAATGCGTTAGGTGAAAAACCTCTTCTATTCAAAAAAAATAAAATCTGATCCTTTTTTTTAAGATGTAAATTAACTTTTTCAATTATCTTATCAGATAACCATGATTGCTTCTCAAGTTTTGTATTATTTAAATTAATGATTTCATAATTAGGTAGTGCTGCATTTCTGTATCTTTCACTAAGTCTAGAGACTTCATATTTTCCCTTTTTAATATTTTCAAAAGTTTCTATGGAAGGAACAGCTGTGATCAAATTAACAGGAATGTTTTCAAATGATGCTCTTGAAATTGCCATGTCACGTGCATTATATGTAACACCTTCATCCTGTTTGAATGATTGATCATGCTCTTCATCAACAATTATTATACCTAAATTTTTAAATGGTAAAAATAAAGAAGATCTTGCACCAATGATAACTTTAATTTCACCGCAGGAAATGCCACTCCAAATTATTTCTTTTTTCTTTTTTGAGATACCAGAGTGCCAAATTGCTGGATTAAATCCGAAATATTCTAAAAATTTTTGCTCAAACTGACTAGTCAAACCTATTTCTGGTAAAAGAATTAACGATTGAAAACCTTTCTCTATTAATAATTTTAGCGCTTCAAAATAAACTAAAGTTTTACCCGATCCTGTTGTTCCTTGTAAAACATGAACTCTAAATTTTTGATTTGAAAAACTCATTTTCTCTAAGGATCTAGTTTGATTGATAGATAATTTAAAGGAATTTTTTTTTATCTTATTATTAAAAGGTCCATAAATTTTTTTTTCCATTTTTTCTATTGCATTACTGCTTAATAAAACAAGTTTTAACGCCATTCCTTTTGGTATTAAATTATACTCAGCAAACCAATTCAAAAAATTGATTGTATTTTTTTTTAGGGGAGTTACGTCTAATTTTTTAAGGATACTTTTTATTTTAAATTTTTTATTATCATTTTTTTCAAATTCATCCCATACCACACCTGTTATTTTAGATTTTCCAAAAGGTACTAGAACAAATTCACCAACCTTAAGACTAATTTCACTTTCATAGGTAAAAGGATGATTAAAAATATTAGGTAGTAGAATCGGGTATTTCATATTTTTATAATATGAAAAAAAATTAAGAGTGTATTGCTCTTTTATCTACTGATAACGCAGCTTCTTTGACAGCTTCAGAAAAAGTTGGATGAGCATGACAGGTCCTTGCAATATCCTCAGCACTTGCACCAAATTCCATTGCAACACCGATTTCAGCAATTAATTCTCCAGCATGAGGACCAATTATATGTGCGCCTAAAACTTTATCTGTCTCCGCATCTGCAAGAATTTTCACAAAACCTTCTGCATCATCTATAGCTTTAGCTCTAGAGTTGGCCATGAATGAAAATTTACCAACCTTATAACTTTTATTTAATTCTTTTAATTGCTCCTCTGTTTTTCCAATTGAGGCAACCTCTGGTGAGGTATACACCACACCTGGTATCGTATCATAGTTTACATGACCTGATTGACCTACAATATTTTCTGCAACTGCTATACCTTCATCTTCAGCCTTATGTGCAAGCATGGGTCCAACAATCACATCACCTATCGCATAAATATTTTCAACATTTGTTTTAAATTTCTTATCAGTTTTAATTCTATTTTTTTCATCTAAACTCACACCTGCATTTTTTAAATTTAAACCTTCTGTATTTGGCTTTCTGCCAACTGAAATTAAAACTACGTCACATTCAAAATTATTTTTATTGCCATCTTTATCAATTGTTGAGACCACAGCGCCTGAATTATTTTTTTGAATTGTTTCAACTTTATTTTGCATATTAAACTTCATTCCTTGTTTTTTAAGAATTTTCATAAATTCAGATGAGATTTCTTTATCCATACCAGGTGTTATATGATCCAAAAACTCAACTACTTCTACTTTTGCACCAAGTCTTGACCACACTGATCCCATCTCTAAGCCAATATAACCTCCACCAACAATTACCATTTTATCTGGCACTTTTTCTAATTTTAAAGCTCCAGTTGATGAAACTATTATTTTTTCGTCTATTTCAACACCTGGTAAAGATACTGGTAAAGATCCTGTGGCTATAACTGTTTTTTCAGTTTGAATTAATGTTTCTTTTTTTTGATCATCTTTTATTAAGATTTCATTATTTGATTTAAAACTTCCATGGCCCTTAAAGTAGGTAACTTTGTTTTTTTTTAAAAGAAATTCTACACCTTTTGTAAGAACAGTGACTGCTTTGTCCTTGCTCTTCATCATTTTATCAAGATTTAGTTTTACTTCTCCTATTTCAATACCTTTATTTGCCAAACCTTTAACTTTGTGAAATTCCTCAGACAAATTAAGTAAACTTTTTGAAGGGATACAACCAATATTCAGGCATGTACCACCAAGAGATCCCCTGGACTCGATGCATGCAGTTTTTAACCCTAGTTGGGCGAGTCTAATTGCACAAACATAACCTCCTGGGCCACCACCTATAACTACTGCTTGAAATTTTTCTGACATCCTAAATATCCAAAAATAACCTTCTAGGGTCCTCAAGACTTTCTTTGATCATTTTAAGAAATGATACAGACTCTTTACCGTCAATAATTCTATGATCATAAGATAAAGCTAAATACATTACTGGTCTTATCTTGATGTCACCATCAACTACAATAGGTCTATCAACAATATTATGCATCCCTAATACTCCGGATTGAGGTAAGTTTAGAATTGGAGTTGAAAGCATTGACCCATAAACTCCGCCATTGCTAATAGTAAAAGTACCTCCTTGAAGATCTTCTATAACGAGTTTTCCGTCTTTTGCTTTTTCAGAAATTTCTTTAATACTTTTTTCAATATCTGCAAAAGATAATTCATCTGCATTCTTTAAAACTGGAACTACAAGGCCTTTATCCGTTCCAACTGCAAAACTTATGTTATAATAATTTTTGTAAACAATTGTGTCCCCATCTATTTCAGCGTTAACAGCTGGAAAATTTTTTAAAGCCACTATACAAGCCTTTACAAAAAATGACATGAAGCCAAGTTTGATACCATATCGACTTTGGAAATCCTCCTGGTTGTCCTTTCTCATGTTTATTATGTTTGTCATGTCCACTTCATTAAAAGTTGTAAGTAAGGCTGCATTTTCCTGAGCTTGCTTCAGTCTTTTAGCTATAGTTTGTCTTAACCTAGTCATTTTAATACGTTCTTCTTGACCGTATTTAATTTTTCTTTCTGAAGGTGGAGGATTAACTCCCATCAAACTTATCAAATCACCTTTTAGTATTCTTCCATCTTTGCCTGATCCTTTTACTGACTTAACGTCAATATTGTTTTCATTTACCATTTTTCTTACAGCAGGAGATAATGTTTGACTTTCCTCAGTAGAAGTTTCCTCTATATGACTATTTTTTATTTCCTCTGTTAAAAGAAGTGGCTTCTCTTTTAAATCTTTACTATTACTGTCTTCCTCAAATATGTTTAACTCCGTTTGTTCTTTAATTGGATCTAACTTGATTACATTATCTTTTTCTTTAATCTCCTCATTTTTTTGTAAATTTGAAGGCTGGATTTTTTCAATTTTATCTGATTTTTTGACTTCACCTTCAATTTCAGTAACTAAACCTAAAATTTCCCCCACTTTAACAGTTGACCCATCCTTGGAGTTAATTTCAATTAATTTTCCTGTAACAGGAGATGGTACTTCCAAATTAACTTTGTCAGTTTCTAATTCAACAATTGGCTCATCTGCATCAACGGTTTCACCTGTATTTTTTAACCATCTAGATACTGTAGCTTCCGTAATACTCTCACCTAAAACTGGAACTAATATTTTTTCACTCATTTCAAATTATTCAAAAACTTTCTTAATAATTTCTTGTTGTTGTGAAATGTGTCTTTTTGCATAACCAGTAGCTGGTGATGCATCTGGACTTCTTCCAATATAAGAAATCTTTTTATTATTAGCCTTTATATTATCTAATGTCCATTGGATATAATCTCTAGCAGAAAACCAAGCACCCATATTTTTTGGTTCTTCCTGACACCAATAAAATTTAGCTTTTTTAGCATAAGGTTTAAGCTCTTTTGCAAGTGCCTTTGCTGGGAAAGGATAAAGTTGCTCAATTCTATAAAATATAAGATCATCTCTTTTAAATTTTTCTCTAGCCTCAAGCAAATCAAAATAAATTTTGCCTGAACATAAAATTACTTTTTTAATTTTTTCCTTTTTTTTCAATTTATTAAAACCTTTTACCTTTGGATCTATTGCGTGATCCCACAAAACCCTATGAAATGTATTTTTTTTACTAAAATCACTTAAGCTTGAAACACAATGTTTGTGTCTAAGTAAAGATTTAGGTGTCATTATAATTAACGGTTTTCTGAAATCTCTATGCATTTGTCTTCTTAATGCATGAAAATAGTTTGCAGGTGTTGTGCAATTCAATACCTGCATATTGTCATTTGAACATAATTGTAGAAATCTTTCTAATCGAGCAGAGGAGTGTTCTGGACCTTGACCTTCATAGCCGTGGGGTAATAACATAACTAATCCAGAGGCTCTTGACCATTTTCTTTCTCCTGAAGCAATAAATTGATCTATGACTACTTGGGCACCATTAGCAAAATCACCAAATTGTGCCTCCCAAATTGTAAGTGTGTTAGGTTCAACCAAACTATAGCCATACTCAAAACCTAGAACAGCTAATTCAGATAAGAAACTATCTACAATTTCAAAATTCTTTTGATTTTTAGATATTTTATTTAATGGAACATATCGAGAATTGTCCATTTGATTTCTTAATACTGAATGTCTTTGACTAAATGTACCTCTTCCTGAGTCCTGACCTACTAATCTTACTGGATACCCTTCCTCTAACAAAGATCCAAACGCCAAAGCTTCAGCCGTAGACCAATCAATTTTTTCCTCATTATTAACGTTTAATTTTCTATTTTCTAAGACTTTAGCAATAGTTTTATGGATGTTAATTTCTTTAGGTATTGTATTTATTTTTTCAGAAATATTTTTTAATTTTTTAACATCATAACCCGTAACGCCTCTTTTGTCTTTTCCTCTTGCTGGTTTATATCTTGACCATGTACCCTCAAACCATTCAATTTTAGGCTTATAATTTTTTGCATTCTTATATTGATCATCAAGCAATTCCTTAAATTCTTTTATAGATCTTCTAAAATAATCATCAGTAATTGATCCTTCATTTATTAATTTTTCACCATAAACTTTGATAGGTGAAGGGTGTGAACGGATTTTTTTATACATTAATGGTTGAGTAAAAGACGGTTCATCCCCCTCATTATGACCAAATCTTCGATAACAAATTAAGTCTATAACAACATCTCTGTTAAATTTTAATCTAAAGTCAGTTGCTATTCTTGCAGCATAAACAACTGCCTCAGGATCATCACCGTTAACATGGATGATTGGCGCTTCAACCATTTTAGCAATATCAGAAGGGTAAGGTGATGATCTTGCAAATCTAGGACTTGTAGTAAACCCTATTTGGTTGTTAACTATAATATGGATAGTTCCACCTGTATTATGTCCTGGAAGACCAGACATTGCAAAACATTCTGCTACAACTCCTTGGCCTGCAAAGGCCGCATCTCCATGAATTAAAATTGGTATAACTTTATTTCTCTCTTTATCCATATGGAAATATTGTTTTGCCCTTGTCTGTCCTAAAACTACAGGGTTTACTGCTTCAAGATGAGATGGATTATCAGTTAAACTTACATGCACTTGATTTCCATCAAATTCTCTATTTGATGAAGCCCCTAAATGATATTTGACATCTCCTGTATCGTCCTCTGATTTTGAACTAATCTCTCCAGCAAATTCATTGAAAATTCTTTTATAAGATTTTTGTAAGACATTGGCTAAAACGTTCAATCTTCCTCTATGGGACATTCCTATTTTAACTTCTTTTACTTTTGATTGACCACCAATTTTAATTATTTGCTCAAGGGCGGGGATTAAACTTTCGCCTCCATCTAAACCAAATCTTTTTGTACCAACATATTTTGTGTGTAAAAATTTTTCAAAACCTTCAGCTTGAATTAATTTGGTAAGAATGGCTTCTTTTCCATTCTGAGTGAATTTAAAATCATCTGCTTTTTCAACTCTGTCTCTAAACCATTTTCTTTCAGTTGGATTTGAAATATGCATATATTCAAAACCTAAGGATCCACAATATTTTTCTCTTAAAAATTTTAAAATTTCAGAAATGCTAGAGTATTGTCTATTAATGACTCCATCTAAAAAAATTTTATTATTATATTCCTCCTTCTTAAATCCATATGACTCAGGATGGAGTTCTTCTAAATAATCGGCTTTTAAAAGACCTAGAGGATCTAATTTAGCAATCAAATGACCTCTCTGTCTGTAAGATCTAATCATAGCAACAGCTTTTATAGAATTTGCATTAGATTGTTTTGAAACTAATTCACCTTGATTTTCGTTACCATTATTCAAATTTTGTAATTTTTTAATTGATACTTTTTTTGATGGACTCCAGGATGGACCATTGATTTCATTTACAATTATATCTGCCTCATCACCGATCTGATTAAAATATATTTTCCAGCTATCAGGCAAAGATGGATCATTATTAACAAACTTAAGATACATCTCCTCAATAAAAGCACTATTGGATTTACTTAAGAAAGCAGTCTTTTCAAATTCAAGATTTTTAGAAGATGACATCGCTATTAGTTAATATAGACCTAGAAAGAAATTTTTCAATTAGACAATTTATTTAATAATGTTTTTCCAATCTTTGATGGAGAGTTGGCCATGGTTATTCCACAATCCTCCATTTTTTTAATCTTTTCCTTCGCGCCACCTTTACCACCTGAGATTATGGCCCCTGCATGACCCATTCTTCGTCCTGGTGGGGCAGTAACGCCTGCTATAAATCCAACGATTGGTTTTTTTATTTTATGATTTTTAATGAAATCTGCAGCCTCTTCCTCAGCTGTCCCTCCAATTTCACCAATCATTAAAATTGATTGAGTATCCTCATCGTTTAAAAATAGATCTAGACAATCTATAAAATTTGTACCATTGATAGGATCACCTCCAATTCCAATGCAAGTTGATTGTCCTAATCCATTTTCTGTAGTCTGAGCTACTGCTTCATAAGTTAAAGTTCCTGATCTTGAAACTATTCCAACTGTTCCTTTTTTATGAATGCTGCCAGGCATTATACCAATTTTACACTCATCAGGAGTTATGACACCTGGACAGTTGGGACCTATCAGTCTACTTTTTGAATTATTCAATCTCTGTTTAACTTTTAACATATCCTGAATAGGTATCCCTTCAGTTATGCATACAATTAGCTCTACAGATGCATCTATTGCTTCAATAATTGCTGAGGCTGCAAATTTAGCTGGGACGTATATCATAGTTGCATTAGCTCCCTCGGATTCTCTTGCCTCTTTCACTGTATTAAAAACTGGAAGACCCAAATGTTTTTGGCCACCTTTTTTTGGTGTCACTCCACCTACTAAATTTGTTCCATATTTGATTGCTTGTTCAGAGTGAAATGTTCCATGGGAACCTGTAAATCCTTGACAGATTAATCTAGTATTTTTATTGACTAAAACTGACATTTAATTAATTGCCTCAACAATTTTTTTTGCTGCATCATCTAAATTTTCAGCAGATATTAATTTTAAACCTGAATTATCTAATATTTCTTTACCTTCTTTAAAATTTGTACCAGCTAGTCTGACTACCAAAGGAACATTGATTTTCATTTCTTTTGCAGCATCTACAACACCTTGGGCCAGAACATCACATCGCATTATGCCACCAAAAATATTGATTAATATACCTTTTACATTTTTATCTGATAAAATTATTTTGAAAGCCGCTGAAACCTTTTCTTTTGATGCTCCCCCGCCAACATCTAAAAAATTTGCTGGCTCTTCTCCATATAATTTTATTATATCCATAGTGGCCATTGCTAAACCAGCTCCGTTAACCATGCATCCAATGTTGCCATCTAATTTGATATAAGCTAGGTCATGTTTACTAGCTTCAATTTCAGTAGGATCTTCCTCATTCAAATCTCTAAGTTCTAAAATTTCAGGATGTCTAAACAAAGCGTTACTATCAAAATTTACCTTTGCGTCTAAACAAATAATTTTTTTTTCTTTTGTGAGTATTAAAGGGTTTATTTCAACCATATTTGCGTCAGTTTCAACAAACATCTTATAGATTGATTTAATTAAAGATATTGCCTCGTTTTTTAGATTGTTCTCTAATTTGAATATTTGTATAATCTTTTCACACTCCTCATTTGGAATTTCTTCTTTTAATTCTACCTTAGTTGTTGAAATTTTGTCAGGTGATTTACCTGCTACATCCTCAATGTCCATTCCACCTTGGTCACTAGAGATAAAAGCAATTTTTGAACTAGCTCTATCTACCAAACATGATAAATAAAATTCTTTCTCGATATGTGATGAAACTTCAACATATAATCTTTTAACTTCTCTTCCTTCAGGTCCTGTCTGATGAGTTATTAATTTTTTTCCTAAAAGCTCTTTGGCTGATTTCTCAAGTTCTTCGAGATTATTCAGAATTTTAACACCTCCCGCTTTCCCTCTTCCTCCTGCATGAATTTGAGCTTTTAAAACATATTTTTCTGTTTTTAATGACTTACATTTCTTTAAAAGTTCCTCAACCGTTAAACCAAATACACCTTCTGGTACAATCGCTCCAAATTTTTTTAAAATTTGTTTTGCCTGATGCTCGTGTATATTCATTATTTATTTAAATCTGGATCTATTTTAGCCGCTGCTTCCAAGAGTTTTTTTACTGCATCAATTGAATGAAGAAATTCAGATTTTTCTTTCTCATCTAAGTTTATTTCCTCTATTTTTTCAACACCATTCTTTCCAACTATAATTGGAACTCCAGCATATATATCTTTGATACCATATTCGCCATTCAAATACGCTGCACATGGAAGCATTTTTTTTTCATCTCTAAGATAAGCTTTAGCCATCTCAACTCCTGAAGCTGCTGGGGCATAGAAAGCTGAACCCTTTTCAAGAAACTTTACAATTTCAGCTCCACCATCTCTAGTTCTCTGATTTATTTCCTCTAATCTCTTTTGAGAAATTTTTCCTTCTTTAACTAAATCTAATAAAGGTTTTCCTGAAACTTTAGTAAATCTTGGAAGAGGTACCATTGTATCACCATGTCCACCCATCACCATTGCCTCGATTTCTTTAACCGGGACGCCAAATTCCTCAGATAAAAATAACTTAAATCTAGAGCTATCTAATATACCTGCCATCCCAACTACTTTATTTGGAGAAAGTCCTGAGAATTTTTGAAAAGCCATTACCATTACATCTAATGGATTTGTTATACAAATTATAAATGCATTAGGCGCATTTTCTTTAATTCCTTCTGCAACTTGTTTTATAATTTTTAAGTTTATGCCAAGTAAATCATCTCTACTCATACCAGGTTTTCTTGGTACTCCAGCTGTAATTATTATAACATCTGAGCCCTTTATGTCTTTATAATCATCAGTCCCTGAAAATTTTACATCAAAACCATCTACAGATGATGATTGTGCAATATCTAACGCTTTTCCTTTTGCAATACCACTTGCAACATCAAATAAAACTACCTCATTTGCTAATTCTTTTATTCCAATTAAGTGAGCTAAAGTCCCACCTATTTGACCTGCTCCAATTAAAGATATTTTGCTCATTGTTTATTATTTCATTGTTGGCATCACAAATTCAGCATTAGATCTAATTCCTGAGGGCCATCTTGAAGTTATCGTTTTTAATTTAGTATAAAATTTTATTCCTTCCATCCCATGCATCGCACTATCTCCAAACAAAGACCTCTTCCAACCACCAAAACTATGAAAAGCCATCGGAACAGGTATTGGTACATTTATGCCAACCATTCCAACTTGAATCTTACTTGCAAATGTTCTTCCAGCGTCTCCATCTCTTGTATAAATACTTACGCCATTTCCATATTCATGATCATTTATTAATTTTGAAGCTTCCTCAAAAGTTTTAACTCTAACTACAGATAGAACTGGGCCAAATATTTCCTCTTTATAAATCCTCATATCTTTTTTCACGTTATCAAATAAACAGCCACCAATGTAAAAGCCATTTTCATATCCTTGTAACTTTAAATTTCTTCCATCGACAACTAATTTCGCACCCTCTTTTACACCCAAATCAACATAACTTTTTACTTTTTCTAAATGTTCTTTAGTGACTAAAGGGCCCATTTCTGAGTTTTTGTCCATTCCTGGTCCAACTTTTAAAGCCTCTGCTTTTTTTGATAATCTAGACACTAGTTCATCTCCAATATCACCAACTGCTACAGCCACTGACTGAGCCATACATCTTTCTCCAGCGGAGCCATAAGCTGCACCCATTAAGCCATTCACAGCACCATCTAAATCACAGTCTGGCATCACTACTAAATGATTTTTAGCTCCTCCTAATGCCTGAACTCTTTTTTCATTTTTTGCTGAATTTTCATAAATATATTTTGCAATAGGAGTTGAACCAACAAAACTAACTGCTTTAATATCTTTGTTATTTAAAATTGCATCTACTGCTTCTTTGTCTCCGTTTATCACATTAAATACACCGTCTGGAAGACCAGCTTCTTTCAATAATTCTGCTAATCTTATTGCACAAGAGGGGTCTTTTTCTGATGGCTTTAATATAAATGTATTTCCGCATGCGATAGCAATTGGAAACATCCACATCGGAACCATAGCTGGAAAATTAAATGGCGTTATTCCGGCAACAACACCTAGTGGTTGACGCATTGACCAACTGTCAACATCTGTCCCTACATTTTCTGAAAATTCTCCTTTAAGTAAATGTGGAATTCCACAAGCAAATTCTACAACTTCTAATCCTCGTGTTAATGAGCCTTTTGCATCCTCATAAACTTTTCCGTGTTCAGAAACAATTAATTGTGTCAATTCATCAGAATTTTTTTCAATTAACTCTTTAAATTTAAACATTATTCTTGCTCTTTGAAGTGAAGGTTTTAATGACCATGTCTCAAAAGCTTTTTTTGCAATTACTACTGCTTGGTCTAAGTCACTAGAGGAGGCAAGTCTTACTTCCTTTTCCTGTTCGCCAGTAGCGGGATTAAAAACTTTTCCTTTTTTTTCTGAACTTCCGGAAATTATTTTTCCACCTACAAAATGTTCAATTAATTTCATGAATAGGATCTTTTAGATTAAAAATTCTTATTAGTCTATTGTTTAAATATTGGCTGTTGCTAACATTTTTTTTATTTCAGCGATCGCCTTTGCAGGGTTTAAACCTTTGGGGCATGCACTAGTACAGTTAAGAATAGTATGACAACGATATAATTTTAATTCATCAGCTACTTTTTTTAATCTGGCCTGTCTTTCCTCATCTCTACTATCAATGATCCATCTATAAGCTTGTAATAAAACTGCTGGTCCTAAGTATTTGTCTCCATTCCACCAATAACTTGGGCAAGAAGTAGAACAACATGCACACATAATACATTCATAAGCACCATCAAGCTTAGCTCTATCTTCTTTTGACTGAATTAACTCAGCTGACTCAGATTTTGAACTTGATTTTAACCAAGGTTCAATAGATTTATATTGCTTGTATAATCCATCTAAATCTCCGATTAGGTCTTTTTTAACTTTTAAGTGTGGCAACGGATAAATATCAATATCTCCATCAATATTTTCATGAGGAGTTGTACAAGCAAGACCATTTTTACCACCCATGTTCATTGCACACGATCCACATACACCGTGAGCACATGATCTTCTGTAAGCAAGGGTGGGGTCTATTTCATTTTTAATTTTATTTAAAATATCCAATACTTTGGATGGACAGTTTTCCATATCAACTTCATAAGTGTCAATTCTTGGACCTTCTCCTGAAGATGGATCCCATCTATATACATTAACTTTTCTTAAATTTTTTGAGCCGGTTTTGTCCTTAAAATATTTACCTTTTTTTGTTTTGGAATTCTCAGGTAAACTGATTTGCACCATTAATATACTCTCTCCTGAGGTGGAAAATACTGTACTTCATTGGTTAATGTAGACTTATGAACGTCTCTATAACTTATTTTTGATTTTTTTCCATCACACCATGCTAATGTATGTTGCATAAACTTCTCATCATCTCTTTTTGGATAATCTTCTCTTGCATGAGCTCCTCTACTTTCTTTCCTATTATAAGCTGAGTCAACTGTCACAACAGCTTGTCTAATTAAATTATCAAATTCTAAAGTTTCTACTAGGTCAGTATTAAATATTAATGATTTATCTTTGACCGATAAAGAGTCTAATCCATCAAATGTTTGTCGTATTTCATCGACACCCTCTTTAAGTGTTTTCTCTGTTCTAAAAACTGCACATTTTGATTGCATTGTTTTTTGCATGGACAGTCTTAGTTCAGCAGTACCAATATCTCCATTGGAGTTTCTAATCTTATCAAAACGATCTAAACATTTTTGAGTTTCTGACTCATTGATCTCCTCATGTGGTGTACCAGGTTTAACTAGTTCGGCAGCTCTTTTTGCAGCTGCTCTTCCAAAAACAACAAGATCAATTAAAGAGTTAGACCCCAATCTATTTGCTCCATGAACTGAAACACAAGCTGCTTCTCCTATAGCCATAAGTCCTGGAACAGTTTTTTCAGAACCATTTACAGTCAAAACTTCTGCTTTATAATTAGTTGGTATACCACCCATGTTATAATGAACTGTGGGTACAACTGGAATTGGTTCCTTAGTAACATCTACATTAGCAAACAATCTTGCTGCATCTGTTATACCTGGCAATCTACTTTCTATAATTTCTTTATCTAGATGACTTAAGTTCAAATGAACATGATCTTGATCTTTTCCAACTCCTCTTCCTTCATTAATTTCAATTGACATTGACCTACTTACAACGTCACGTGATGCTAAATCCTTAGCTTTAGGCGCGTATCTTTCCATAAATCGTTCACCTTTAGAATTTGTAAGGTAACCTCCTTCACCTCTCGCACCTTCTGTAATTAAAGTGCCGTGTCCATAAATTCCAGTTGGATGAAATTGTACAAACTCCATGTCTTGTAATGGAAGACCTGCTCTTAGCACCATCGCATTTCCATCACCAGTACATGTATGAGCAGATGTTGCAGAATAGTAAACTTTTCCGTAGCCACCTGTAGCTATAATAACAATATGAGATCTAAATCGATGAATAGTTCCATCATTTAAATTCCATGCTATCAATCCTTTACATTCCCCATCTTTCATTAAAAGATCGAGAGCAAAATACTCAATAAAAAACTCTGTCTTATGTTTTAAAGCTTGACCATATAAAGTGTGCAAAATTGCGTGTCCTGTTCGATCAGCTGCAGCACATGTTCTTTGAACTATTCCATTTCCATAATTTTTGGTCATACCACCAAAAGGTCTTTGATAAATTTTGCCATCCTCTGTTCTGCTAAATGGGACACCATATTTTTCCAATTCAATAACTGCCTTAGGAGCTTCTTTGCAAAGATACTCAATGCTATCTTGGTCTCCTAACCAATCTGCTCCTTTTACAGTGTCATACATATGCCAACGCCAATCGTCTTCGCCCATGTTTCCAAGGGCAGCTGAAATTCCACCTTGCGCAGCAGAAGTATGACTTCTTGTTGGAAATACTTTTGAAATACATGCAGTTTTTAATCCTGCTTCACTTAAACCAACAGCTGCTCTTAAGCCGGAACCACCAGCACCTAGGACTACAACGTCATATTCATGATCTACTATTTTATATGAACTCATAAATTAGAGATTAATATAATTGTAATTAGAGGAATTACTACTGCTGATGTATATAAAAGCTTATTTGCGACACTTTTGATTTTATCATTTTTAATATAATCCTCAAAAACCTCACTTATACTCAAAGCTGAAAAAAAATAAGCATTTATTATAAAAATGCTAAACAAAAATTTAGATAAAGGCTTTGTAAAAAATTCTATTAAATTTAAGTATTCTTTATCATAAATCATTGTGAAATTTAAAATAAACCATGTCATCAATGGCACTAGCAAAACTCCACTTATCTTTAAAAAAATCCATTTTTTAGTCGCGCTAATCATACTAAATAAAATTTTTTCCTAATGTAAAAAAAATAATCGTCAAAATTATTGATCCAAATATTACTATTAAACCCGTAATTCTAGTTATCTTAAGTTCAAAACCATAACCTAGATCCATTATCAAGTGTCGGATTTCACTTAATATTTGAAATGAAAAAGACCATGTGATTCCCAAAATTACAAATTTTCCAAATAATGATTTTAAAAATAAATTAATTGCTTCATAATTATTTTCACCAAGAAGAAGTAAGCAAGACCAAATACAAATAAAAGTAATTCCAATAATATTTATTATTCCTGTAATTCTGTGAGTAATGGAAACCAAAGAAGAAATATGCCATCTATAAATTTGAATATGTGGCGATAAAGGAGTTTTATTTTCCATAAAAATTATTTTTAATTAATGTTTCAGCTATTTCAACTGCATTTAATGCAGCACCTCTTAAAAGATTATCAGATACAATCCACAAATTTAATCCATTTTTTATTGTTTTATCTTCTCTAATCCTTGAAATAAAAGTTTCATCTTTTCCTTCTGCCTCTAATGGTGTCGAGTAACCTCCATCAATTCTTTCATCAATTACTTTGCAACCATCAAAACTATTCAATGCTTTTTTTATTTGTTCTAACGAAAAACTTTTCTCAAATTGAATATTCACCGACTCTGAGTGAGAAACAGATATTGGTAATCTAACACATGTTGCTGTTAGATCGATTTTGTCATCTAAGATTTTTTTAGTCTCGTCTTTCATTTTTAACTCTTCTTTCGTGTAGCCATCTTCTGAAAAAACATCGATATGTGGAATAGCATTAAAAGCAATTGGTTTTGTAAAATTTTCAGATTTAATATCTTTACCATCTAAAGCTAATTTAGTTTGTTTAATCAATTCATCCATTGATGCTTTACCAGCACCAGAAACAGATTGGTATGTTGAAACAACTATTCTTTTAATTACAAATAAATCATGTAACGGCTTTAATGCGATTACTAATTGTGCTGTTGAACAATTAGGATTTGCAATAATATTTTTTTTAACATTGTTTAAAGCATCTGAATTTACCTGCGGGACTATTAAAGGAACATCCGGATCCATTCTGAAAAAACTAGAATTATCAATTACTAAACAATGCTTGGCTGCTTTTTCTGCAAATTTTTCAGAAATTTTACCGCCTGCTGCAAAAAAAGCGATTTTAACTTTGGAAAAATCAAAATTTTCTAATTCACTCACCACAATATCTTTACCTTGAAAATGAATTTTTTTTCCAGCGCTTTTAGACGAAGCAACTAAGTAAAGATTTCCTAAACTAAGTCCTTTTTTTTCGAGAACTTCCAGAGTTTTTCTTCCAACATTGCCTGTTGCTCCTACTATTGCTATATTCATGATGTAGGGTTTATACTAGATGAAAGGTAAATCGCAAACTTTTACAGCTATTAAATTTCCATCAATTTCCAATAATCCTGTAGCAGATGCTTTACAATGTGGCTCATTTATCATTGCAATACCTATAGACTTTTTAAAATGAGGTGAATAACAGGCAGATCTTAAATCCCCAATTAAATTCCCTTTTTCATCTTTGATAATAAGAGATTTAGTTAAATTAATTTTGCTAATATCAATCTGAACACCCATTAATTTTCTTTTGATCCCATCTTTTTGAATCTTTTTCAATTTTTCCTTACCTAAGAAATCTATATCTGCATCTAGATTTACATACTTTTCAAAACCACATTCGAATGGATTATCATTATTGTCAAAATCGTTTCCATAAGAAAGTAAACCACTTTCTATTCTCTCAATTAAATTTGGACATCCAGCTTTTACATTAAATTCTTTTCCTAATACAAAGAGTTGATCATATAAATCTAATCCAGATTTAGTATTTTCAACATAGATCTCAAAACCTCCTTGTTTTGACCAACCAGATCTAGCAATTAAATGTTTTACACCCTCAAAATCGTAATAATCAAATCCAAAAAATTTTAACTCTTTTATCTCCTTACCAAAAATTTTTTCCATCAAATCAAAAGATTTGGGTCCTTGAATTGCTAAGATATCAACATTAGGCTCGAAAATTTTTACATTGAATTTATTTCCTGATGCTAATCCTTTTGCAAAAAAAATAACATCGGAGTCAGCAATTGAGATCCACCATCTATCTTCAGCTAGCTTTAAAATAACTGGATCATTTACTAAATTTCCGCTTTCATCAATTATTGGGCAATAATAACATCTGCCAATTTTGGAATTAGATAAATCTCTACAGGTCATAAGTTGAACAAGTTTTGCTGCATCATTGCCTGAAATTTCAACCTGTCTTTCTGCTGATACATCCCATACTTGAACATTCTTTTTTAAATGATCACAGGATTCTTCTAAAGATCCAAATGCTGCTGGTAACAGCATATGATTATAAACTGTGTAGGCAGTCACACCTTGATTTTCAATTCTTGAAGTGTACGGAGTACTTCTCACTCTTCTTGATTTAGCTATTGGATAACTTTTCATTTATTTAAGAATTCTAAAATCTTTTCTCTCATTTCGAATGCTTTTTCAATCATTATCATATGGCCACATCCTTTGATCACGTGAGTAGTTGAATTTTTAATCAAATTAGAGAATTTTTTTCCTGCTTCTAAATTAACCATTTTATCTAATTCTCCAAATATAAGCATCGAAGGTAGATCAATTACTTTTGCAGCCTCAGAGCCATTTGAATAATTGTTACATGCATTTAAATCAACAGCCAAAATTTCACTTATATCTCTCGGCGATTGAATAATTTTTTCTACTGGGTTACCACCAATAAACTTTTTTGAACCCTCATATCCCCATTTCATCATTAATTTAACAGCGTCTGAGTGTCCGCTTTGAGCTAATTCAATTAGATCCGGGTGTACCGGCATTTTATTTGAACCTCCAACAAAAACTAATTTTTTGAGTCTATCTTTATATCTTGAAGAATATTCGAGTATTTCTAAACATCCTTGAGAATGACCAACTAAAATTAAGTTTTTTAATTTTAATTTATCAAATGCTTTTTCCATCCAATCAGCAATTTTTTCAATACTATCTAAACAAGGACCATCTGAATTTCCATGTCCAGGTAAATCTATAGATAATACATTATAATTTTTTGATGAAAAAAATTGTTCAGCTAGCGACCAAACAATGTGTGAGAGACCACTTCCATGTAAAAATACTATCGTATCTTTATTTATATCTATACCCTGACCAGAGTCGGATGCATGAATGTTTTTGTTTTCTAGTTGGAATATCAATTATTTTCCTAAAATTTTTTTCTTAACTCAAATTTTTGAATTTTACCTGTTGAGGTCTTTGGTAATTCACAAAAAACAACTTGTTTTGGCACTTTAAAACCAGCAAGGGTTTCTTTACAAAAACTTATTAATTCTTTTTCTGTGACTGGTTTATCTTGGACCATCTCAATAAATGCACATGGAACTTCACCCCATTTTTCATCTGGTTTTGCTACCACTGCTGCAATAGAAACTGATGGATGCTTTGCTAAAGTGTTTTCAATTTCGATTGAAGAAATATTTTCACCTCCAGAAATAATGATATCTTTGGATCTGTCTTGAATTTTAACATATCCATCTGGATGCATGACCGCCAAATCTCCAGAATGAAACCATCCACCACCCATAGCTTTATCTGTAGCATCTTTATCTTTGAAATAGCCCTTCATAACGACATTTCCTTTAATCATAATTTCACCAATCGTTTTTCCATCTTTTGGTACTTCTTTCATTGACTCAGGGTCCATAACTGTAATTCCCTCTGTATTAGGGTATCTTACTCCTTGCCTTGCCTTTATCTCATTCTGCTTTTCTTCATCAAATTCATTCCAAGAGTCGTTCCAAGCACATTGAGTAACATGACCATAGGTTTCTGTTAATCCATAGACATGCATTACTTCAAATCCAAGTTCTTTCATTTTTTTAAATATGATGCTTGGTGGGGGTGCTCCAGCAGTCAATACATAAACTTTTTGTTTTAGCTTTTTTCTGTCAGACGCAGGAGCTGCTGTAATCATATTGAGCACTATTGGCGCCCCTCCAAAATGAGTGACATTATATTTATCAATTAATTCAAAAATTTTCTTAACATCAATATTTCTTAAGCAAATAGTTCTTCCATTTAACATGGGAACAGTCCACGGATAACCCCAACCATTACAATGAAACATGGGCACAATAGTCAAAAAATTTAATCTGTTTGGCATATTCCATGCAACTGCACTTCCAGTTGACATCAAATATGATCCTCTATGGTGGTAAACCACTCCCTTAGGGTTTCCGGTAGTTCCTGAAGTATAACTAAGTGATAATGCTTGCCATTCATCTTCTGGCATTTCCCAATTATAATTTTCATCACCAGTATTTAAAAAACTTTCATATTCTAATTCTCCAATTTTCTCACACTTAGATTGGTCTGCAAATTTATCGTTGATATCAATTATTATTATTTTTCTTTTTAAAGTATTTAGGGCCTTTTTTACCTCAACATGAAGTTGCCTATCAACAACTAAAACTTTTGCCTCACTATGTTCTAAAATATACGCAATTGTCTTAGCATCTAATCTAATATTAATAGTATTAAGAACTGCACCTGTCATTGGAACTGAATAATGTCCCTCAAAAATTTCAGGGGTATTAAAAGCTAAAAAAGAGACAGTATCACCCTTACTAACTCCAATTTTATTAAGTGCGCTAGCAAATTTTACAGTTCGTTTATAAACTTGACTCCAAGTATATTTCCTATCTTCATAAATAACTGCTTCATAATTGGGATAAATTTCATAAGCTCTTTTTAAAAAAGTCAGAGGTGTTAATGGAACATAATTTGCATCATTTTTATCAAGATTAGTTTCGTAATGGCTCATTTAATTGAACTTGAAATTCATAATATTTGAACTTCCAGAAATTGCAGACTTATAGTGATGTTCAGCTCTAGGTAATACTTTGTCAAAATAAAATCTAGCAGTGTCTATTTTATCATTATAAAAATTTTTATTTTCCTCATAATCTTTAAAACTCACCTCTAGAACCTTAATCCATGCATATGCAATAGATACATAACCTAAAGTTTTTAGGTAGTCATTAGCCCCTGCGCTAACATCATCTTTTTCTGTCTTTGCTTTATCTGTCATCCAATCACTGAATTTTTTAAGAGTGTCTAAATTCTTATTAAATTCTGATAAAAATGGTTTAATTTTTTCATTGTCAGTTTTACACTCTGACTTAACATGATCTAAAAATTTATTAATTATATTACCATTTTTATTTGATAATTTTCTGAAAACTAGATCTGAAGCTTGGACCGAATTTGTACCTTCATAGATAGGTGTAATTCTATTATCTCTATATAATTGTTCTATTCCTTGATCTTTAGTGTATCCATATCCACCATGAATTTGCATAGCATCACTTGTTATTTCCATTGCTAAATCTGTGAATAATGATTTTACCACAGGAGTCATGAGGGAAACATAATCTGAGGCTTCCTGACGGGTTTTTTCATCTGGATGATTTAAACTTACTTCAGTTTGCTGTGATAGCCAAAAACATAAAGCTCTTTCACCTTCAATAATTGATTTCATATTAAGTAGGGTTCTTCTAATGTCAGCGTGTTCAATTATAAAATCTGCACCATTTTTTGAACTAGAATTATTTGATTTTCCTTGTTTTCTCTCTTTTGCATAAGTAAGTGAATTTTGATAGGCGATTTCTGAAATACCTAAACCTTGTATACCAACAACTATTCTCTCAAGATTCATCATGGTGAACATTGCACTTAATCCTTTTTCTTTAGCACCTATCATATATCCAGTAGCATCATCAAAATTTAATACACAAGTTGCTGATCCCTTTATTCCCATCTTAGTCTCTATAGATCCTGTAGATATCCCATTTCTTGGTCCAATTGTTCCATCGTCTTTAACCACAAATTTTGGAACTAAAAATAAACTTATTCCTTTTGTGCCTGCTGGAGAGTCATCAGCTCTTGCCAAAACTAGATGAATAATATTCTCGGTTAAATCATGATCACCAGATGTAATAAATATTTTTTGACCACTTATTTTATAAGTTCCGTCAGTTTGTTTCTTAGCTTTTGTTCTAAGTAAACCCAAATCGGTACCACATACTGGCTCAGTTAAACACATAGTGCCGCTCCATTTTCCCTCAACTATTTTAGGTAAATATTTATTTTTTATATCGTCTGTAGCATGATGATTAATACAATTATATGCACCTATGCTTAGTTCGCTATATAATTTAAAAGACAAACTTGCTGAAGAAAGCATTTCATCAAAAAATGCACTTACAGTTTTTGGCATACCTTGACCCCCATATTTTGGATCACAAGATAATGAAGTCCATCCGTCTTCGATATATTTTTTGTAAGCTTCTTTATAACCTGGAGGAGTTCTTACTACTCCATTTTCTAAAACTGCAGGATTTTCGTCACCAGCTTTAGCTAATGGTAAAATTAAATTTTGATTAATCTTCGCTGCCTCCTGCAAAATATCTTTTACTAAATCAGTTGTTACCTCTTTATATTTTTCTAACTCATTATATTTTTGATTATTTCTAAGTTTCTCGAATAGAAACATCATATCATCAACAGGAGCGGTATAGCTTGGCATATTATGACTTTAAGATAATTAATTAATTATTGCAATTTTGAAATGATCGCATCACCCATTTGAGAAGTAGAAACCTCTTTCATTTTATCAGACATTATATCTTTTGTTCTTAATCCATCATTAAGAGCCTCTTGCACAGCCTTTTCTAGGGCCTCTGCCTCTTTATCTAAATCTAAAGAATATCTTAGTGCCATAGCAAAACTCAAAATTGATGCGATAGGATTAGCAACTCCTTTTCCAGCAATATCTGGAGCTGAACCATGAATAGGTTCATACATAGCTCTCATTTCGCCATCCTTATTTTTTGCACCTAATGATGCAGAAGGTAGTAATCCAAGAGAACCTGTTAACATAGAAGCCTCATCTGATAACATGTCACCAAATAAATTATCAGTTAAGATTACATCAAATTGTTTTGGGTTTCTTACTAATTGCATCGCACAATTATCAGCCAACATATGACTTAACTCAACATCCTTATAATCTTTATCATGTAATGATTGCACTTCTTCTTTCCAAAGTTGACCCGCTTCCATCACATTAGATTTTTCACAAGATATGACTCTATTTGATCTTTTTTTAGCTAAGTCAAAAGCAACTCTAGCTACTCTAATAATTTCACTACTAGTATAAGTATGAGTGTTTACTCCTTTTCTTTCTCCATTTTCTATTGGTTTAATTCCTCTTGGTTCACCAAAATATACTCCACCAGTTAATTCTCTAACTATTAAAATATCTAAACCTGATACAATTTCTGGTTTTAAAGTTGAAGCATTTACTAATTGTTCAAAGCATATTGCTGGCCTTAAATTAGCAAAAAGTTTTAGTTCTTTTCTGAGTTTTAAAAGGGCTCTCTCAGGTTTTTTTGAAAATTCTACACCATCCCATTTTGGTCCACCAACTGCACCTAACATTATTACAGCGCTCTCTAATGCTTTATAAAAAACTTCATCAGTAAGAGGTGTTCCATGCTTATCAAAAGAAATTCCTCCAACTAAATCCTCATCAATTTCAAAATCTAAAGATTTTTTATCATTAAACCAATTGATCACTTTTTTAACCTCTGCAATCACTTCAGGACCTATTCCATCACCTGGTAACAATAACACTCTTCTTTTTTTAACTTTAATCATTAAACACCCAGGGCTTTTTAACTTTTAAATCTTTTTCAAAAATTTCTATTTTATCAGATTTTTTTAATGAAAGAGCTATATCGTCTAATCCTTCTAACAAACACTTTTTTTTAAACGAATCTACTTTAAATTTTAATTCATTATTTCCAAAAATAACTTTTTCTTCCTTAAGATCTATAAAAATTTCTTCTTTTCTTTTTGCATACTCTGATAGCTCTTTAATTTTATCATCATCTAAAATTATTGGTAAAATTCCATTTTTAAAGCAGTTGTTATAAAAGATATCTGCAAAACTTGAACTTATCACACACGTGATACCAAAGTCTAATAATGCCCATGGAGCGTGTTCTCTTGAAGAACCACAACCAAAATTTTTTCCAGCAATTAGAATTTTTGAATTATTGTAAGGATCTGTGTTTAAAACAAAATCATTTATTTCTTTGCCTTGATCGTCATATCTCATCTCAAAAAATAAATTTTTACCCAGTCCAGTTCTTTTAATTGTTTTTAAAAATTGTTTTGGAATAATCATATCTGTATCAATATTAACTATTGGCAAATACGCTGGTATACTCTTCAAAGTGTTAAATTTTTGCATGTTAATTTTGATATTTCCTTACATCATCAAGGTTTCCGGATATTGCTGCCGCTGCTGCCATACCTGGGCTTACTAAATGGGTTCTTCCACCTCTACCTTGCCTACCTTCAAAATTTCTATTTGATGTAGAGGCACATCTTTCTTCTGGTTTTAATTTATCTGCATTCATAGCTAAACACATAGAACAACCTGGCTCTCTCCATTCAAATCCTGACTTTACAAAAATTTTATCTAATCCTTCTTGTTCTGCTTGTTCTTTAACTAGTCCTGATCCAGGAACAACCATTGCATGAACATGAGAGGCAATTTTTTTATCTTTTAAAATTTTTGCAGCCTCTCTTAAATCTTCAATTCTCCCATTAGTACAGCTCCCAATGAAAACTTTATCAATTTTAATATCTTTAGCTGCCATATCTGGTTTCAAGCCCATATAATTTAAGGCTCGTTCCAAAGAATTTTTTCTATCCTCATCTTTCTCATTTTTTGGATTTGGTACCCTTTCATCTATCGTGATAACATCCTGGGGTGAAGTTCCCCAAGTAATCATGGGCGAAATTTCATTAGCAGTTAGGTTTACCTCTTTGTCAAACTTTGCACCTTCATCAGTATTTAAATTTTTCCAATTATCTAGTGCTTTATCCCAATCATCTCCTTTAGGAGACATTGGTCTACCTTCTAAGTATTTAAATATTTTTTCATCAGGAGCAATTAATCCTGCCCTTGCACCACCTTCAATTGTCATATTACAAATTGTCATTCTATTCTCAACGCTAAGCGATTTAATTAGATCACCTGCATATTCTATAACACATCCTGTTCCTCCAGCAGTTCCAATTTTTCCAATTATCTGAAGAATTACATCTTTTGATGTAACACCTAATGGAAGTGTGCCGTTGACATTTATTCTAAAATTCTTTGCTTTTTTTTGAACTAATGTTTGAGTTGCTAAAACATGTTCTACTTCTGAAGTCCCAATACCAAAAGCTAATGCACCAAATGCTCCATGTGTTGCTGTATGACTATCGCCGCAGACAATAACTGTACCGGGTTGAGTAAAGCCCTGTTCAGGCCCTGTGACATGAACAATTCCTTGTCTCTTATCGCTCATTCCAAAAAGTTTAATACCAAACTCTTTACAATTAGCCTCTAAAGTTTCAACTTGAATTTTAGATTCATGGTCTGAAATACCTTTTGACCTATCCGTTGTTGGAACATTATGATCTGCAACAGCTAATGTCAATTTTGGGTGTCTTACTTTACGTTTAGAATTTCTTAGTCCCTCAAAGGCTTGTGGACTAGTGACTTCGTGAACTAAATGTCTGTCAACAAACAATAAAGCTGTTCCATCTTCTTGCTGATGAACTAAATGCTCGTTCCAAATTTTATCGTAAAGAGTATTGGGCATTGAGAAAAAAATTATTTTTTTTCCTGTAAATTTTCAAGTTTTTTTTCAGTTTTAGTTTCAGCTTTGGGTGCCTCTTTCTTCATCTCTGTTTTTGGGGCTTCTTCTTTTTTAGACTCTACAGTTGGGATAGCCTCTTTAGCCTCTTTTTGAGATTCTTGTGCACTTTCTTTTTCAGCTGGCGCTAGATTTTCTTCAGTAACAGTCTCAGGCTTGACGTCAATATCAATACCAATTTTTTTTCTTATTTTTTCAGCAATCCTCGCAGATTTTCCAGTTCTATCTCTTAGATAATAAAGTTTAGCTCTTCTTACTTTTCCTGAACGAATTACTTTGATTGAGTCAATAACAGTTCCATACAACGGGAAAGTTCTTTCAACACCTTCTCCAAAAGATATTTTTCTAACAGTAAAAGACGAGTTTATGTCTCTACTTTTTTTAGCTATACAAACACCTTCGAAATATTGAATTCTCTCTTTTTTTCCCTCTGTGATTCTGACGCCAACTTTAACAACATCACCAGGAAAGAAATCAGGGATTTTTTTTTCTGAAAGAATTTTTTTAACGTTATTTTGATTTATTTCTTCTATTGTTTTCATTTTAATATTTAACAAGTTAATCCTTCTTATATTTATGCCACAAATCTGGTCTTCGGTCGCGTGTTATAGCCTCAGATTGAGATAAACGCCAGTCTTTAATTTTAGCGTGATCACCAGATAATAACACATCTGGAACTGATTTTTCCTCCCAAATCTGGGGTTTGGTATATTGTGGATACTCCAAAAGGCCATTTTCAAAAGTTTCTTCTGAAGCTGATTTATCATTCCCTAAGACTCCAGGTAAAAGTCTCAATACACTATCAAGCACTACCAGCGCAGCAGTTTCTCCGCCTGACAATACATAGTCTCCTACACTAATCTCTTCAATATTTCTTGTAGATAATACTCTCTCATCAACACCTTCGAAATGACCGCAAATTAATGAGAAGGATTTTTCTAATGATAGATCTTGTGCAAGTTTTTGATTAAATACTTTGCCTTTCGGTGAAAGATACAAAATCCTATCTCCTTTATTTATGTTTTGATCGATAGAATTTGCTAAAACATCAGGTTTTAATAACATACCTGTTCCACCACCGTAAGGAGTATCATCAACTGTTTTATGTTTGTCTGTAGCTGCATCTCTAATATTTATCACATTCAAACTCCACAATTTTTTAGACATTGCTTTTCCATAAAGACCTTTTCCTAAAGGCCCAGGAAAAATATCTGGATAAAGTGTAAATACTTGAGCTTGCAACATTAATATCCTTTACTTTATTTCTTCTCTTCTTTTTTGGCTTCTGCTTTTGGTGCTTCCTCTTTTTTAGCTTCTGCTTTTGGTGCTTCCTCTTTTTTAGCTTCTCCAGCTGGAGCAGCGTCTGCCTTTGAGGACTCTTCCTTTTTAGTTTCTTCCGAACCTTCTTTTTTTCTATCTTTTTTTGGAATTGCTTTTTGTGGGTTATTTCCATTAGCAGGCATAGGCATCAATTCATTCTCACCTAAAATTCTAGCTACTCTAGTTGTAGGTTGTGCACCTTGACCTAACCAATACTTTATTCTCTCAGCCTCTAATCCAATTCTTTCTTTTTTTTCTTTTGGTAACAATGGATTAAAAAAACCTACTTTCTCTATAAATCTTCCATCTCTAGCAAATCGACTGTCGGCTACAACAACCTTATAAACAGGCCTCTTTTTTGTGCCACCTCTAGATAATCTTAATTTTAACATTTACTCTCCTTTTTATTTTAATTGATTAAATAATTCTGGAGGTATTCCTTTATCAGACATACCTTTCAGATTTCCTTTTGACATCTTCTTCATCATTTCAGACATCATTTTAAATTGTTTCAACAATTTATTGATAGTGGCTGGATCAGTTCCTGAGCCATTAGCAATTCTTTTTTTTCTAGAACCATCAATTATTTTTGGGTTCTCTCTTTCTTTTTTAGTCATTGATAAAATTATAGCCTCATTTTTTGTAATAACACTCTCATCAATACCCGCAGCATCCATTTGAGATTTAACCTTTGAAACTCCTGGCATGAAAGACATGATGCCTTCAATCCCTCCCATTTTTTTCATTTGTCTCAGTTGAGTTAAATAATCTTGCATTGAGAATTGTCCTTTTTTTAAATTTTCCTCTGTTTTTTTTATATTTTCTTCCCCAAGATCTTGGGCTGCTTTTTCAACGAGAGAAACAATATCTCCCATCCCAAGAATTCTATTTGCAATTCTATCTGGGTGAAAAACTTCAAGATTTTCGATCTTTTCCCCAATACCTAAAAATTTAATTGGAACCTGTGAAACAAATTTCATACTTACAGCAGCCCCGCCTCTCGCATCACCATCTGCCCTTGTTAAAATAATTCCAGATAAATTCACTGTATTATTAAATTCTTTTGCTACTGATGCAGCTACCTGTCCAGTGAGAGAGTCAGCAACTAAAAACGTCTCCGCAGGTTTAATCGTATTTTCAATTTGTTTAATTTCACTCATCATCTGCAAATCTATTTGTGTTCTACCAGCAGTATCGAATAAGATAATATCTGCGCCATTCAAGTTTGCTGCACTAATTGCTCTTTGACAAATATCACTGGGTTGTTGACCTTCAATTATTGGAAGAGTTAATATATTATTTTGTTCACCTAAAGATTTTAACTGCTCTTGAGCAGCTGGTCTGTAAATATCTAAACTGACCATCATTACTTTCTTTTTTTTTGTATTCTCTAAATATCTCGCAAGTTTAGCAGTTGTTGTTGTTTTACCAGAACCTTGTAGCCCGACCAGCATCATTGGCACTGGTGGAACTGCATTTAAATTTACATCATTATTTTTTTCACCTAAAAGGTTAACTAATTCATCATAAACAATTTTTACCACCATATCGCCAGGTGATGTTGATCTAATAATTTCTTGACCTAATGCTTTTGGTTTAACCTTTTCAATAAAATCTTTAGCAACTTCAAGAGACACATCAGCTTCTAATAAAGCTTGTCTTATTCCTCTCAATCCCTCATCAACCTGATTTTCATCAAGTGATGGGGCTTTTTTTAGAGAGGAAAAAACTTCCTCAAATTTATTTGTTAAATTTTCAAACATATTTATTACACACAGCAGTAATCGCACTAGTGGGCGAACCCTCGCTGACTAGTGTCGATCTCTTTGTTTCCAAAGACACCGCAAATTTAATGTTTTTGCGGAAACTGCCACAAACTATAATAGAGGTTCAAAAAGTCAATAAATAAGTTAAATAACTATATATGGACATCAAAGCTTTTAAAATGGACGGATTGGGTAATGATTTTGTGATAATCGATAATAGAGAAAAAATTACCAATTTGACGAAAGATCAGATAGTAAAAATTTGTGACAGAAATTTTATTGGCTGTGATCAACTAATATTTATTGAGACAGATAGTTCTGCAGATGCAAATTTAAAATTTTTTAATTCAGATGGAGGAGAGTCTGGAGCATGTGGAAATGGAACTAGATGTGTTGCAAATTTGATTTCAAATGAAAAAAATAACAAGTCAATAATTTTAAATACGCTATCTGGAAAACTAAAATCTGAAATTTTAGAAAAAAAAATTGTTACAACAGAAATTGGGAAAGCAAAGTTAAAATGGGATGAAATACCTTTATCAAAAGAAATGGATACAAAAAACTTAAATATCAAAATTATTGATACAAATAATAATGAGCACTTAGGTGGCACTGCGATTAATGTGGGTAACCCACATATTGTTTTTTTTGTTAAAAAGATTGAGGATTTCAATATAGAGAAAATTGGCCCTGAGATAGAAAATCACGAAATCTTCCCAGAAAAATGCAACGTAACGATTGCGCAAATTATTAATAAAAATTTGATCAAAGTAAAAGTTTGGGAAAGAGGAGCTGGTCTTACTAAAGCTTGCGGAACTGCAGCGTGTGCTACAGCATATGCAGGTAAATTAAATAATCTTACAGAAAATAAAACTGATATAGAGTTTGCAACTGGAAAATTATCAATTTCTATAGATGAAAATGATTCTATTCACATGAAAGGACCTGTTTCAAATATTAAGGAAATAAATATAAAATTGTAATGGGAATCTTTGATAAATTTAAAATCGGATTTAAAAAAAGTGCATCAGCGTTTACATCAGGACTTAAAGAAATAGTTGTCAAAAAAGAAATTAATGACGAAAATTTAAATAAAATTGAGGAATTTTTAATTCAATCAGATGTGGGAGTTGAAGCTGCCTCTGAAATAAAAGAAATAATTTCTAGAAAAAAAATTGATCCAAATAAAGAACTATCTAAAGAGATAAACTCTATTTTAAAAGAATACATAATTTCTTTGATGAAACCTTTAGAAAATAAATCCTTTTTCGAGAAAAAAGAAAAGCTTAATGCAACATTAATTTCTGGGGTAAACGGCGTTGGGAAAACAACAACTATCGGTAAAATAGGAAAGATATTAAGGAAGAACGGCAGTAAAGTCATATTTGCAGCTTCAGATACATTTCGTGCCGCTGCAATTGAACAACTAGAAAATTGGGCAAGTAAAGTAGATGTTCAAATTGTAAAATCATCTCAAGGAGCTGATCCCGCCTCAGTTGCTTTTAAAGCAGTAGATGAAGCTATTAAAAATAATTTTGATCAAGTTTTAATAGATACTGCGGGACGACTCCAAAATAAAAAAAATTTAATGGAAGAATATAAAAAGATAGCGAATGTCACAAAAAAAATAGATCCCAACGCGCCTCATAATGTTATCTTAATTTTAGACGCAACCTCAGGACAAAATGTATTAATTCAAGTCGAAGAATTTAACAAAATCATCCCAATAACTGGTATCGTGATGACAAAATTAGATGGCACAGCCAAAGGAGGAATTTTGTTAGCACTAGCAAAAAAATATAAAATTCCAATTATTGCGCTAGGTTTGGGTGAAAAAGAAGACGACTTACAGTTGTTCGAAGCAGAAAAATTTGCTGAGGCTTTTACTCAAATTAATTGATTAAATTGCTAGAAATCAAAGGCTTGTAGATATTACATTTATAATTATCATCAAATTTATAATGACCACAATCTCTAGAAAATGAGGAGATTATAAAGTCGAATTTACCCGAGGTTGGATAAAGCTCTAGTTTTTTACTAGCAATGTCATATTTAAAATTAGCCCTTAAACTTTTCACGGCGCTAATTAATACTAATGTTTTATCGTCTTTTAATAAATAATATGCAAAATCATCTGGAAACACTGGAAAATCATATTCTTGTAAAAGATATTTAGCTTGAGAAGGAAACCACTCATAAGAAATTAGAGGTGAAGAGGACTTTGTTAAATGATTATAAATATAAAGATCCTTTGGATAATCATTTATATAATTTTCATTTTCGCCTCTTGCTAAAATAGATTTTTCTCTACCTTTAAAATATAAACTAAATTCTTTGTTATGTGAATCCATGTGATCTATGTGAAATAAATCGTCTGGTTGAAAAAATTCATCTTGTGAATAAACGTTGGTAGTAAAAACAAAGAACGCAATAAACAAAACAGATAATCTTTTCATAATCTTTTAATAAAATCAAATTCTGAAGTATATTTGTTGATATTGTGGCTTAATTTAAACTTTTTAAAAATGAGTTAAGGGCATTAACAAGGTTTTCATCATACTCCATCATATGATTGTCATGTTTTGTAAAATAAGAATATTTCGGTTCATTAGCCTTTTCATACATTTTTTTTCCCATAAAAAATGGAACAATTTGATCAGCCTCACCATGCATTATTAAAATTGGAACATTTATATTCTTAATTTTACTTTTATTATCAAATTTATCTTTCAATAATAAACTTACAGGTACATACGGATAAAATGTTTTGGCTGCATCAATCATAGAAGTAAAAGGAGTTTCCAATACAACGCCAGCAAAATTTTTATTTTGTGACAAATGAGTTGCAACACCAGTTCCTAATGACTCACCATAAATAACAATATTTTCTTCCTTTACACCTTTTCTAACTAGCCAGTTTATTCCACTTCTTCCATCTTTATAAAGGCCTTCCTCAGATGGTTTGCCTTTATTGCCACTAAAGCCTCTCCAGGCAATTATTAAGAAATTAACATCCATTTTATGGAAATGGTTTAATTTATGAATTCTATTTTCAAGGGAACCGGCATTTCCATGAAAAAATAAAACTGTTTTATATTTTTCTAAGTCTTTTTCATGAAACCAGCCCAATAAATCAATGTTATCCTCCGTCTTAATTTTTACTTTTTCAATAGGGACTGATATTTGATCACCAGAATAATTATTTTCATTAGGATGATATAATAAATTTCTCTGATAAAAATATAAAAAAACTAAGATTAAAAAATAGACAAAAATAACTATTTGAAAAAATAACAACAAAATATTCCTAAACTTTTTTAACATTTTTTTTCTTTGCTAAGTATATGCCAAAAAATACCAGAATTGTTCCGATGAAATGATAATTTTCAAATTTTTCATCAAATAAAAAATAACCATAAATTGCTCCGTAGACTGTAAAAACGTAAAGAGTGAAACCTGTTAAAGACGCACCTAATTTTTTTTGGGCAACAGTGTAAAGTGTAAAAGCAATTATTCCTGGCGAAATAGCAGCAAAGATTACCCAAAAATAAAATTCAGGCATAAAAACTGTCTGTTTATAAAGTAATTCCTCACCTATATAGAATGGTAATAAACTTAAAGCTCCAAAAAATGATATTAAGGTAAATCTTTCAAAAATTTTTAGTTCTGAATTCCAATAAAATAAATAAATTGAATATAATGCCCATCCTATAGCGGCAGCCAACATCCATAAATCACCGATAGTAAATTGTAAATTAATTAATAAATTTAAATCTCCTTTTATAATAATTGTAAAGACTCCTATCAAACATGTAATTAATCCAATTATTTTCGTTAAATTTATTTTTTCATGAAAAAAAAAGTATGAAATCAAAATTATGAACACAGGTGAAGATGTATAAATAATTCCCATATTTGTTACAGTTGTAGTTTCACCTGCCAAAAATGGAAAGGCCCCGCATACTCCACATCCCATTGAGCCTAAAAAAAATAATTTTTTACATTCTTTTTTAATAATCTTAAAATTTTTTTTTAATGTTATGTATGTGAAAGGTAATAATATCAAAAAAACTAGTGTCCATCTCCAAAAAGCTAATGATATTGGAGGTACAAACTCGACACCACCTCTAGCTACAACAAGATTACTAGCCATAAAAATTGGCTGAATAAATAATAAGGAAAATGAAAAAAAATTTTTTTTCGAATTATTCAATTTACGACAAATTAACTTTTATCAAAGAAGGCTTCGTAAATCATCATTATGATGGCAGCACCCATCAACAAATAAACTGGAATTACATCTAAAAAACCGATCATCATTGATCTAGTAAGAGTAGTCGCTAGACCAATTAAAAAGAAAACAGCAAATGACAAACCTATTATTGTTGTTATTTTATTCATACAGTTAATCCTGACACTCCTTTTCAAGCCAATTGGCAACACCTAAAAATCTATGATCATCATATTTGCTGCCAATTAATTGAACTCCTAATGGTAGATTATTTTCGCCCTCAAGTAAAGGTAGTGATATACAGGGGGTACCTAGATAAGACCAGACTTTGTTAAATTCTGCTGTTCCAGTACTCTTTAATCCTTTAGGTGCAACACCTGGACTAGATGGCGATAATACTCCATGATAGTCCTCGAATACTTCTTCATAAGACTCATAACTTCTTTTCATAAAATCAATTGCCTCGGCGTATTCTTTTGCGGTGTATTTATTTCCATTTGAAATAGCATCCTGCATATAATTTGAAAGTTTCTTTTTAAATTTTTGAAAATAAACAGAAAAATTGTTTGCTAAGTCTGTTTCATGAATAATTTGGTGATATTTGTGTATATCCTTAAAATATGAGGGAGTATCAAATATCTCAATATTTTTTTTAAAGGATTTAATAAAATATTCAAAAGACTCTCGTGATTTTTTATCAATTATTTTCCAATGATCAGTTTTATAAAAAATAAACTTAGGCTCAAAAATTGGACCTTTCTTAGTTTCAGTTAAAATATTTTCTGTAGAGTAATGAATCGTAGCTGGATCATATTTATCTTTCTTTATCAATACCTTTGCTAACATAGCTACATCTTCAACTTTACGACCAAACATTCCAATTTGATCTAAGTTGTATGAGGTTCTTAGAACTCCATTTCTTGAAATCAGTCCATAGCTTGGTTTATAACCAACTACACCACAATAAGAAGCTGGTCTTATTACAGATCCTCCTGTTTGAGAACCAATAGAAGCTGGTGCCATAAAGGAAGCAACTGAAGCTGCTGATCCACTAGATGAACCACCCGGTGTTCTATCTTTGTCGTGAGGATTAGTTGTAGCTGGAGGTCCTAGGTAGGCAAGTTCTGAGGTTGCTGTTTTGCCCATGACAATTGCTCCTGATGCATGAAGCAAATCAATTATTTCAGCATTTTGAGAATATGATTTTCCTTTCCTGATTACAGTTCCACACTCAGTAGGCATGTCAACAGTTCCAATAATATCTTTAACTGCTATCGGCACACCATGCAGTGGTCCTACTGGTTTTCCTGATCTTCTATGATCATCAGCCTCATTTGCTTTTTCTAATAAAACTTTTTTATCAAAATGTGCCCAGGCTTTTACATCTTTTTCAAACTTATCTATTCGTTCAATATATTTTTCACAAACTTCGACTGATGTAAGTTGGGCATCTTTTATCTTTTTTGCTAGTTCCTCAAGACTTAAAGAAAATATATCTGTCATTTAAAATTAATTTGCAAATAATGTCTCTGGTAACCAAAGTGCTATTCCTGGGAATAAATACATCAGAACCATCGCTAAAATTACAATTCCTAAGAAAGGCATTATCCCTCCAAAAATTTCCATAAGTTCAACATTCTTTGATTGAACTCCTTTCAAATAATAAGCTGACATTGCCATGGGGGGTGTCAGAAATGAGGTTTGTAAATTTAATGCGATTAACATTGCAAAAAAATATGGATTAACTCCAAAAAATTCAACTAATGGTAAAAATATCGGCACAAATATGATTAATATCTCAGTCCATTCTAGGGGCCATCCCAATAAAAATATAATTAATTGGGTAATAACTAAAAACTGCCAAGGCTGTAAATTTAAAGATTTGAAAAAATGCTCAAAAACTTCGTGACCACCCAAGTATGAAAATACTGAGGCAAATGTCCAAGAACCAATGAATAACCACATAATCATGGCTGTTGTTTTTGCTGTAAGAAAAACTGACTCTTTAAAATTTTTCCATTTAAGTGTTTTATAAAAATATGAAAGCACTAATGAGCCAAATGCACCAACAGCGGCTGCCTCTGCTGGGGTTGCTATACCTGCAAGTATTGTTCCTAAAACTAGGATTATTAAAGAAAATAATGGTAAGAAAGAAACTAAAACTTCTTTCAAAATTACTGCAGTAGGAGGAATCTCTTCTGCTGCAGGTTTTGGAGCTATCGAAGGATTCATCCAAGCCCTAAATACCGCATAACCGATATAAAGTCCTGCTAACATTAATCCTGGGAAAATTGCAGCTGCAAATAATCGTAAAGGCGACAATTGGGCAATTACAGAATAAACAATCAACATAATGCTAGGTGGAATTAAAATTCCTAGACAACCTCCCGAACAAATAATTCCAGATGCAAATTTTTTATCATAACCAGCTTTAATCATTGCTGGCCAAGCGAGAAGACCCATTAACGTTACTACTGCTCCTATGATACCTGTTGCGGTTGAAAATAGTGCACAGGTAATCAATGCAGCAACTGCCATTGAAGCTGGAAGTTTGTGAGATGCTAATCTTATTGCAAAAAATAACTTTGCAACAATGCCAGCTCTCTCAACTAAATACCCCATAAATAAAAAGAGGGGGACTGCGGTTAACACATTGTTATCCATTACAGTATAAGTATTTTGGACAAAAAGTTGAAATATCCTGTTATCTAAAAGATGCTCCATCTTAGTCGGATCAAAATATGCGTAGTATCCAAAACCTAAACCCATTGCCATTAAAGTGAAAGCAATAGGAAAACCTAATAAGACGGCAAATAGAAATATTCCCATCATCATAATTGCTACTTCTGGATTTGTAAGACTAAATAACATCTTCTTTGTTTCCTTCTTGTGAAGTTCTCATTAATACTTTTTCAGTTTCCTCAGCATCACGCTCTGTTCCTCTTTCAGGCCAACTACCTGTTTGAATACAAATGATACATCTAAATACCTCACCAATTCCTTGAAGTGTTAAAAGTGCTCCAGATAATGGTATTAAAGATTTTGCCATATAAATTTGAATTTGTGCAGGACTATTCCAACTTGTTTCTTTAATTTTCCATGCTAATGCTGCATATTCATAACCATAAAAAGCTAAAGCAATAACGCCAGGGAAGAAGAAAATAAAATATAAAACAACATCTATCCAAGCTTGCGTTCTCTGAGAAAATAATCTGTATATAACATCTCCTCTAACATGCGCTTCGGTGCATAAAGTATAAGCTCCTGCCATCATAAAAATTGCACCATACATCTGAAGACTAAAATCGAAATTCCACAAGGTTGGGGCATTCAAAGCATACGCCATAAAAACTTCATAGCATGTTCCGCCCATCAAAATTACTATACACCACGAGAATGCTTTACCCATCGAGACACTCAAACGATCAGCAAATTTTATGTAAGATCTCATCATAAATATAGACTCTTATTGAATTGTCTTGAATTAATCAAATAAAAAAGGGGGCCGAAGCCCCCTCATTAAAATTTATAAAAGTTAATTATATCTTAACTTTTCCAATTGGACCAAACTCATTTTCATATGCAAGTTTGTAATTAGGCTGATTCATCAGCAAGTACTTCATTACTCTCTTCGCATAAGCTTTTTGAGAATCAACAACTTTCTTAAAGAAAGGATCTTTCTTATTAAAGTCACCAATTACTTTGTCCCAACCTTTTAATTGTTGAGCCAAAATCTCATCTGAAGTTTGGTAAACATTTACTTTATGCTCATTCATCAACTTAGCTAAGTCAGCTGAGTATCTTACTAAAGCTTTAAAGTAGTTATCACTATTTGCAGCATAAGCAGCATTTTTCAATATCGCTTGGTGCGCAGGTGATAAACTATTGTATGTTTTTTTGTTAACTGGAATCTCAAACATCTCTTGAGATTGGTGGAAGCTTCCTAAGTGATAGTGCTTAGAAACGTCTTGCATACCAAATTGAGAGTCTGAAGTTGGGTTGTTAAACTCAGCAGCTTCAATTAAACCAGTTTTCATAGCTGGCTGAATTTCACCACCTGGTAATTGTCTAACTACCATTCCCATTGCAGTCAAAACGTTAGTCGCTAGACCAACTGTTCTGTACTTCATACCTTTAACATCAGATACTTTTGTTACGTTCTTTTTGAACCAACCAAAAGGCTGTGCTGGCATAGGCATATGGAAAAAACCAATGTAATCAAAACCTACTTTTGCAAGAGTTTCGTCATACAGTTTTCTTCCTCCACCATACTCCATCCATCCCATAACTTCTTGAGATGACATACCGTATGAAGGACCAGTTCCAAATAATGATGCAGCTGGATTTTTACCATACCAATATGCAGTCACCCAGTGACCCATATCTACTACACCAGAACTTACTGCTTGTCCGATTTCTGAAGTCTTTACGACTGCTCCAACTGGTTGAAGATCAATCTTAAGTGTACCTCCAGACATCTCATCTACCATTTTGCAGTAGTCTCCGGCCATTTCAAAAAAGATGTTTGCTCCACTTGGCCATGCAGCTTGCATCTTTAAAGTTTTATGACCGCCCGCAGTTGCTATGTTTGGCATTGCAACAGCAGCTGCAGCTACAGCACCTGCTTTAGCGGCAGTTTTAAAGAACTTACGTCTTGAAGATGTTTTCACCTTCAATGATTTATTTTCTTTTGTCATTATTACTCCTATTAAAGTTAATTAACTCGATCAATTTAAGCACAGATTCAATTTAGAGTCTTTCCAAAAAATGGGGTAGATGTCGCAGAATTTAAATTAATTTCAATCTGAAGTAGAATTAATTTACTTTATTCGTGCAATTTCCCGTCTTAAAGAATTCATCAATATTATCTATCGCAAGGTTTGCCATAGCTATTCTAGTGTCTTTAGTTGCACTACCTAAGTGAGGTAAAATAAAAGCTGATTTGATTTTTAAGTATCCTGGATTTAAATTTGGCTCATTCTTATAAACATCAAGTCCTGCAGCATAAATTTTTCTTCTATTAAGTGCATCTATCAAAGCATCATCATCAACTATATCACCTCTTGCAACATTAGTGATTACTGCTCCTTTAGGGAAATACTCAACTGTCTCTTTGTTTATCATATTTTCGGTCTCTTTAGTTGCTGGACAACAAATAGATAAAACATCTGACACTGAAAAAAGACTTTTTAAATTATCGTGATAAATGGCACCTTGCTCTTTTTCCTCACTCAGTTTTGACCGGTTATGATAGTGAATAATCATTCCTAATGATTTGGCAATCCTAGCAATTTTTTGTCCAATTCTACCCATTCCCAAAACCCCAAGCCTTGTTCCGGTTAATTGTTTACCAATCAGATAATCTGCAGACCATTTCCATCCACCCTCTCTGGCAGACTCAATTCCTTCTGCAGCCCTTCTACAAGCACCTAATATTAAGAGAATACCAATCTCTGCTGTTGCATCTGATAAAACTTCAGGTGTATTAGTAACTGCAATTCCTCTTTTTTTTGCTGCTTCCAAATCTATATTTCCAAATCCAACTGCAAAATTTGAAATTATCTTTATTGTATCAGGTAACTTATTAATAGTTTCTTTATCCATCTTATCAGTTAAAGAGGATAGGATCCCATCACAACCTTGGCTCATCTCTATGACTTTTGATTGTGAGTATAGCTCGTCATTAGAATTGAATATTGGTTCAAATGTTTTAGAAGCTTTATCCTCGCTTTCTTTGATTAATTTCCTTGTAACCAAAATTTTTTTCATAAAATATTTTTATTAATTAAGATCAAATATCTTGCCTGGATTCATTATGTTATTTTGATCAATACTTCTTTTAATCAATTTCATAACAGGAATATTGTCTCCATGCTCCTTTAAAAGATATTCTTTTTTATGAAGGCCTACACCATGTTCTCCAGTAATTGTTCCTTTAAGTTCTAGGGCCTTTTTAATTAATAAATCATTAAATTCTCTTATCTTTTTATACATTTCTTTATTTTCAGGATCAAAAGGTAACAATACGTGAAAATTTCCATCTCCTAGATGGCCCACCATTGGAGCTCTAAGTCCAAATTTTTTTGCTTGTTCCTCTGCGTAGTTTACACACTCTGTTATATTTGAAATAGGTAAACACACATCAGTTGAATAAACTCTTCCATTATTTATCAAAGCTTTTACAGAATAGTAAACGTCCCATCTTGCTTGCCAGAGTTTATTTCTTTCCTCTAAATCTTTTGCCCACTTAAAAGAGCTTCCATTATTATCTTTGGATATTTCCTCTACTATTTTGATATTTTCCTTATTAGATAATTCTGATCCATGAAATTCAAAAAATAATGTTGGCGTTTCCTCAATATCTTTTAATTTTGAATAATTTATACTTATTCCCATTTGATCTTTATTTAACATTTCAATTCTTGCAATTGGGACCCCATACTGAATAACTTGTTGTGCAGTTTGAACAGCTTTTTCTAAAGTTGGGAAATGACAAACAGCTGACATTATACTCTCTGGTATAGGAGAAAGCCTCAATTGAACTTCCGTTATAACTCCTAAAGTTCCTTCAGAACCAATAAATAAATTAGTTAGATTATAACCTGCTGAGGTTTTTTTTGTCCTTCCTCCTGTGTTAATGATATCTCCATTAGGCAAAACGACAGTCAGACCAGTAATTACAGTTTTCATAGTGCCGTATTTAACTGCCATTGTTCCTGAGGCGGATGTGGAAGCCATACCTCCGATAGCTGCATTAGCACCTGGATCAATTGGAAAAAAGACGCCGTCCTCCCTAAGATATTCATTTAATTGTTCTTTTGTAACGCAGGCTTGCACCCTACAATCGAAGTCCTCAGCATTAACACTTAAAATTTTATTCATTTTTTCAAGGCTTATAGTTATCCCTTTTTCATTTCCAACCACATTACCCTCTAAGGAGGTACCTGTACCAAATGGCACCACAGGAATTTTATGTTCATTACACAGTCTTAATATTTGAGAAACCTCCTGATTAGTTTCTGGAAATACTACAGCTTTTGATAAAATTGGATCATAAGTATCTTCACCTCTAGCATAATTTGTTCTCGTGGATACAGAAGTTGAGAATCTTCCATTAAAAATTTTTTTTAGCTCTGCCTGTACTTGATCGTTCATAAGAAGTGATATTAATAAATATTGCTAAAAAAATATACCTTATTTAGATAGCATTTTCTTTATATTTTCCAATGCTTGTGAAATATTATCTCTTGATGCAGCAAAACTAAATCTAACATAATTTTGGCAAGTTTCACCAAAAGCTGATCCAGGAACTATTGCTACTCCTGCTTCATGCATAGCCTTTCTTGCAAACTCAGCACCATTCATACCTGTACCGATTACTTTAGGAAATGCATAAAAAGCCCCTCCAGGTAGACTACATTCTACACCTGGTAGATCATTTAAACCTTTATAAATTAAGTCTCTTCTTTGAGTAAATTTTTCCATCATTGCATCTATAGAGTCATCTGGTCCATCCAATGCGGCAATACCAGCAAATTGAGCTGCAGCATTAACACATGAAACACTATTAATTAGTAATTTATTAACATGTTCAACTAAATGCTCTGGCCAAAAACTCCAACCAAGTCTCCACCCAGTCATTGAGTAAGCTTTGCTCCATCCCTCTAATACAATTAATCTTTCTCTCAATTCTGGATAATTAAAAAATGTTGGCATTTCTTTTCCATCAAAAATTTGTCTGCTATAAATTTCATCACTTAATATTGTTACATGAGGATGCTTTTTCAAACCATCAGCTAAAACATCTACGTCTTTTTTCTCAACAAAGCTCCCTGTTGGATTATTGGGATTTATTAAAATTAACAAACGGGTTTTATCTGTTATCATAGATAATATTTTGTCTGGATCGAATTTTAAATCTTTATTTTCTGTTAAATCATATGGGACTGAAGTTGAGCCTGTATAATTAATCATAGACTCATAAATTGGAAAAGCAGGGGTTGGGTGTATAATCTCTGCTCCAGGTTCACCAAAGCATTGAATAGCATAACTCATTGTTGGCTTACCACCTGGCATGATTAAAATTCTTTCAAAATTAATATCAACATTGTAACGTTTTTTTATCCACCTCGTAACAGCTTGTCGACATTCAGGAATACCATTCGACATTACATATCCATGATGTCCATCATCAAGTGCTTTTTTTGCTGCCTCAACTACATGTTTTGGAGTTTTAAAGTCTGGTTGTCCCAATCCTAAATGGATCATTGGTTTTCCCTGAGCTTCCAATTTTTTTGCTTCTGCAAGGACTGTAAATGCAGACTCAGTTCCTAATCTTTCTAAACTTTTAGCTAACTTCATAATTTCTATATTTTTATCTAATTTCTATAAATTAATTTTGAACTATTCAACTCTTTTAAATTTTTACAACCCATTAATACCATATTTCTATTTATCTCATCGTGCATGTTTTTCAGTAAATGCTCAACACCTGACTGTCCACCTACGGCTAAAGAGAACAAAAATATTTTTCCAAAACTACAGGCTTTTGCCCCAGCTGCTAAGGCTTTTAGGACATGTGTTCCTCTCCTTACCCCACCATCTAAGATTATTTCTAGCTTATCTCCCACTGCATCTGAAATTGCTTTTATTTGATCAAAAGGTGATCGAGATCCATCAAGTTGACGACCTCCATGATTTGAAATTATAATTGCAGTACAACCAATATCAATTGCTCTTTTTGCATCGTCAACACTCATGACACCTTTTAATGCAAAAGGACCATTCCATTTTTTAACGCAGTACTCTGCATCTTTCCAATTCATTGAAGGATCATATTGCTCATTAATATATTCTATAACAGATTTAGCAATGTTAGTTCCTTTATCAGTCTTTGATGCCACATTAGCTAGTTTAAATTTTCCATGTGTTAAATAATTAAAAACCCAACTAGGATGTGACGCAAAACTCATTAAACTTTGCAAAGTCAATTTAGGCGGTGTTGTAAATCCGGTTCTATGATCTCTCTCTCTATTTCCTGCAACTAATGTATCCACAGTTAAGCACATTCCATTAAAACCTGATCTTTTACATCTATCTATTAAGTCATCTGTAATTGATTGATCCTTGTGCACATATAATTGGAACAATTTTGGTCCACCAGAAATATTTGAAATCTCTTCTATAGTATTGTTTGCCATTGTTGACATGCTATAAAAAGTTCCAAATTTTTCAGCTGCTCTAGCTGAAGCTTTGTCTCCGTCATGGTGGTATAATCTTTGCATGGCACAAGGAGATAAAAAAATTGGCATATCAATCTTCTTACCAAATATGGTGGTGGATAAATCTGGCTTACCAACACTTGCTAGGATATTTGGAACTAAATCACATTGGTTAAAAGCTTCAGTATTTCTTTTTAAAGTCGTCTCATCATCGGCACCGCCGTCAATATAATGGAAAATTGGTGAAGGAAGTTTTTTTTTTGCTAGATTTCTAAAATCATTAAAATTATAGCAATCTTTTAAAACCACTATTTTCTGAATCTTAAATTACTTCTATTTAAATCACTTATCTTAGTGCACCCCATAAGTTTCATGTCACGCACTAGTTCAGCTTTATATTTTTCTAAAGCTCGTTCGACACCTGCTTGACCTCCAGCTGCTAAAGCATAAAGATATAATCTTCCACCAGAACAAGCTTTTGCGCCTAATGATAAAGCTTTTAACATATGTGTGCCTCTGTGAATTCCACCTTCACAAATCACGTCTAATTTATCACCAACTGCATCAACTATTTCTGCAAGTTGATCAAAGGGCGCTCTAGATCCATCTAACTGTCTTCCACCATGATTTGATACCATTATACCCGTGCATCCTATGTCTACTGCTCTTTTTGCATCTTCTACACTCATAATTCCTTTGAGAGCGAAATGACCTCCCCATTTAGAACAAAGGTTTTCAGCGTCTTTCCAATTCATAGATTGATCCAACATAGTCGAAAAATAATTTCCGATTGATGAGTTAACATCGGTGCCTTCTTTCACAAAATCTTGTAAATGAGGTAATTCAAATTTACCTTTTGTTAGATAATTAATTCCCCACATCGGCTTAGTAGCAAAACTATATAAACTTGCTAAAGTTAACTTTGGTGGAGAGGTGAATCCTGTTCTTAAGTCTCTCTCTCTATTTCCTCCTGTAATAGTATCAACTGTCAAAGCCATCACATCAAAATTTGCTGCTTTAGCTCTTTCTAAACAAGAGTCGTTTAAACCTCTATCTTTATGAAAATAAAACTGAAACATCTTAGGTGTATCAATCATTGAGGAAATTTCCTCAACACTAACTGTGGCTAAAGCTGAAACTCCAAACATTGTATTAAATTTTTTTGCCGCTCTTCCAACTGCTCTTTCTCCATCGTAATGAAAAAGTCTCTGTAAAGCTGTTGGTGATAAATAAAAAGGTAAATCTAATTTTTTTCCAAATATCGTCGTAGACAAATCGACTTCTTCAACTCCTCTCAAAACATTTGGAACTAAATCCACATCATCGAATGCGCTAGTATTCCTAGCATATGTAACTTCATCATCTGCTGCACCATCAATATAATGAAAGATTGGTGATGGTAACCTTTTTTGAGCTAATTTTCTAAAATCACTAAAATTGTGACAATCTTTTAAATTCATGATCTTTCCTAAAACTTTTTGAGCAAATTAAACATATAACTATTTGCCCCAGGATTTTTATCTCCTAAACTTGCATTTGACACATGATTATATGATACGGCAAAATTAGTTGTATCAGTGGTTTTGTAAGAAAGCTGTAATTCCGACTTAAATTCAAGCAGATGCCCAAGGTCCTTTCCATCCCCCTCATGGTAAAGTCCGGGAGTAAAGCTTGGAGTGATAAAAAATGGGCCCATGTTCATATTCCACTCAACACCTGTATAAACATAGGCAGCGGAATTAGCAGTTATGAAACCTCCAGTAATCGGTGAAATATTTCCTAGAAATGTGTTTCTTTTTAAATTTTCATTTTGATGCTGAAAACCTAACAACGTTGATTTTTGATTATCATCACTAAAATCAAAATTCCCAAGGTATAAATTAAATTGATGGTAGTTATCATCAATATCGGTATCTCCAAATAATTTTGAAGGCAAAGTCAAAATTAATAAAACTAAAAAAATTCTTTTTAAAATCATTTTACCTAATTAAGATTATTTTTTATTATAAAACCTTTTAATGATTATTGCACCACCAGCTAAGAATATCAAGATAGGCAATAGCCACAAAAAATAGGTATTTCTGTTGAAAACTGGATCATACAATATCCATTCTCCATATTTCATTTTTAAAAAACTATAAATTTGTTCCTCGCTCAGGCCTTGTTGGATTTTATTTTTAATAACTAACTTTAGACTTATCGCAAATTCTGAGTCTGAGTCATAAACTGACTGTCCTTGGCAAATTAAACATCTCAAATTTTTAGCTATTTTATTTTCAGTTTTAATTTCATCTGCCTTTAAGAGATTAAAATTCAAAATTATACTTATAATCAAAAAAATATTAATAAATTTCATCTTATTATTTTCTCAATTTCTAATAAGTCCTTATTGTTTATTGGACCAATAAATCTTTTAATAATTTTATTTTGATGCACTAAAAAACTTTCTGGCACCCCATAAGCACCCCATTCAATTGATGCTGTGCCATCCTTATCTGATACAATTATATTGTAAGGATTGCCCAAATCTTTTAAAAAACTTGAGGCATTTTTAAAGTTATCTTTATAATTAAATCCTATCAATTCTATTCTTTCATCTTTTTTTAATTTCATTAAAAATTTATGTTCCTCCTTACAGGGGACACACCATGATGCCCATATGTTCATCAAATAATACTTATTATCTTTAAAAATTTTTTCTGAAATAATAATAGAATTATTCTCAAAAGATTTTAACTCAAATGATGGAACCTCTTTTTTTAGGTTGGTATTTGGAGTATAAATATTTGAATTTTTTAATCCCTTAAAAAAAATTACAAAAGTAATTGAAAAAATAAAAATTAAAATTAGTGGAATAAATTTAGACTTCATATTTCTTTTTAAAAAAACTTAAAAAACCACCAAAACTTATTAATATTACTGAAACCCATATCCAAATCATGAAAGGTTTAACTTGATATCTAATATTGAAGTATTCCTGGTTCTGAACATAATTCATTGTCATAAATTTATCTGTGAGTAAGTTAGTTTTAATATCAGCCTCACTAGTAATTATATTTGGTTGATTATATATTCTTAGCTCAGGATTGAGGATATCTGATGAGCCATCCAAATTTTGTACATTAAATTTTCCTATAATTGCTTTGAAGTTTTTTTCATCTTCTTGCTCGACGTTTTCAAAATTTATTGAGAATTTTTCAGTCTCAAAAGTTTCACCAATTTTTAGATTAGTAATTACCTCATTAGAAAAAATATTATTAAATAAAATGCTTAAAATTAATAAGCTAAAACCAAAATGAGCAATGTTCTGAGATAAATTTCTAAATCTTTTAACAAAAAATTCTCTAGAAGTAGAAAAAAATAAAAAGAAAGCAGAAGTAACCAAAATTGTGTTAATCAGAAAATTTATATCAAATTGTTTAATTATTAATGCTGATAACAAAAAAGATATTACTAAAAATATTGTCATATAAAACTTATCTTTAAAATCTGATTTAACCCAATTAAGATTTGGCCCAATTGCCATAGCTATTAAAAATGGAATTAAGAAAGGCAATATGAGTTTGTTATAAAAAGGTGGTCCAACAGATATTTTATTTGCGGTTAAAACTTCTAAAAATATTGGATAAATTGTTCCTATTAAAACTACTGATAAAAAGTACATCATAAACCAATTATTAACTAAAATAGATGTCTCCTTGCTAAGCCAAAAAAAATTATTTTCTAATTTTTCTTTCTCTGAATGAAAAAAAATGAAAATAAAAATAGATAAAAAAATAAGTGTAAAAAGAAAAATCAAAATAAATAAACCTCTCTCTGGATCATTAGCAAATGTATGAACTGAATTTAAAATTCCAGATCTTACTAAAAAAGTACCACTCATACTCAAAGCAAAAGTTGCAATTGACAGTATCATGGCCCATGAAGTTAATATTTTCTTCTTCTCCAAAACTAATATACAGTGAAGTAAAGTTGTTAGTGCAAACCATGGCATTAAAGATACATTTTCAACTGGATCCCAAAACCAAAAACCACCCCAACCTAATTCATAATAAGCCCAAATAGATCCAAGTAAAATTCCTAATGTAAGAAAAACCCAAGATGCTAAAACCCATTGTTTAATATGCCTCGCCCATTCTTTTGATACATATGACGTAACCATGGCAGCAAGTGCTGACGAGAAAATTATCGAAGAACCTACATAACCTAAATATAAAATTGGTGGATGTATTGCTAAAGCAGGATCTTGTAAAATTGGGTTCAAACCTAAACCCTCATTTGGTGTTGGAAAAATATAATTAAATGGGCTTGAAGTTTTAATTAAAAAAACAAAAAAACCTACAATTATTATTTGTTGAAATAATAAGGTAAAAATTCTGTACTTTTTTGGCTGTTGATTAGATTTAATTAAAAAAATTGAAATAAATAAAGTTAATACTAGCAACCATAACAATAAACTACCCTCATGATTACCCCAAGTTCCTGAGATTTTATAAAATAATGGTTTAGTCGTATGAGAGTGATTAAAAACAGTTTCGTTGCTAAAATCTGAGTTAATAAAAGAGATAATTAATCCAAAAAAACTTATGACTACAAAAAAAAATTGTATAAATGTAAAAGATATTATTTTTTTATCTAAGATTTCAGCATTTCTTAAATTTCTGACTGAAAAAAAGATAATAAAAACTGAAAAAAGAAGTCCGAAACTTAATGAATAAGAACCTATTAAACTCGCCAAATTTATTTCTCCTCTAATGCAGCCTTAACTTCTGGCGGCATATAATTTTCGTCGTGTTTAGCCAAAATTTTTGTAGCTAAAAAAAAATTTTTATCTTTTAAATATCCCTCAGCAACAACACCTTTCTCCTCACCAAAAAGATTCGGTACAACCCCAGAATAAACAACATTTATCTCGTTTTTAAAATCTGTAACAATAAATTTAATTTCTTTTGAAATCATAGTTATAGAGTTCTTTTTAACCATTCCTCCTATTCTAATTTTCTTTTTACCAATTTCACTTAAAGTTTTAATTTCTGTTGGAGATTTAAAAAAAATAACGTTTTCCTCTAAAGACTTAACTAGTAAAAAGACTGATAACGCTAAAGTTATAATTATTAATAGTATAAAAAAAAATCTTAACTTAACTTTTCGCCCATACATGTTTCAAAAGTTAAATGTTTGAAGTATTTGACAAAATCTCTTTATTGATACTTTGAGATTTTGCAAAAGCTGCTCTCTCAGAATTTAAAGATCCAAATTTTGCTATAAATTTATTTTTTTCTTTTTTGTATTGAATTTTAATGACCAAAAAAAGTGTCAAAAAACTCACTAAAGTAAATGAAAATGCTGACCAAACATACAGTCCATATCCATTCATAAAAAATAAATTTTCAATCATAATCTATCTAACCCTTTATTCTTAATTTTTATCAGTTCTGTATTATATTTCATTAAAAAAATCAGTAGAGAAAATAGGGCAAATGCCGCAGTCATTGTCATTAATGGAAACAGCATCGATATGTGAATTGAAGACTTCGAGAATATGTTGATTGAAGCTGGTTGATGTAATGTATTCCACCAATCTACTGAATACTTAATTATCGGAACATTAATAATTCCCAAGATTGTGATAATCGACGTGACTTTAAACACTTTATCATTATCTTCAAAAATTCTCCATGCAACAAGATACATTATGTAAAACAGTGCTAGAATTAACATTGAAGTTATTCTGGCGTCCCAAGCCCACCATGTTCCCCATGTGGGTTTGCCCCATATGGAACCAGTAACAAGAGCTATTATATTAAATACCAACCCAGAGGGTGCCAAACTTTTTGCGATTAAAAAAAAATTCCTTATTTTAAAAATGTATCCAACTATAGACAAAAAAGTAATAGCTGAAAAAATTCCAAGTGAAATCCAAGCTGCTGGGACATGAACATACATTATTCTGACAGAGTGACTCTGCTTATAATCTTCAGGAGACAAAATTAATGCTTCGGTTAATCCTATTGAAAGAATGACAATAAATAAAAATAGTACATACTTAGGAGCTTTTGATGTTATCGAAAAAATTTTATTTGGTTCAAAATATTTAAACATATATGAGGTTATATCTATTATGAAAAAACTGCCTGATCAAGAATGCCAGAGGGAGATAATAACGAAGGGTAAATAAGTAGCACCCTTGATCAGAATTATCCTCATAAAAGCAAATTGCTGTGTCAAAGGTTTGAGCTAAATGTGTTAAAAAAGTGATTTATTTAATTAGATAGCTTGAAATAGCTAGATCCCTTTTTTCCAGAGAAAATTTCCTCAATTAAAGGATGTTTAATTGGTTCATCTGACTCATCAACCAGAAGATTTTGCTCAGAAACGTACGCCTCGTATGTGATTTCATCATTTTCAGCTAACAGATGATAAAAAGGCTGATCTTTTCTTGGTCTTACATTTTTTGGAATCGATTGATACCATTCTTCTGAATTATTAAATTCAAAATCAACATCATAAATTACACCTCTAAAGTCAAAGTGTTTATGTTTCACTATGTCTCCAATTGAAAATTTAGCTTTTTGAATTGCCATCATATTTAGTATGGGTATTTAAAAACAAAAATCAATAAGAAAAATTAAAAGTTTTTATGAAAATATTATTTATGTTAATATCTTGCCTGTGAACAAATCTTTTTTAAAGTTTTTAACAGATTTTGGACCTCTAGTAATTTTTTTTTACTACTACTACGATAGTGGAAAAGATTTAAAAATTGCCATTCCTCCATTTATTGTTGCGACAATTATTGCATTAGCAATTGTTTGGGTTTTAGAAAAAAAAATACCAAAAGTTCCTTTGCTAAGTGGAGTTTTGATTGCTTTCTTTGGTGGATTAACAATTTACTTTAATAATCCAGTTTTTATTTATATTAAACCAACAATTATAAATATTCTTTTTGCATTCGCTCTGATATTTGGAAGATACTTCACAAATGAGCCTGTTCTTAAAAAATTAATGGGTGGATCTATCTCACTTACTGATGAGGGATGGGAAATACTAAATAAAAGATGGATATATTTCTTTTTAGGCCTTGCAATACTTAATGAGATAGTTTGGAGAACTCAATCTGAAGAGTTTTGGGTAAACTTTAAAGTGTGGGGACTTTTACCAATTACATTTATATTCACTGCTTTTCAAATAAGTTTAATAAACAAATATAAAACAAATGAATAATAATTTACGTCTTATAATTGATAATATTAGTAAGAAGAATATTGAAGAAAAACATTTTTTTGAGAAAAATGAATTAAAAATTATTTTAGATCTATATGCAAAAATGGTTTCGGAGGGCTCTTGGAAAGATTATGGTTTAAGCATTTCGAGTAAACAAATTGGTTTCAGTATTTTTAAAAATGCTGCTGAAAATGCACTTTATAAAATTTGTAAAAATTTTAATCCAAAAAACAAAAATTTAAAATATCTAATAATAGATGCTAATGGTAAAATATTAAAAAATTCTTTTGATCTGAAAAATTTATTAACAAATATAAATTGGAAAAAACTTTAAATTATCTTCTTTGACCAAAAAGTCTCAGCAACATTATGAATAAATTAATAAAGTCTAAATAAAGCGTTAATGCACCCATCACAGCTTTTTTGCCCATTAATTCACCCGTGTCACTAGCTGCATACATGTTTTTAATTTTTTGCGTGTCGTAAGCAGTAAGTCCTACAAAAATTAAAACACCTAAAATAGAAATTACAAAATACATCATTGAAGACTTCATAAATATATTAACTATTGATGCTATAATAATACCAATTAAACCCATCATTAAAAAAGATCCTAATTTTGTTAGGTCTCTTTTTGTTGTATATCCATATATGCTCATTGCTCCAAATGTTGCAGAACAAATGAAAAATACTCTTGTGATACTCATGCCAGTATAAACTAATAAAATTGACGAAAGAGACAGACCCATTAATGCAGCAAAAATCCAAAAAGTTGTTTGCGCTTTAGCTGCACTCATTTTATTTATACCAAAGCTCATGTAAAACACGATACCAAGCGGAGCTAACATTACTAGCCATTTTAGCCCAGACATATAGATCGCGTTACCCACTTGAGTTAATCCAACTATAGATCCTGAGCTATCAGTCACAACAGACATTTTGAAAGTTAGAAGGGCAATTATCCCTGTCATAAGGATTCCCGTTGCCATGTAGTTATATACTTTTAACATGTAGGCTCTTAAGCCTTCATCTGTTACTGCTGTTGATTGTTGTGCAGCCTCTTTTGCTCTACCTAGTATACCTTTTTTATTAAATTCCATGGTGTAATATATATAATCTTTTATTAATTATTCAAGATATCAAAAAAACAATGAATGACTAAAATTGTAAAATACTAATGAATTATAAAAAATTAGGCAATACTGACCTCGATGTTAGCACAATTTGTCTCGGAACTATGACCTGGGGTGAACAAAATACAGAAGAGGAAGGTTTCGAGCAGATGGATTATGCGCTCGATCAAGGAGTTAATTTTTGGGATACTGCAGAATTATATTCCATACCCCCAAAAGAAAAAACTTTTGGTCTAACTGAAAGAATAATTGGTAACTGGTTTCAAAAAACAAAAAAGAGAGACAAAATCATATTAGCAACAAAAGTTGCAGGGCCTTCTAGAAGTTATATTAGAGGAGGAGAAAATAGTTATGGTATTAAAAATATGACTATTGCATTAAACGATAGTCTTAAAAGATTGAAAACTGATTACATAGATCTTTATCAATTACATTGGCCAGAGAGAAAAACTAATATGTTTGGACGTTTAGGTTACGAACATAAAGAAGATAATAAAAGTTGGAATAAGTTTGAGGATGTTCTCGAAAATTTACAAAAGTTTATAAAAGAGGGAAAAATTAGAGAAATTGGTCTATCAAATGAAACTCCATGGGGTGTATCTAAATGTCTTCAGGTATCAAAGGAAAATAATTTACCAAAAATGATGTCAATTCAAAATCCTTATAACTTATTAAATAGAACATATGAGATAGGCTTAGCAGAAATCTCCATTAGAGAAGAGGTTGGTTTATTAGCATATTCACCTCTTGCAAGTGGATATTTAACCGGAAAATATAGAAATAATCAAATGCCTAAAAATTCTAGATTAGAGAGGGATGGTGATTTTTGGACTAGATACGATAAACCTAATACTACAAAGGCTGTCGACTCATACTTTGAGATTGCAAAAAAAAATAATATTGATTTAACCCAAATGTCATTAAAATTTTGTGAAATTCAACCTTTTGTGACTTCTGTTATAATCGGTGCTACGACAATGGATCAGTTGAAAACTAACATAGAAAGTGTAAATATAAATCTATCAGAAGAAGTTATTAATGAAATTAACGGAGTTCAAAACATTTATCCAAATCCATGTCCATAATTAAAAAAATTTTTTATCTGTCATTAATTATCTTATTTATCTCACTTTCGAAAAGTTTTGCAGAGAACTTAAAAAAAGTTGGAAAGTTTAAAGATTGGGAAGTTTTAGTAATCTCAGAAGCATCAGGTAAAATATGTTTTGCTCAATCGATACCAGTTTTGCAAGCACCTAAAAATGATAAAAGGGATGCAAGATTATTTGTCACCTTTAGACCTAATGAAAAAATTACTAACGAAATTAGTGCGACTGCTGGATATGAATTTAATAAAAATAATACTGTTTTAGCAACATCTGGAAATAACAAATTCAAATTTGACCTTAAACAACAAGGTTTCGCCTGGATGACTAGTAATAAAAAAGAAAATATTATGGTTAAAGTTATGAAAAAAGGATCTAGAATTATGGTTACCGGGTATAACGAAAAAGGATCTCAAACCATTGATCATTATTCTCTTCTAGGATTTACTAAAGCTTATAATTTAGCAAAAAAAAGTTGTGCATAAATTTTAATGAGCCATGATGTAAAAAATATTCATAGTTTATGGCCCTTAAATATTGGAGATTTTCAAAATGATAATCATCCACAAATCAAAGAGGAATTATTAAATTTTTTCGAACTATATGAAAAAAAATTACCTGATGGAAATAGTCAATTAAGAGATAAAGATCATGTTGGAAATCATAATCTTTATCAAAGTAATTATGACTTACATAATGAAGATAGTGAAATATTAAAAAAACTTTTTCACTTTATTGCAAAATCAGTTCTGGATGTGAGTAAAATAACAAATCAAAAATTTATTGATAAACTAAACGAGGAAGAAAAAAAATATAAAGTAAATATTAATGAGTCTTGGTTTATAAGATACAATAAAGGTGGCATCGTTTATCCACATCATCATGATGGATTTAGTTGGTCATGTGTTTATTACGTTCAAGTGGGTGCTGATGCTTCAATCCAAAATGGTTCTACCTATTTTATAAGGCCCTATAACGCTACGTCAAAAAATGATTTTGGTTCAAAATATCTTAGAGAAGATACTCATTTATTCACTGCAAAAGAAGGTCGACTTTTAGTATGGCCTAGTTTTCTTTATCACGGATCTAAACCTTACTCTGGGGATAAAGAGAGAGTGATTATCTCTGCAAACTTAACTGTTAATCTTAGAGATTAAAATGTCCAAAAAAAAAATTGTACTTGCTTATTCAGGAGGATTAGATACTTCGATAATTCTTAAATGGCTTCAAGAAAATTATAACGCAGAAGTCATCTGTTACACTGCTGATATAGGACAAGAGATCAATCGAAAAAAAATAATAAATAATGCTAAAAAATTTGGCGTCAAAAAGATTATAATTAAAGACTTAAAAAATCTTTTCGTAAAAGATTATGTTTTTCCAATGATAAGAGCTAATGCGATTTATGAAGGTGTTTATTTATTAGGAACTTCAATTGCAAGACCATTAATCGCCAAAGACCAAATAAGAATAGCAAAAAAATTTAAAGCATATGCAGTGTCTCATGGTGCTACAGGAAAAGGAAATGATCAGGTAAGATTTGAATTAGGTTATCACTATTTTGGTCCAAAGATAAAGGTTGTTGCACCTTGGAGAATCTGGAAATTAAAATCTAGAAGTGATTTAATTAATTATGCAAAAAAACATGGGATACCTATCCCAAAAGATAAAAAAGGCGCACCCCCTTTTTCTGTTGATGATAATTTATTTCATACATCTACTGAGGGTAAAATTTTAGAGAACCCAAAAAATTCAGCACCAGAATTTATTTTTCAAAGAACAATCTCTCCTGAAAAAGCACCGAATAAACCAACTTTTGTTTCGATTAATTTTAAAAATGGTGATCCTGTTGGAATAAATGGAAAAAAATTAAATCCTGAAAACATTCTTACAAAATTGAATTTTATTGCTGGAAAAAATGGCATTGGAAGAGTTGATCTAGTTGAAAATAGATTTCTTGGAATTAAATCAAGAGGAGTTTATGAAACACCAGGTGGAACAGTTTTGATTCACGCTCATAGAGCTATTGAGTCAGTGACATTGGATAAAGAAACGATGCACAAGAAAGATTCAATTATGCCAAGATACGCCGAATTGATTTACAATGGTTATTGGTACTCAAAAGAAAGATTTAAGTTACAAAGAATTGTCGATCAAAAAAGAAATAAGGTTAATGGGTCTGTAAAACTTAAGCTATACAAAGGGAATATTACCATCCAATCTAGAATTACAAAAAGTAATGCATACTCAATGAAAAAAGTTTCTTTTGAAGAGAATAAAACATTTAATAAATCTAATGTTGAAAGATTTATTAACTATCATAAGAAAAAACTCTAATATTAATAAGTTTTAGGACAATTTATAGTTTGTTAAATTTATTTTTAGTTATATCTTAGAAACATGGAATCACTAAAAAATTGGATGAGAGATACAGCAAACATTTTGTTTGATGATAGTAAAAATGATCTCCGTTCTCTTCCTAAAACTGTTAGGTTGCAAATTTTATTAGTCTTAAGTTTTATATGGACTACAGTTTTTAGTTTATATGTTTTTTCTTACACGACTTTTGTTTTTGGTTGGACTGGTCTTTTTTTAGCTCATATTGGTTTAATCTTTGCCGTGTATATGACCTTTAAGCATTTCCATAGAGCAGAAGAAAATTCAGCTAGTGTTTTTAAAACAAAAAATTTTGACCCTTTTAAAATAATGGTTCTTGTTTTTGTGATTGTATTTATATTTGTTTTTTCAAAAGGCATTGAAGTATTAACAAGTCCAAATCCATATTCTTATTCAATTCCTTATGAAGGTTCTTCAAAATCAGTGTTTGAAAAATGGTTACCTTTTAGTAAAGATAAATAATGGAAAAAATAGCAAAAAATTTACAGCTTATTTTAATGGTTATCATTTTAATAAGTACAGTTATTGCAGTCGGTATAGAAATGTACAAAATGTTCGAGAATAGATCAGTAACCTTAGCTGATTTATTATTAATGTTTCTTTATCTAGAAGTGCTAGCAATGGTAAGAGTTTTTTGGAACCAACAATCAATTAGTATTACCCTTCCATTATTAATTGCAATTACTGCTTTAGCACGATTTATTATTCTTCAAGGTAAGGAAATGGATCCAACAGCATTAGTTTATGAAGCTATTGCCATTGTTCTGATTGCTGGTGCAATTGTTATTTTAAGATTAAGACATAGCGACAAGCTTGGTTTAAAGAAAAAAAAATCAAAATAAATCAAAATGAAATTTGAAGCCTCAAAGGCTGCGGCCTTAAATAGATTAAATAATTTTGTTGAAGAAAATCTCTCTGAATATTCCAAACTAAGAAATTTTGATTTTGGTCCAGAGAATAGAACAAATATATCTGGTTTGTCTCCATATATCACCCATGGGATAATCAACGAGAAGGAGGTAATTGAAAAATCACTTAGCAAATTTTCTTTTTCGAAGAATGAGAAATTTATTCAAGAAGTTTTGTGGAGAACATATTGGAAGGGTTGGCTAGAATTAAGACCAAACGTTTGGACAGATTACTTAGTAGAGTTAAATAAAATTCGAGAAGAATATAAAGATAGCCAAAATTACAAAAATGCAATAGATGGAAAAACCAATATTGAATGCTTTAATTACTGGGTAACAGAACTTAAAGAAAATAATTATTTACATAATCATACTAGGATGTGGTTGGCTAGTATTTGGATTTTTACATTAGAATTACCCTGGCAATTAGGAGCAGAATTTTTTATGCAACATCTTTACGATGGTGACTCTGCATCTAATACTCTTGGTTGGAGATGGGTAGCTGGAATTCAAACACAAGGAAAACACTATTTAGCGAGCGAGTGGAATATTAAAAAATTCACTAATAATAGATTTAATAATATTAAATTAAACGAAAACGCTCCTCCAAAAGTTTCTGAAAAAACTTACTCAATAGTTAAACAAGATTTTAGTAATAAAAATATAGATGATAAAAATCTTTTTATTTTTGAAAATAATTTATCATTTGAAACCACAGATTTTCATAATCATAAATTTAAAAAAATTTACATAATTTCAAATAAAAATGAAAATAGATCTATCAAACTAAGTGAAAAAGTTATTAAATTTAAAGCTCTTTTAGTAGATGATCAAAAACAAAGGTTAGAAAATAATTCTATCAATTGTGAAGTGGTAGATATAAGTGAGATTAAAAATATAAGCAAAAAAGTTATAGCGTTATATCCAACAGTCGGTGAAAACCTGGATTATTTAAATTCAAATAATTTAAAAATAGATTTTTTATATAGAAAACTCGATCAATATTCATGGCAGTATTGTAATAAAGGTTTTTTTAATTTTAAAAATTATATTCCTAAAATAATTACAACTTTTAATTAAAACCACCTAAACATCCCAATGATTCCTGCTGTAGCATAAAAAAATTGTAAAAATAATATTCCTCTGTGACCACCCCTATAGGCCCAAATTCCAATTAAAATTGCGGAAATAAGTAACAAACAAAAACCAAAAAATTCTATGCCAATATTCATAGCTACAAATAATGAATATAGTATTGCAGTTATAACTCCTGCCCATTCAAAAATCTTATTATTCATACTTTTTACTCGTTTTCCAACTTGAATTTTTTCCTATTATAAATTTTTTTTTTATTTTTTACTATTTTATTTCTGAGCATTGTTGAGCTCAATAATTTGGCCATTGGATTTTTCTTTTTTAATTTTTTTCTTTTTTTGCTCATTTGAGTTTTAAAAATTAGTATATAAAATTTATCTTGCCAATTTTATGAAAATATCACCCATTCCAGCATCTAAATTCTCTAAAGGTGTATTGTTTCTTAACTCACAATACCTACCAGTAACTTGATGGCTTTTAACAAAATCTATTTCATCTTTTTCACAACTTTTCCCATTATGTAGCAAACCTATAACTATTCGATCATCAAGACTATATACCTCTGATTTATTAATTTTTTTACCATCACAAAAATAATCTTTATTTACTCTGTTTGGGAAATCCTGTTTATCGCAAGGATTTTTGATTGTTAAAACATAAAATTCTTTCAAACCATCTTTAAATTCATATTTCATTTTTTGAGTTTCAGAATACTTCATAAGATCACATGAACATGGAACACAGCATCTATAATAATTTCCACAAATTTTTTTTTTGGTTTTAGTTTCTTCAACAAATAAAAATTCTGAGTCGCTATTTGGATCAATCAAAGATCCAGAAACTGCACAGTATAATTTATTAAATTCAATAAAATCCTTATAAGTAATTTTTTTATCAATAATATATTTAAAAAACTTAGGTCCTGCCGCATTTCTATTTTTATCAGGAAATATTCTTGACCAATCAGTAATAAGCTCCTTGTGATAGTTTTTTTCTTCAGCAAACGATTTAAGCTGAAATAATATTAGAAATATTATCAAAGAAAGATTTAAAAATTTTTTCATTTTTGCTTTATGGTAATTGTTTGATTTAACTCACTTACATTGAATATTTTTTTTGTTCCATTGGTCCATTTAATCTCTACTTTAAAATTTTTTTCATTTTTTCTAATTCCATAATGTGCCACAGGCTCCATTTGACATAAGTAACCAGATCCAGCATCAATGGTTTTGGAATGCTTTCTTTTATTAGTTATTAATGTTACCGTAGCTCCTCTAGCTGGTGCACCATATTTATTTAACGGTTTAATTCTTAGGTATTTATTTTCTTTGTTAACTTTTGCTTTATACAAAGTTAATGGTTGTTCTTTACTTTCACCGCGAGCAACTAACAATTCTAAAACTCCGTCATTATCAATATCTGCGACTGCTGCCCCAGTTCCATACCCATTAGCTTCGAGACCAACTTCAAAATTTATCTGTTCAAATTTTCCATCATCTTTGATACGAAATAATTTATTTGGTTCTGCTATATTGTTCATAAAAACTTCATCAAAACCATCGTTATCAAAATCTGCAGAAATAATTGTTCTAATTCTAGAGGGTTTATCAAAATCTTTATTTCCTATGTCTTTAAATTCGTTTTTTTCCAAAACCCAGGCTCTATGATATCCAAGCCAATTACCACTCAGAATATCTAATCTGCCTCGATAATATATGTCTGATAAAGCTGTACCTCTCCCATTTTGAATTTCATCATCTACTCTGTAATCAAATGCTACATCTTCAAAATTTCCATTATTATTTTTATAAAGAAAATTTGCTCCCCTTTCATTTGCTGCAAAAATATCTGCTCTATTCGACAAGATATGTCCTGATACCACTGCTCTTCCACCAGTGATATTATTAAGATTTAAACTCTGAGCCTTATCTTTAATCAGTTCATCTTCAATCTCATAAAATCTGGTCGGGCCTCCGTAATTTGCTACATAGACTCCATATTCACCATCTCCCTTTCTATCTACACAAACTACAGATCTTCCTGCTGTTAAATTTAGGTTTTCTTTATTTTTTTCTAATTCGAATAAATCAAAATAATAATTATCTTCTATATCTAATAATCTATCTGAATATTTTTTATCCCCACTATATGTATCTGTATTTAGAAAGTAAATTTCTTCAAAGCCATCTTTATCGATATCACACGCAGCAACTCCTATAGTTCTTTTTAAAGTATCTGAAAAAATTTTTTGCTGATTTAGATTCTTTAATTTTCCATCCTTAAAAGATAAAGCTAGATTAGGATAACCAAATCCTGTTACTAAAAACTCATAATTTCCATCCATATTAAAATCTGTTACTGAGATACCGTAGCTGAGCCTTTTTTCATTATTTTCAATAATTTTTGATAGATCCTCAAAAAATTCTGCACGAGTATTATTTGTAAGAATTACAAATAAAATCAAAATCAAATATCGAGTAAGATTTTTCATTTTTTTGATGAACATTTTTTTGAACAATACCTAACCTTTTCCCAATTGAGTCTCCATTTCCTTCTCCATTTAAATGGTCTATTACATATTGGACAAATCTTAATTGGTAAATTTTCTTTTTTCACTAAACTGTGTTTTCTTTAATGAATTTATCTGCAGCCGACAAAATTAATTTTTTTCTATCCACTTTCATTTTATCAAATATTCTTACCATCATTGAAAGTCTTGGATTTTTTAAAAAAAACTTTCTATTGCGATCTATAAATCTCCAGTAAAGCCCGTCCATAGTATTGCACCAATCACCTTTTTTAAAATCCATCATTTTCATAAAATAACTTGATCCACAAATGTATGGTTTGGTTGCAAAAATTCCCCCATCGCTAAATAATCCCATACCATACACGTTTGGAACCATAACCCAATCAGAGGAGTCGACAAACATCTCCATAAACCATTTGTAAACAATATTAGGTTTTATTTCACAAAGATTCATGATGTTTGATAAAATCATTAATCTTTCAATGTGATGAGACCATCCAAAATTTAATGCGTTTTTAATTGCGTAATCTAATGGAGGTAAACCTGTCGTTCCATCATACCATGACTTTTTCATTTTACGATTTTGTTTGAAAAAATTTCCAGTTTCCATTTCGTTTGAATAACTTTGATAAATACCTCTCATAAATTCTCTCCATCCTATAACCTGACGAACATAACCTTCTAAAGAATTTAATCTGATTTTTTTACTTTTATGGAAATCTAAAACTTTTTTGATAATAAATTCAGGTGTGATTAAACCAAGGTTGATATAAGGACTTAAAGCGCTGTGAAATAAGATATTATCTTTTTGATCCACTGCGTCCTCATAATCACCAAATAAATTAGATTTTTCTTTAATGAAAAAATTCAATAATTTGACCACATCATTATGCTCTGTAGCAAACCAAAAATTTTTGGTTGTTCCTGGATGATCTTTAAATAGTTTTTCAATAATAGGTTTTAATTTTTTTGTATGATTTGTTTCATTAATTTTAGGGAACTTTGGAATAGAAATATTTTTTGGTAACTTATTTCTGTTATCTTCATCAAAACTCCATTTGCCTCCAATCGGATTTCCATCAGAACCCATTAATATTCCAGATTTCTTTCTCACTTCCTTATAAAAAGTTGCCATGAAAGGTTTTTTTGATTTAGATAGATATTGTTTAAATTCATCTCTTGAGTTCAAAAACATCGGAGTTTGAATAATATTCCATTTGATCTTTTCTTTTTTTACGAATTGATTTATTTTTTTCTCAAAAAATTTATCCTCGACTTCAAAACTTGAAATCTCTTTTATTTTTTTTGAATTAATTATTTTTTTTAATTTTTTTAAATAGTTGTCTTTAAATTCTTTATCCTCAATTTTAAAATATTCTAATTTAAACTTATCTTTTCTGAGGTTTTCCGCATGTGAACGCATCGATGACAAAAAGAGAAGTATCTTATTTTTATGATGTTTTTCATAAGTACATAATTGATAATCCTCTGCCATAAAAATTAGGTGGTCTTTTTTGAAGCGATCCAAGTATTTTGATGGAAATAATTGATTGCCCAGTATAAAAAATAACTTCATAATTAAATATAACTAATAAAAATTTTTATGTCAGAAAAATATCTTATTCTTGGTGCGACAGGTTCAATCGGATCTAGTTTAGCTGAACAATTAGTAAATTCGGGAAATTCAGTTCATTTAGTCGGCAGAAATGAAAATGAAACAAAAAATATTTCTGATAAATTAGGTTGTAGTTTTACAATAGCTGATGTTTTGCAAGATGGATTTGTGGAAAAGATTAAAAATGATATTTCTGATGTAAAAGGAATTGCCTATTGTGTAGGTTCGATTGATTTAAAACCTTTGAGAATGGTTAATGAGCAAGATTTTAATAAGTGTATGAAATTAAACTTATATTCAGCGGTAGAAGTCATAAAAGGATACCAGGATAGTTTAAAAAAAAATAAAGGTTCAGTAGTTTTATTTTCTACAGTTGCAGCTCAAAGAGGTTTTACAAATCACGCTATAATTGCTTCTACAAAAGCTGCTGTTGAGGGTTTAACTGTTTCTTTAGCAGCAGAATTTGCTCCTAATATTAGGGTAAACTGTATTGCACCTAGTTTGACTAACTCAAAAATTGCTGAGCCAATGTTAAAAAATAAAGCATTGGCAGATGGCATAGCTAAAGCCCATCCTTTAAAAAGATTAGGTGAAGGTAAGGACTCTGCCTCTCTTGCAAAATTTCTTATTACTGATGACAGTTCTTGGGTTACAGGTCAAATCATTGCTGTTGATGGTGGTAGATCAAAACTTTCTTAAAGTGAAAAAAACGCTTGTTACAATTTTTTTATTTACACTTTTTATAAATTATTCATTCGCTGATAATTTAAGATTTAAGAAGATTGTAAATTTAAAAGGTCCATGGGGATCTACTTTTATTAATGATACAGAATTATTAATTACCGAAAAAAGTGGAGAAATTAAATTAATAGACCTTAATTCTAAAAAAATTTCTTCATTAAATCACAATCTTAATTATTTAGAACATGGACAGGGTGGTTTATTAGATATTCTTTATAAAGATGATTTTGTCTATGTTTCTTATACCGAAAATAGAGGAAATTGGAAAACTAGTACCTCAATAGCAAAATCGAAATTTAATGAAAAAGATTTAATATTTAAAAATATTTTTCAAGCAAACCCACCTATTGACTCTGGATATCACTTTGGATCAAGATTGGCGATCAAAGATGGTTATCTTTTTGCGTCTGCTGGTGAAAGAGGTCAAGGTATGATTGCACAAGATCCTACAAAGCATCCTGGTAGTATCATTAGAATAAATATTGACGGAAGTATCCCAAAAGATAATCCAAAATTTCAGGGTAAATCAGATTGGTTACCTGAAATTTATCAAATAGGTATTAGAAATCCTCAAGGTCTAACTTTATCACCATTTGATGAAAAAATTTATATGAGTAATCATGGAGCGAGAGGTGGGGATTGGTTTGGTGAAGCAAAAAAAGGTGAAAATTATGGATGGAAAATTTTAGGTTGGGGAGGGACAAACTATTCAGGTATTCCTATCGGTCCAAAATGGAAACCAGGTTTTACAAAAGCGATACAATATTGGGTTCCATCCATAGCAACAAGTGCGATCACAATTTACAAAGGAAAAGAGTTTAGTGAATGGAATGGACATGCTTTAATTACTTCACTAAAAGATAAATCCTTGAGAAAATTAATATTTGACGACTTATCTAATGTAAAAGAAGAAATCATATTTAAAAATAAAATTGGAAGAATAAGAGATATACAAGTCCATCCAGATAACGGAAAAGTTTACTTTTTAGGAGAAGACGCTCTCTGGCTGATGGAGAAAAACTAGTTTTTTTAAATATAAGTAACTACTTAATTCGAATAAAAGATTATAATTAAATAAATTTATGAATTGGGTCGTTTTTACAATTTTAGCAGCTTTTTTTCAAAATCTAAGAACTTCTTTACAGAAAAAATTAAATAAAGATTTATCATTGGTAGCATCTGCTTATGTAAGATTTGCTTTTGCTTTACCTTTTGCATTTATATTATTTTTTCTTTTTCATGACTTTAATGTCGTTTCAGATATCATTAATCAAACTAACTTTATTTTTTTCACTTTTTTAGGATCTATTTTACAAGTTACTTTTACAATAACGCTATTATACCTTTTTAGATTTTCGAATTTCGTTGTTGGTACTTCACTAAGTAAAACGGAAGTTATTCAAATTGCGATCTTTGAATATATCATATTAAAAGATAAATTAAATTTGCTTGGTGTTTTTGGAATAATAATTGCAACACTTGGAGTTATCATTATTTCGATCAAAAATTATAAATTGTTTTTTAAGAATTTTTTTTCAAAGGTAACTCTTATTGGATTGGGAGCAGGACTTTTATTGGGTCTCAGTGTTGTCTATTTTAGAGCAGCAGCACTAACACTAGAAAATTTTTCCTCTAACTTTGATAAAGCGCTTACTACAGTTTTTTTTGCTTTGATAATTCAAACTATAATCATTACTGCATATCTGATAATTTTTGAAAAATCGGAATTCAAAAAATTTTATAATAATAAATTTGAAATTTGTTTGACTGGATTAGCTGGTTTTTTAGCGACACTATCCTGGTTTTTTGCTTTCACTTTGATTCAAGCATCTTTTGTTAGAGCTGTTGGCCAAATTGAAATATTTTTTAGTTACATCTCTTCAAAATATCTCTTTAAAGAAAAAATAACTTTTATTGAAATTTTAGGTATTTTGATTTTTATAGCTGGTGCAACTCTATTGCTTTTAACAAGAGCAAATTAATCTTTAATTATTTAATAATTTATTTTTTGCCTTTTCAAATTCTTCTTGAGTTAATACACCACTTTCTCTTAGTGCATTAAGTTTTTCTAACTCATTACTCAACGATTTATCAGAATTTGATTCCTCATTATTGTCATCTATTTCATTTTCATCTTTGTTTGCTTGGTTAGCTTGTTTAGCGCTAACACCACTCATGATAGCTCTCGTCCCTAAATATAAAACAAAGAATAAAATAGGAATTACCAGTCCAAAAAAAATTAATTTTTCCATTACTTAATCATCGTCCTCTTCTCTCCAATTTTTTTCATACATTAGCCAAGCTGCATATATAACTGAAAATGTTCCTACAATCATACCATAATCAAAACCCGTTTGTTGATCATATAAGTACCAGCCCAATTGAGTTGCTCCAATAGTAGGAACCGTTAAAATTAAGAATACAATTGCAATTCTATATGGATATTTAGGTTTCTTCACGCCTCAAAATATCAAAAAATTTAATAGGTTGTAACTTTAAAGTTGCGATCTTTTGAAACACTCTACAGTATTTTTTAATAAACAAGCGATTGTCATTGGTCCAACTCCGCCTGGAACTGGTGTTAATGCTTTAGCATTTTTTGAAACTTCATCAAATGCAACATCGCCAACAATACCTTTATCTGTTTTGTTAATTCCAACGTCAATTACGATTGTGTCTTTTTTAACCCAATCTCCTTTAACAAGTTCAGGGATACCGACAGCAGCTATAATAATATCTGCTTCTAAACATTCAGCCTTGAGATCTTTTGTTTTTGAGTGAGTAATTGTTACAGTGCAATTTTCTTTTAAAAGAAGTTGTGTCATTGGTTTTCCATTTAGATTAGATCTTCCAACTACAACTGCTTTTTTTCCACTTAAGTTTGGCTCAATTTTTTTAATTAATAAATAACAGCCTAGTGGAGTACAGGGTACGGAACTCTCGTTTCCTGAAGAAAGATTACCAACATTCATAGGATGAAATCCGTCAACGTCTTTGGACGGATGAATAGCCTCAATAATTTTCTGTTTATCGATATGTTTTGGCAAAGGTAACTGAACTAAAATACCTGAAACGCTCTCATCTTTATTTAGATCATTAATCTTGTCCAAAATAACTTTTTCTTCCACAGAGTCTGGGTATTTAATTACGTCAGACTTTAAACCAACCTCTTTTGCTGATTTCTCTTTATTCCTAACATATATTTGACTAGGGGTAAGCTCTCCAATCAAAATCACCGTTAAACCTGGTACTTTATTATACTTGTTCTTTAACTCAGTTACTTCTTGTTTAAGTTCTGCTCTTAACTCAGCTGCTGCTTTTTTTCCGTCAATTAGAATCATAAGTTTTAAAAAATTAAAGGTGCGATGTAGAGCTTCATACACATTTCTATAAACCAAATCAATAGAAGTAATATAATGGGTGAGATATCCAAGGATCCTAAATTAGGTAAAAATCGTCTAATTTTATTAAGTATAGGATCTGTTAAACGATATGTTAATTCTAAAATTGAATAAACAAATCTATTTTGTGTATTTAAAACATTAAAAGCAACCAACCAGCTAATAATTACATTCGCTATTACTACGTAGGAATAAAGCTTTAATATTTGTAAAGCTAAATAAAAAATGGCTATCATTTTTTTTCTATATAAATAGATGAACTTGGGAATGCAAAAGATGCTTTATTTTTTTCAACAATCTTTTTTATTTCAATTGCTAATTTCTCTTTTACCGATAACCACTCGTTCCAACTGTCTGATTTAGTAAAACAACGAACATACATATCAATTGAACTATCAGAAAATTTGTCAACTCTTACTGCAATTCCTATACTAGTATTAAAGTCCTCACTTTTTTGAATGTGATCTTCAATTTCATTTCTTATAGTTTTTAATTGATCAACTGTTGTGTCATATTGAAGAGTTATAATCCAACTTATTAACCAGTTTGAAGTTTCACTAACATTTACAACTGCATTTTCAGCAAATTGAAAGTTAGGAATAATTGCAAGAGATTTATCAAACTTTCTTATTGTTGTTGATCTAAACCCAATTTTTTCAACTATACCTTCTATAATTCCCTCTACTAATATCCAATCACCTATTTTAAATCTTTTTTCAACTAGAACTAAAATACCTGAAATCAAATTTTTAAATAAATCTTGGGCACCCAAAGCCACAGCAACACCAAATAAACCAAGACCAGCAATAATTGGTCCTATCTTTATTCCCCAAAGTTCTAATACAGCAGCTAGACCTAAAATAAAAATTAGTATTTTTAAGGATTTAATGATCCATCCAATTAACTCTCTTGTTAAAAGTTTATCAAGTCCACTTAAAATATAAGACACAGGTTCAATAATTTGATGCATCACCCAAAAGATTAAAATTGTTATTAATGTTCTATTTATTGTGTCAACAACTTCTCTTCCTTCAATTGAAAAAGTCATGTAATAACTTGCTATAAAAAACCCCAAAACAATTGGTAAAAATCTTGCTGGTCCAATCAATGCAGACACAAAAGTATCATCTAATTTATTAGTAGTTCTTTTAGAAATTATCTCTAATTTTTTAATAATAAGTTTACTTATTAATCCTCTAAAAATTAGAAAAATTAAAAATATTCCAATACCAATTAATATTTGAAAAATATCTACTCCTAATATCCCTCTATTCCAGACTGATAAAAAGACTTCAGAAAAATTATTTATTATTTCCATAGTTAAATTTTATATAACAAAAATTCCTCTTCTCCAGGATTAAAAAGAAATATCTTTTTCCACTTAATTTCATTTAATTTAGCTGATGTTTTTTCGCCTATACACATCAAATTAGTACTCATCCAATGACTCTCTAGCTGATTAAATTTTATAAATTTTAAAAGACTTGATGCACTATTTTGTGAATAAACGTAAACCATATCGGGTATATCAAGTTTTAACTTATTAATAAAATCATTATCAAATTTTTCATTATGTACAGTTTCGTAGTTAATTAATCTTTTTACTTCATATCCCTCATTTTGAAGTTGATTATCAAGATCAACTGAAATGTTTTCTCCACTTACATAAACTAATTTACCATCTGTTTTCTCAAAATTCTGCAATATCAATTCTTTTAAATTTAGAACGTTTCCCCCTGCAGCAATTGTATTAGAAAAACCATGACCTCTTGCTTCTTTTTCAGTTGCATTCCCTACACAAAAACATTTTATATTTTTATCAAGTCCAGTTAAATTTAAAAATCTTACAGCGTTAGAACTTGTAAAAATGATACCCCTAAATTCAGAAAGATCTATTTCTTCATGCAGAATTTTTTTAATTGATAATAAAGGTAAATGAGAAACCTTATGACCAAGAGACTGGAACTTGGTGATCATTTCAGAACAGTCTTCTATAGGTCTGGTTAATAGAATATGCATTTTATCTTTTATAAGAATTATTCGATTTTGTTTTTAAAATTTGACCAATCTCATTACCGAGTTCTCTAAAATTTTCTAATTTGTCAGATTTTTTTTCATAAAATCTTTGTGAACCATCTAATGAGAAAAGCTCAGCTTCCACTGTAATTTTATTTTCATCTATTTTAGAATGAATTCCAACTGCTGTTTCACAATCTCCCTCTAAAATTTTTAAAATATTTCTTTCAGCATGTGCTCTTTGATAGGTTTCTTTATGATTGATCTTTTTTAACATTGAAATCATATCTTTATCATTTTCTCTACACTGTATAGCAATTATGCCTTGTCCTGCACTTGGAATTATTTCTTCAATAGAAAAAATTTCTGAAACTTTATCTTCTAATTTCAAGTACTTTATTCCAGCATAAGATAAAATTATCGCATCATACTCACCATCCGCTAATTTTTTAATTCTAGTGTCAACATTCCCTCTTATAAGTTTACAACTAACATCAGGTCTAATTTTTTTAATTTGAAATTGCCGTCTATAAGAGGATGTTCCAATAACAGCATTCTGTTTTAAATCTTTAAATTTTTTATTTCCATTAATTATTGCAATTTCTCTCGCATCAGTTCGTTCAAGAAACGTATCAGTTAAAAGACCATTAGTTTCAATTGCTGGCATATCTTTTAATGCATGGACAGCTATATCAATATTATTTTTTTGAAGCCTTTGTTCGATACTACTTGAAAACAAACCTTTGCCACCAACATCAGATAATCTGGTATCTAGTATCTCATCACCTTTGGTAGAAATTTTTTCAATATTTATATCCTGATCAATAAAGTTGGTGACCTCAATAATTTTCTCCTTTACTTTTTGTGCATATAATAATGCTAACTTACTTCCTCGAGATCCAATTGTTATTTTCTTTTTCATAAAAAAATCATTTCTTACTTGTATTAGGATTGTACAATTATTAAAAACTATTTGTATGAATAAAAAACCCTTAATTCTTGGAATAGAAACTAGCTGTGATGAAACTGCAGCATCTTTGATTTCAGAAAATGAGCAAGGAATACCAATAATTCTCTCTAATATTATTTCTAGCCAATCAGAGGTGCATAAAGAATTTGGTGGAGTTGTTCCTGAACTTGCTGCCCGATCCCATTTAGAAAAAATTGATTGGATTGTTCAAAAGGCTTTAGATGAAAGTGGAAAAAAAATAGAGGAAGTAGATGCAGTTGCTTCAACGGCTGGACCAGGATTAGTTGTTTGCTTATCGGTTGGTTTAAGTTTTGGTAAAACCTTTGCTAATTTAATTAAAAAACCATTTATTGCGGTTAATCATTTAGAAGGTCATGCTTTAAGTCCAAGAATTAATTCAGTATTAGATTACCCATATTTATTTTTATTGATTTCAGGTGGACATTCACAGTTTTTAAATGTTAGAGGACTTGGAAATTATCAAAGATTGGGCACAACTATAGATGATGCTTTAGGTGAAGCATTTGATAAAACCGCAAAATTATTAGGAATAGAATTTCCAGGTGGTCCCAAAATTGAAATTTTTGCTGATAAGGGAAATCCTGAAAGATATGAGTTACCAAAGCCAATTATTAACAGAGGGGGTTGTAACTTATCATTTGCAGGCTTAAAGACTGCAGTTTTGAAAATATCAAAAGAAATAAATACAGAGCAAGATAAATTTGATTTAGCAGCTTCTTTTCAAAAAACAATAATAGAAATCTTGTATAAAAAAACAAAAATTGCTTTCTTAGAGTTTGAAAAAAAAAATAATCTAAAAAAAAAAACTTTTGTTGTTGCTGGTGGTGTTGCAGCTAATAAAAAAATTAGATCAATGTTAATCAATCTATGTAAAGAAAAAAATTATGAAAGTATATTTCCCTCAATAGAACTCTGTGGTGATAATGCTGCAATGATAGGGATTGTGGGCTTAGAAAAATTTAAATTAAATCAATTCAATAATCTAGATTATCCAGCAAAACCCAGATGGGCACTAGATGAAAAAGCTAATTTCTTAAAAGGAGCAGGTGTAAAATTATAATGCAATACTGGTTACTTAAATCAGAGCCTGATGTTTGGTCGATTGATCAACAAAAAAAGGCTGGTGAAAAAGGAGCACCCTGGGATGGTGTAAGAAACTATCAAGCAGCTAAAAATTTAAAAACTATGAAAAAAGGTGATCAATGTTTTTTTTATCACTCAAATATTGGAAAAGAAATTGTTGGAATAGTAGAAGTTGTGAAAGAACATTATATTGATAAAACGGACAAATCAGGAAAATTTGTTGCAGTGACTGTTAAGTTTTTGAAAAGACTTGATAATCCAGTGTCTTTAGAGCAAATTAAAAAAAACAAGGATTTAAGCCATTTATTTTTAATTAAACAAAGTAGATTATCTGTAATGCCTATTGACTCTAAAAGCTGGAAGATTTTAAATAAAATGAGTAAATATTAAAAAATATGCCAAAAAAAAAGAAATCAAAAAAGAATAGAACCAAAAAAAGAAAGAAAAAAAAATCTTTAAAAAAAAGAGGAAAAATAAGAAGAGTCTCAAAAGCTAAAAGAACCTCTGCAAAAAGATCTAAAAAGAAAAATATCGACAAAACATCCTCCAATGGTCAAGTTATTAAAACTAAACCTGAATGGGTAAAAAGAAGTTTAGCGAATAAAGCTCAATATCAAAAAAAATATACTGACTCTATTAAAAATAACAATTTATTTTGGAAAAAAGAAGGAAAGAGAATTACTTGGATAAAACCTTACAAAAAAATTAAAGATGTAAAATATAGTAAAGATGAAGTAAAGATTAAGTGGTTCGAAGATGGCACCCTAAATGCATCCGCTAACTGTATTGACCGTCACTTAAAAGACAAAAGAGATAAAACTGCGATAATATGGGTAGGGGATGATCCTAAGGACACTCAAAAAATTTCTTATAAACAATTGCATCAAAAGGTTTCAAAAGCTGCAAATGGTTTAAAAAAACTAGGAATACAAAAAGGTGATCGTGTCACTATTTATCTGACGATGATACCTGAATTAGCGATCCTTATGTTAGCTTGTGCAAGAATAGGTGCAGTCCACTCAATAATTTTTGGTGGTTTCTCAGCAGAGTCGATTTCGGGAAGAGTGAATGATTGCAAATCAGAATATATAATTACAGCTGATGAGGGGGTAAGAGGAGGCAAAACTATCCCTTTAAAAGCAACAACAGATGAAGCTTTGTCTAATTGTCCAGATGTCAAAAAGTGTATTGTGGTGAAGAGAACCGGTAATTATGTATACTGGGATCAGGATCGAGATGTGTGGTATCACGACTTGATTAAAGATGTGTCAACCACTTGTGAACCTGAAGAAATGAATGCAGAAGATCCGTTATTTATTCTTTACACTTCAGGATCAACTGGAAAGCCTAAAGGAGTATTGCATACCACTGGAGGATATATGGTTTATGCTTCTATGACTCATCAATATATTTTCAATTATAAACCAAATGACATTTATTGGTGTACAGCAGACATTGGATGGGTAACTGGTCATAGTTATATAATTTATGGACCACTGGCTAATGGTGCAACAACTATTATGTTTGAAGGTGTTCCAAATTACCCTGATAGCTCAAGGTGGTGGCAGATAGTAGATAAGTATAAAGTAAATACTTTTTATACAGCACCAACAGCCATAAGAGCTTTGATGAGAGAGGGTGATGGCCCAGTGAATAAAACTTCCAGAAAATCTTTAAAATTGTTAGGAACTGTTGGAGAACCTATAAATCCAGAGGCATGGATGTGGTATTACAAAACTGTTGGAAATTCGAAATGTCCAATAGTTGATACCTGGTGGCAAACAGAGACAGGAGGAATTCTTATAGCACCACAAACTGGAGCTATTCCGCTTAAACCTGGATCAGCAACAAAACCTTTTTACGGAATTAAACCAGTGCTTGTGAATAAAGACGGTAAAGAAATAAAAGGTGAGGGTGAAGGTAGACTTTGTATAGCTCAATCTTGGCCTGGTCAGATGAGAACTGTATACGGTGACCATCAAAGATTTATTGATACATATTTTTCTCAATTTGATGGAAAATATTTCACTGGAGATGGATGTAAAAGAGATAAAGATGGTTACTATTGGATAACTGGTAGAGTTGATGATGTGATTATTGTTTCCGGTCATAACCTTGGTACTGCTGAAATTGAAAGTGCATTTGTTGCACATCCTAAAGTAGCTGAGGCTGCAGTAGTTGGATATCCTCATGATATCAAAGGAAATGGATTGTACTGTTATGTAACTTTAAACGCTGGAGAGAGCGAAACAGGTGATTTGGATAGAGAATTAAAACTTTGGGTAAGAAAACAAATAGGACCTTTGGCAACACCAGATCTAATTCATTTTACCCCAGGGCTTCCAAAAACAAGATCTGGAAAAATAATGAGAAGAATTTTAAGAAAGATTGCAGCAAACGAGCATGGACAACTAGGGGATACAACTACTTTAGCTGATCCAGGTGTAGTCGATAGCTTAGTTGAAAATAGAAAAAATACCTAAAATTTTATTCTTTCATTGAATTCTTTTTTTACAACATCCCATTTTAAAATTACTGAATTGAGAACAATTTTGCGATCTAAAGTTTTTAAATCTTCTGCAATTGGTGCCCACTTATATAATGATAAAGCACTAGGATTAAAAGGTAAATCATTGTGATGATCATCCCAATTAATATTTTGTATCCTTTCATCAAAACTTTTTTTTGCATTTTCAATGATATCAATTGGCATCTTATTTGACGTTTCATCATCTAAAATTTTTAAAAAAATTTCTTTTGCTTTCTCTGTGTCTTGGTAATTAAAATTCGCTTTCAATTTTGAAAATGTAAACAATGTAAGATCTTGAAGAGCAACTGAATAAATATTCCATTTTGCCAAGTTTACTGAGTCCATAAAAGTATCATTTTCGAAATGAAGAACGTACCTAGTTCCCATCCTCGTTTTAAGATAACCGTAAAGAGTAACCTGACTCACCCAGGCAGATTTTGTTTGAATAAAAGTTTCAAGTTCATTCAAATTGCTAATTTTTCCCTTTGGAATGAAAGCTTTGAACATGGCGAAAAGATAAGTCTTGAAATCATGCCAAGTTAAGTCTCTCCATGTTAATTTGTATTTCCCCATAAAAAGCCCTATTTTTGACACTTATAACTAGAAAAGGCTAGTAAATTTACCAATTTTAACACTTTAAATCTATTTCATAATGGTTATGGTTTTGGCCAGTTATAACTAAAAAAGAGAGAGGTATAAATGTCAAAACAAGAACAACACTGGGAAAAATCCAAAGGTTTGCTAATTATGACGTTAGCAATTTGGTTTGTTTTCTCAATTGGCATCTTCCTATTCGGAGCTGAAATGAACGAGGTTACGGGACCATTTGGTTATCCGTTAACTTATTGGTTCACATGTCAAGGTTCTCTTGGAATTTTCGTAATACTAATTTTCTGGTTTGCGAATAGACAAGAAAAAATTGATGAAGAGTTCGGCTTTAGTGAAAGAGGAGATGACTAATGATTAAAGGTAATTTTATAGACAATTTACCTAAGGTTTATGGAATCTATACAGGTGGTTTTTTAGCTTTCATAATCATTATGTCAATTGCCGAGCAGATGGGTATGACAGCGAAAACAATTGGTATTTGTTTCGTTGCCTTCACGGTAGCCATCTATGCTATAATTGGTTATCTATCACGTACAGCACAAGCTGATGCGTATTACGTAGCTGGAAGACAAGTACCAACTGTGTTCAACGGAATGGCAACAGCAGCTGACTGGATGTCTGGTGCATCATTCGTTGCAATGGCAGGTGGTATTTACTTTAAAGGTTACGGTTATATGGCACTACTTGTAGGTTGGACTGGTGGATATGTATTAGTTGCATCACTATTAGCACCATACCTAAGAAAATTTGGCTGTTACACGGTTCCAGATTTTATTGGTACAAGATACGGTGGTAATTTAAGTAGATTTATGGCGGTAGTAGTTTTAACTGTTGCTTCATTTACTTACGTGACTGCACAAATTAACGCCACAGGTACAATTGCATCTGTTGCACTTGATATTCCATTCCAATACGCTGTATACGTTGGACTTATAAGTATCTTACTTTGTTCAATGCTTGGTGGTATGAGAGGGGTAACTTGGACACAGGTAGCTCAATATATCGTACTAATCATAGCTTACTTATTACCAGTATTCTGGATCAGTAACAAAATGGGTGCAGGTTTCTTCCCACACTTCATGTTAGCTGATGAAGTTTCTAGAATAGCTGAATTAGAGGCTCAGTTTGGTTTTGTTAAAAACTCTGCTGAAAATCTAAAAGAAGTACCAAAAGGTTTGGCTGGAATAACTAAAGCTCACTCAGCGGTGAACGCAACACCTTGGGCATTTATTTCATTAGCGTTAGCGATGATGATGGGAACAGCTTCATTGCCTCACGTTATGATGAGATATTTTACTACTCCAAGTGTAAAGGCAGCTAGAAAATCAGTAGGTTGGTCATTATTCTTTATCTTCCTACTTTATTCTTCTGCTCCAATGTTAGCGACACTATCTAAGTTGTCATTGATTGATCCGTCACTACCAACAGGTATTATCGGTAAATCAATAGCTGAAGTTCAATCGATAGATTGGTATCAAAACTGGAACCAAGCAAACTTAATGTTTGTAAGCGACTTTAACGGAAATGGAACTCTTGAATTAAACGAGTTTTTCATGGGTGGTAAAGCCGTTGTGTTAGCGACTCCAGAAATAGCTGGATTACCATATGTAATCTCAGGTCTAGTTGCTGCTGGAGGTATGGCCGCTGCCATGTCAACAGCCGATGGTTTGATTTTAGCAATTGCAAACGCAATCTCACACGATGTTTACTATAAGATCATCGATCCAAAAGCTGAGACTGCGAAGAGACTAGTTGTTGCAAGGGTATTACTTGTAGTAATTGGTTTTGCAGGAGCAACAATCGCAGCTCTTGAGATCCAGGGTATCTTAGGTTCAGTAATCTGGGCTTTTGACTTTGCGATGTCAGGACTATTCTTCCCACTTGTACTTGGTGTATGGTGGAAGAGAGCTAACAAAGAAGGTGCTATTGCTGGTATGTTCTTAGGATTAGTTTCTGGTGCTGCTTACCTAGTTTGGGTAAGAACAGGCGGAAGTGGATTCTTAGGAATTACTCAGTTAACGTTTGGTATCTTTGGTTCAGCTGTCAGCTTAGTAGCAATGGTTGTAGTCAGCTTAATGACTCAAGCACCAAACGCTGCAACGCAGAAAATGGTTGATGAGGTTCGTGTACCAGCTGGTAAATCGATCCTTGGCAAACAACACTAAATAATCTTTTTAAGGGGCGATTAATTTCGCCCCTTTTAATTTCCGTCTTTTTCCAATATAAATTTCTCAATGTCAGCTAACTTTCATCCTTTAGTATATATAATTGACTATATTCTTGGGGTAATCATGTGGACTTTAATTGGAAGAGTTGCAATGAATATTTTTCAAAGAGAGGATTCTCAATTTTTTTTTATGAGAGTCTTTGTTAAATTTACCAATCCTTTAATCAACTTGTTTAAACCTGTCACTCCATCTTTTATCATACAACCAATCGTGCCTCTTTATGTTGCTTGGTTTTTTTTCATGATAAGGTTTTACTTTATGCCTTGGGTCCTGGGATACTCGGTGATGGGTATGTTATCGTTTCCGTTAGAAAGTGAGATTTCAAGACAAATTTATCAATTTTTTAATTAAATTAGATTTTAAAATTTGGTACTAGTTAATTTAATAACTTATGAAAAAAATACAAATTTCCCCCTCGATATTATCTGCTGACTTCAGTCAATTAGGAAATGAAATTAAGAGGCTCGAAAACGCAGGTGCAGATATGATACATGTTGATGTAATGGATGGTCATTTCGTTCCAAATTTAACTATTGGACCTCCTGTCATTAAGACTCTTAGAAAGCATTCAGAATTAACCTTTGATGTTCATTTGATGATTTCACCTGTCCATAAGTATATAAAAGATTTTGCAGACGCAGGAGCTGATATAATTACTATACACCCTGAAGCCACTGATAATTTAGCAGAATCAATTAAACATATTAAAAGTTTTAAAAAAAAGGTTGGTATTTCTCTAAATCCAAATACAGAAGTCAACATAATTGAAAATGAACTAAAAAATGTGGATTTGATTTTAGTCATGAGTGTTTATCCTGGTTTTGGAGGGCAGAAATTTATTCCTGACGTTATTAAAAAAATTGAACTATTAAAAAAACTTAAAGACGATAAAAATTATGACTACGATATTGAAGTAGATGGTGGAATAAATTTTTCAAATTCAAAAGATGTAATAAATGCAGGTGCAAATATTCTTGTATCAGGAACTACAATATTTAAAGAAAACAACGGAAATATTAAAAAGAATATAGAAACACTTAAAGAAGTGTAGAATGCTGGTAAATGAATTTTTTGAAACTTTAAATGAGTTTACAGAAATAATAAAAAAAAAATTCAGAGGTATTTATCAAAAATCAAGTTTATACGAAAAAAAGATTTCTAAAACTTTTAATAATGAGTTTACCTACAAACCAAGTCCTCACTTACTTTCATCGATAATCAAATATCAAAATAAGAAATATAAAATTGAAGATTTTGAACTAGAGACAGTTTGGAATAGCCAAATTAAACCTAAAGATTTTGAAAAACTAAATAATTTTTTTTGGTTTTTTAGTCTTGATTTAAAATCTTCAAAAAAATCAGCTCAAGAAGTAATCTCAAATTGGATTAATAAAAACAATAAATATAAAAAAGAGAGTTGGGAATTTAATATTACTGCAAAAAGAATAATTTCATGGTTATCTAACCACCAACTTTCTTATAACGAAAGTGATGAAGAATATAGATCAATGTTTGATCATATGATTCAAAAACAAACAAATCATTTATTAAACGAAATAAAAAACTCTAAAGATTTAGAAAATAAAATAATTGGTTGCTCTGCAATAATTTTGACAGGATTATGTTATAAAATTGAGAAAAATTATTTAAATGTTGGTTTAAATTTTCTGAAAAAAATTACTAATTCCTCAATAGACAACCAAGGTTTTACAAACTCACGGAACATAAAACAGTTAATATTTTTTTTAAAATATTTTATAATTATTAGAGAATGGTTTAAAGAGTCTCAAATTGAGGTTCCAGAACACATAGAAGAAAATATTTATTATTTAGGACAAAGTTATGCTTTCATAAGACAAAATATAAACACTGATCTTTTGTTTAATGGTAATAATAAGTCTAATACGCATGATTTCGATCATTATTTAAAAAGACTTGGTTATAAATTTAAAAATGAAAATAAAGATTGTGGTGGTTACATAATTTTAAAAAATAAAAAAATTTGCCTGGCAATGGATGCGGGATCTTCACCAAATCCTAAGTATACTCAAGACTATCAATCAGGCGTTCTCTCATTTGAAATAATTTCAAACGGAAGAAAACTTATAACCAATTGTGGTTATTACAAAAAAAATAATCAAAATCTTAATGAAATATCAAAATCTTCGGCTGCACACAGTACTTTAATAATTGATGATAATTCCTCGTGCAAATTTACAAAAAAGAAAGATAAGTTAATTTTAAAATCGGGTTTTAAAATTACACAAAAAAATTCTGTGTTTGAAAAAAATTATTGGAAAATCAATGCTGCGCATGATGGATATTTTAAAAAATTCAAATCAATTCATGAGAGAAATATTGAATTTTTTCCTGAACAAATGAAATTTGTTGGTAATGATAGAATTATTAGAAAAAAAAATAATTATAATTTCAAGTTTGATATTCGATTTCATTTAGAACCAAATATTAAATTAATGAAAACTCAAGATAACAAATCCATTTTAATAGAATTAGAGGATGAGGGTTGGAAATTTACTTGTGATAATTATGAAATTAATATTGATAATGGATTATACTTCGGTAATAAAAATTCATATATTGAGAACCAAAATATTTTTGTGTCTGGAACATTAAATAATAATGAAGAGAATATTAAATGGGAAATTAAAAAGATATAATGGGAAAAATTAGATCAGCATTAATATCATTATCGGATAAATCTAATCTTAAGCCTTTATTACAAGAGTTGAGGAGAAATAATATCAAGATAATTAGTACTGGTGGAACATTTAAATTAATTAAGAAACTTAAATTTAAATGTTTAGATGTTTCAGATTTTATAGGATTTGAGGAAATACTTAATGGAAGAGTCAAAACTTTGCACCCAAAAATACATGCTGGAATTTTAAACAAAAGAAGTAACAAATCTCACTTAAGTGATATTAAAAGAAATAATTTTGAGAATATTGATTTAGTAATAGTAAATTTTTATCCATTTGAAAAAACGATTGAACAAATAAAAAACCATTCAAAAATAATCGAAAATATTGATGTTGGTGGGCCAACTATGGTCAGGGCTGCTGCCAAAAATTATAATGATGTAACTGTAATAACTTCTACCGATCAATATTCAGAGCTTATAAATGAATTAAAAAAAAATAAAGGTAATACTTCTCTTAAATTTAGAGAAAAAATGTCTAGGCTAGCTTTTAGTGAAACTGCTTATTATGATGCCGTAATTTCAAATTATTTAAATAAATTTAACAATATCAATTTCCCTCAAAGAAAAATTCTTTACACTAATTTAATAGAAAATCTTAGGTATGGAGAAAACCCCCACCAAATGGGTGCTTTCTATTCTCAAAATAAAAAAAATAAATTAGAACAAATTCATGGAAAAACTCTGAGTTATAATAATTACAGTGATATTTTGGCTGCAATTACAATTTCAAAATCATTTCCAAAAAATATTGGTACAGTTATTGTTAAACATGGAAATCCTTGTGGTGTCTCAGCTTTGAAAAATAATTTAGATAGTTATAAATATGCGTTAGAGACCGACCCAATAAGTGCATTTGGTGGTATTGTTTCGTGTAACTATAAGGTTACTCAAAAACTCGCATTAATGCTAAATAAAATTTTTCTTGAAGTAGTTGTCGCCAATGGTTTTGATAAAAATGCTCTTAAAATATTAAAATCAAAAAAAAATCTTAGGTTGATAGACTCCTCAAAAATTTCATTCAGTGAAGTATGGAAATTCAGCTCTTTAGATAATTTTACACTTATGCAATCAGAAGATAAAAAGATTTTTTCAAAGAAGGATTTTAGAATTGTTTCGAAAAGACAACCAAGTAAATCACAGCTTGATAATTTAATTTTTGCATTTAATGTTTGTCGATACACAAAATCAAATGCCATTGTTCTTGCTAATAATAAATCCACTATTGGCATTGGTTCAGGACAACCTAGTAGATTAGACAGTTGTGAAATTGCAATAAATAAAATGAATAAGTTTTCAAAAATCAAAAATGAAATAGTAGCTGCATCAGATGCTTTTTTCCCATTTGTTGACGGAATAGAAAAATTAGTTCAGTCAGGAGCTAGTGCAATAGTTCAGCCTTCTGGATCAATAAGAGATAAAGAAATTATTAAATTTGCAAACGAGACGAATACTGTTTTGGTTTTTTCAAAAACTCGTCATTTTAGGCATTAGATATATTGTCAATTTTAGCAGCTAATATAAAATCGTTTTCAGATAAACCCTCTATGGCATGAGTTGTGATATTTATCTTGGCATAACCCCATCCAAAGATAATATCTGGATGATGACCCTCTTCCTCGGAGACTTTTCCAACTTCATTGACAAATTTTTGACTTTCTAAAAAATTTTTAAATTCAAATTTTTTTTCTAAAAGATAAACTTTTTTATCATTTTGAATGATCTCCCAACCATCAACTTTTTTTTGATATTTATGAATTTCAGAAATATCAAAAGCTTTAACTCCTCCCTCACAAGGAACACATTGTTTTTTTAATAAATCATTCATAGTTTAATGGAGCGGGCAAAGGGGGTCGAACCCTCGACCTTCTCGTTGGCAACGAGACGCTCTACCACTGAGCTATGCCCGCTTGTTTTATAAGGGTTGAAGGTATAAGCTTTTCAAAAATTAAGCAATAGTGCTTTTTGTGAAATTATAACTAAACTGTGCCGAGAGTTTGCTAGAAATTTAACTCAATGTTTTAAATTCCAACACGCTTAATAGTTTAATTCTTTTAAATTTTTTTCAAAAATATTATTTAATTTCTCAATAAATTCTTTATTGAAGTTTTTTTGCCAATTATTCTTAGGTCCCAAATGAAAAAAAGGTACCTTTTTTTTTTCTTTGCGTGAGATAATGAACTCACTAAATCCATTCGTTTCTTCTATCCTTTTCAAGTTTTCAAAAGAAGTAGTTTTGACTGCATTTTTAGCTTTTTCTTTATTAAATCCATTTTTATTATTTGTCAGTTTATCTATAAATTCTATTATCTCTTTAAATACAAAAAAAGTTTCTGAAAATAAATCTTCATATTTTAAAAATTTTATTGGCAGAAAGTTATTATTTTTCCAAGATTGATAATTTAATTCCCAAGAACTAATAAATTGATAATCACTATAATCTTTTTTTTTTTTAAAGTCGTAAGTAAAGTTTTTTTTATCTTGCATTACCTCTAAAGCTTTATCATGATCAATTTGAAAATGTCTGGACATTGAGTCTAAAACATTTCTAGGATCTCTTACTATATAAATTCCACAAAGTGAATTAGCTCGATTTGTAAAATCATTATTTCCCAATTTCACTAAAGCATTATGTGTTTTAAAAAATTTTATCTTTCGGTCTTCATTAATTTTTTCTTGAGCTAAAACCCATAATCTCGAAGTGTCTCCTGGAATTGTTAAGTCATAATCAAAACTTTCTAAATATTTCTTTACAGGAAACTGTTGAACGTTCTTTAGATGATTATCACCAAGAAAAATGCCGTCTTTTGTATAATAATAAGCACTTATCAACGATCTTAACCATGTGTTACCATTTTTAGGGTAAGAGGCGAGCCAAATTATCATATTTTTATCTTTAAATTATTTTTATAATATTAGTATATTTATTAACTTATGAAACTTCCAAAAACTATACCTGTTTTTCCGCTAAGTAATTTTATAATTTTTCCTAAAACTACAGTGCCCTTAAATATTTTTGAGCCAAGATACATAGATATGGTCAATGATAGTATGAAAGCAGATAAGTTTATAGGCATGGTTCAACCAAAAGTTACAAAGAATTTTGATCATAATAAATTACCTTCACTTCATAAAGTTGGTTGTTTAGGTAAAATTACAAGCTTTAAAGAAGCTGATGATGGAAGATATTTAATTGACCTAAAGGGTGTGATTAGATTTGAAATCAAAAAAGAAATAGATTCAAATAAAAAGTATAGAGAGTTTGAGATAAATTTTGAGAATTTTTTAGATGATCTAGATGAAAAAAAAGAAAACTTAAAATTTTCTGATTTGGAACTTATATTTAAAGATTTAAAAACTTTATTTGAGAAAAGAGGATTTATCATTAATTGGAAAGCTCTAGAAAAACAAAGTTTAAACGAAACAATAAATGCTCTAGCAATGACATCACCATTTAGTTTAGAGGAAAAACAAGTTTTATTAGAAGCTAAAAATCTGGAAACTAGAAAAACAAAAATTTCTGAAATTTTAAATACTTATACTTACGATCAATTTGATAATACCACTCTTCAATAAATTAATTTTGTAAACCCATATCAGCGATATTTTTAAAATATTTATTTAATATTTTATTCCGTCCAATTAATCTAGCTGTTGAGTCAGTCAAATCTTCTCCGATCTTATTTTCAGAATTAAAATATTCGTAGATAAAATTAATTCCTTCTGAAAAAACAAAATTTTTACTTCTCATATTATTTTGAAATTTTACACATACACTTTGATCTATAGGTAAACCAAGTTTTATTTTGTAATCAATTATTTTTGATAACTCTCTTATATCTCTGATTGACATATTAAAACCCTGCCCAGCTAAAGGATGAAGTTTATGCAACAAATCACCAAAAGCTAAAATGTTATCTCTATAATATTCCCTTAAATTAATTGATTTTAAATCAAATTTTGAAATTTTGTGAATTTTCTTTATTTCATATTTAGGGTTAAACTTATTAATAATTTTATAGACATCTAATTCTGTTTTGTTTTTTTTCATTCTTGCAGAATAAACGATTGAAGTTTTTTCTTTTGATATTGGCAAAAATGCTATCGGACCATCATTTGTAAAGATTTGTATTGCCTCATTATTAGACGATAATTTTAAGTGATCTATAATTGTTGTGAATGCGATGCTATTGTATTTCTTTTCAAATTTTTTTGAAAAATATTTTTTTGTTATTTCATTTCTAATGTCGCAATTTATTATCAAATCATAACTTAAATAATCAGATTTTTTATATTTTTTAAATTTAAAAAATTTACTCTTTTTAAGTTCAATAATTAGTTGATTAAATATTTTTTGATTCTTCAAGATTGAAAAAAGATTGTCCTTTTGATCCTCGAATTTTAAAATTTCTTTGTCTTTAGAGTTTTCTGTAAAAATTTTTATCTTTTTGATTGGCCATAACATTTTTTTAATATTTGATATTTCCCTATTAAAATAATCAATATTTGATTTTGAAATTCCGATTGTACGAGTAGTATCTATTTTAGTGTTTTTTGTCTTGTAAAATAAATCAACAAATATCTCTTTTTTGACTAAAGCTTTTGCCAGAGCTAAGCTTGTAAGGTTATCACCTAATATACATACTTTCATAATAAATTTAATTTTAACAAGAAAAATTAGATGATACAAAGTGATAAATTTGATTCACTTAATATGAACATAAAAAAAATAGTTAATATATCTCTTATTTTTATTGCTAAAAGGTTAACAGAAGTATTTGGTTTTCTAATATTGTCTGCAGGTATCTTTTTGTTTGTCTCATTGGTTTCATATTCTCCAGATGATCCAAATTTTATATTTCCTGAAAATAAGGAAATAAAAAATCTTTTGGGCTTTAGGGGAAGTTATATTTCTGATGTTTTTTTTCAATCAATCGGTTTAGTCTCTTATTTGGTCTCATTAACTCTAATTTTTACTGGTATAAATATCATTTTAAGAAAAGATTTTTTTTTAATAATTGAAAATATTTTTTATTCAATTTTATATTCAATTTTTGGATCACTATTTTTAAATAATTTTTATAATACCACTTTTGCCCTTTTTATTAATGGTAATGGGGGTTTTATAGGAAACTATTTAAATGAAAATTTTTTTAAAACTTTAATAATTTTGAACGAAAATATATCCTATTATTTATTAATCATCTTAATAATCGCACTTTTTTTGTTTAGTGTAAATTTTAGTCTTAAGAAATTTTTTAATTTTGTTAAAAAAACTAATTTTCTCAGTCCTAAAAATAATAAAAATTATACAGACAAGAGTGAGGTTATTAATGAATATATTCCACAAGAGGAAATTAAAAATTTAATCCAAGAGGATTTACCTTTTATAAAAGCCGATGAAATAAAAAAAACTGAAATACAAAAATTTAAATTGCCTAGCCTGGATTTACTTAAAATTCTGTCCAAAAAGGAAAGGGAGAATTCTGAAAAAAACGAATTAAGTGATCCTGAATTTTTAGAAAAAATATTATTAGACTTTGGTGTTAATGGAAAAATCAAAAAAATAAGTCATGGACCAGTAGTCACATTGAATGAATTTGAACCTGCTGCTGGTGTAAAGGTTTCAAAGATTATAAATCTATCTGATGATATTGCGAGAAATACAAGTTCAGAGTCAGCAAGAATTTCGACCATTCCGGGAAGTAACACAGTTGGAATTGAATTACCTAATTCATCAAGAGAAAATGTTTATTTGAGTGAGATTTTGAATAACTCTGACTTCAAGAAAAAAGAAATTAAATTACCGATCGCTTTAGGTAAAAGTATATCTGGAAACCCAATAGTTGGCGATTTATCTTCAATGCCTCACTTGTTAATAGCTGGAACAACGGGGTCTGGAAAATCGGTTTGCATAAACACAATAATATTATCACTGCTTTACCGACATACTCCTGAGAGATGTAAATTTATTTTGATTGATCCTAAAATGCTTGAACTATCAACATATGAAGGTGTACCTCATCTTTTATGTCCAGTGATAACAGAAGCAAAAAAGGCAGCCTCAGTTTTAGGCTGGGTGGTTAAAGAGATGGAAAGTAGATACAGATTAATGACTAAGGAAGGAGTTAGAAATATAGATGGCTATAACTCAAAACATAAACTTCCAATGCCGTATATAGTCGTAGTGGTCGATGAAATGTCTGATTTAATGTTAGTGGCAGGAAAAGAAATTGAAAACTATATTCAAAAATTATCTCAGATGGCAAGGGCAGCTGGAATACACATTATCATGGCTACTCAAAGACCGAGTGTTGATGTTATTACGGGAACAATTAAAGCAAACTTTCCTACACGAATATCTTTCCAAGTTACATCTAAAATAGACAGTAGAACTATATTAGGAGAACAAGGTGCTGAACAATTATTGGGTAAAGGCGATATGTTGTATATGTCATCTGCTAATAGAGTTATAAGAATACATGCACCATTTGTATCTGACAATGAGATTGAAAATATTAACAATTTTTTAAGATCTCAAGCAGAACCAGATTATGTGGACGAAATTCTAAATTTCGCAGATGAAAAAGAAATAGGTGATGGATCTAAAAATATTGGTGATAAGGATGAACTTTATGAAACAGCAGTAGAGATAATAAAAACTGAAGGTAAAGCGTCAACGTCTTTTTTACAAAGAAAACTACAAATAGGATATAATCGAGCAGCAAGAATAATTGATATGATGGAAGAAGAGGGAGTTGTGAGTAAGGCCAATCATGTAGGAAAACGTGATGTTCTTTGATGATTAATAAATTAATTTTTTTATTTCTTTTATTCTCAATTGTTGAGGCTTCAGCAAATGTTAAACAAAAAATTATTCAAAATCTAGAAACTACTAATAACTTGACATTTAATTTTGAGCAAAACGTTAATGGTAAAACAGAAAATGGCCATTGCGCTCTTTCATACCCACAAAAAATATTTTGTAAATATAATTTGAAAAATAACAAAATTTTAGTTTCCAATGGAAAATCTATAGTCATAAAAACTAATAGTAGCTATTACCTATATCCCCTTAAACGAACACCATTAAATTTAATATTAAATAAAAAATTTTTAATTAATAAGATCGAAAATTTGAATGAAAGAATCCTAGATAATAAATTTGTAAATTTTAAATTTTTTGAAGAAGATTTTGAGGTGAATATTTTCTTTGATTATAAAACTCTTAGTTTGATCGGTTGGCAAACTACAGATATTTATCAAAATCTTAGTATCACTTTTTTAGATTCGGTCAAAAAAAATCAAAAATTAAATAGTAATTTATTTGATTTACCTCAACAAAATTAAATTGAAACAGATTCTGTTTTATAGACTCTCATGCCCCTTGAAATATAATTATTTAATGCATTTTTATGATCTAAAGAACAAGTATGTACCCAGACTCTATTAGTATTTTCAGAAAAAGAATTTTCTATAGCTGATGTTAAAAGGAAAGAGCCTAATTTTTTATTTTGATACTCTTTGAGTAAACCCAAATAAGCAATTTCTGTCTCCTTTTTTTCCTTATGGAAAATAAGTTCAAAATATCCAGCCATATCATCAGCTTTTTTAAGAATGTAGGTTTTTACCTTTTGGTCAGAAATATATTCCACCCACTGTTTATCTGTCCAAACTAATCGATCAGTCCATCGATGTTCTTTACCGATTTTTTTATAAAAAAATTTATTTATTTGAAAATCTGTTGGATCACTAAGATCAATTAAGCAATCATCTGGAGAAAATTTTGATTTTTTTAAGTCTTTAAGTGAGTTAATTTCTAAATAATTTCTTTCAACTTTAATGCTCACTCCACCATCTTTCCAACTTTTTCACCTCCAAATAGATGAAAATGTAAATGAGGTACCTCTTGACCACCGTGTTCAGAAATATTAACTAAAGCTCGATAACCTTTACCACCGTCAACTGATATCCCAAGTTTTTTAGCAACTAGGTTTATACCCTTAAATAAACCAACCATTTCCTCTGGAGAGGCGTTTTGACTAAAATCATCGAGATCAATATATTTTCCTTTAGGTATTACCAATACATGAATTTTTTTTTGTGGGTTAATATCATGAAATGACAAAACGTGATCATCCTCGTAAATCTTTTTACAAGGAATTTCTCCCCTTAATATTTTTGCAAAAATATTATTATCATCGTAACTCATTTTTTTCTTTTGTTTAGTTCTTCCATTACATCTTCAATTTTCACATCATTTGCCTCTAGATACATTATCAGATGATAGAAAACATCAGCTGCTTCATGAATTTTATTTGAATTTTTTTCTACCGCTTCAATAAGTTCATTAATTTCTTCTAGGATCTTTTCTTTGCTCAACGATTTATCACTAAGCAATTTATTAGTGTAAGAACCATCTACTGGAGTTTTTTTTCGCTCTCTTGCAAGATTAAATAAACTTTCTAAAGTATTGAGCATATTAAATTCTAACAGGTATTCCTTTTGAGTCCAAATAATCCTTGGCTTCTTTTACCGAGTGTTTTCCATAGTGAAATATTGAAGCCGCAAGAACAGCGCTAGCTTTTCCTAATTTAATTCCATCCACTAGGTGATCTAAATTACCTACGCCACCTGATGCGATAACTGGGATATTTACTCTAGATGAAATTCCTGACATTAGATCAATATCATAACCTACTTGTGTTCCATCTCTATCCATAGAAGTTACTAATAACTCCCCTGCACCGTTTTTTTCCATTTGTTCAGCGTACTCCAACGCATCAATACCACTATTATTTCTTCCTCCGTGAGTAAACACTTCCCACTTATCTCCATTTTTTTTTGCATCAATTGCAACTACAATGCACTGAGACCCAAATTTTTTTGAACTATCGATAACAACTTTTGAATTTTCAACTGCTGCAGTGTTTATGGAAACTTTATCAGCCCCACAATTAAGTAATTTGTTAATATCCTCAATATTTCTAACACCACCTCCTACAGTTAATGGCACGAAACATTTTTTTGAAGTTTTCTCCACAACATCGTAAATAGTATCTCTATTTTCATTTGAAGCAGTAATATCTAAAAAACAAATTTCATCTGCTCCACCATCGCTATAAATTTTGGCTTGTTCCACAGGGTCTCCTGCATCTTTTAGATCAACAAAGTTTATACCTTTAACAACACGACCATTTTTTACGTCTAAACAAGGTATTATTCTGTTTTTAAGCATCTTCTTTTACTAATTCCTCTAATTTTATATCTCCATCATAAATAGCTTTACCAACTATTATACCCTCAACATTTTTTAAATTCCTCGCTTTTTTAATATCATCTATTGATGAAACACCACCTGATATAATTACAGGACACTTTGACATCGTAGCAACTTTCATTGTTTCATTAAAATTTGGACTTTGCTTCATACCATCTCTCTCAATATCAGTATAAATTAATCTACTAACACCATATTCATTGACCTCTTTTAAATACTCTAAAGTTAATTGATTAGAACTTTCTTTCCATCCAGATACTGACAAATACCCGTCTTTAGCATCTAAACCTAATGCAATTTTATTTGGAAATTTTTCACAAGATTCTTTTAAAAAGTTCTTGTCTTTAATAGCAGCACTTCCAAGAATGACTTTCTCTACACCAGCATCAATGTATTTTTGAATGCTATCAGAATTTCTAATGCCACCACCAACCTCAACCTTTAAATTAAATTTACCAATTATATCCTGAATAATATCTAAATTTACTGTTTCACCAGTTAAAGCACCATCTAAATCAACTATGTGTAAATTTTTAAATCCATGATCTTTATATTTTCCTGCTTGTTCAATTGGAGACATTTCATACTCAGTTTTATTATCAAAATCTCCTTTAACTAATCTTACACACTTTTTATCTTTAATATCTATTGCGGGAAATATTTTCATTTTACAAACTTATAAAATTATCAATTATTTTAAGCCCAATCCTATCACTCTTCTCTGGATGAAATTGGGTTCCAAAAATATTTTCTTTTTCAACAGAGCAAACAATATTTGATGAATAATCTGTTGTTGCTGAAATCACTTTTTTATCATTTGGAACAAATTCATAACTATGAACAAAATACATATGAGAATTATTTTCTATATCTTTAAAAATTTTACTATCTTTGACAATATTGATTTGATTCCAACCAATATGAGGAAGTTTATACTTACCGTTCTGATTATCTATTTTTGAAACTTTTCCTGAAATCCATCCTAAGCCTTTAGTTTCAATTTCTTCATAACCAACATCAGCAAACATCTGCAAGCCAACACAAATTCCAAGTAAAGGTTTTTTATAATTTATTACAAATTCATTTAAAGTATCTGTGAGACCTTTAATTTCACTCAAGGCATCCACACAACTTTTAAATGAGCCCTGCCCTGGCAAAACTACTTTGTCACTTGATTTTATCTTATTTAAATCTGAGGTAACCTCGATAGTTACTTTTTCTTTTGCAACTTCTCTAAAAGAGTTTATTACCGAGCTTATATTGCCCGATTTATAATCAACAATTGTGACGTTCATTAAACTTATAAAGAACCTTTTGTAGAAGGAATGGTTTTTTTATTCCTAGGATCTATTTCCAATGCAGTTCTTAAAGATCTCGCTAATCCTTTATAGCAAGACTCGATAATGTGGTGACTATTGTCACCATAAATATTTTCAACGTGAAGAGTAATTCCAGCAGCTTGAGAAAACGCTTGAAACCATTCTTTAAAAAGTTCTGTATCCATCTCGCCAAGCTTTTCTACTTTTAAATTTACTTTCCAAATTAAATAGGGTCTATTTGAAATATCAATAGCTACACGTGATAAAGTTTCGTCCATTGGGATCATTGCGTGAGCATATCTTCTAATTCCAATAGATTTTTTTAGTGCTTTTTTCAAAGCTTCACCAATAGCAATTCCTGTATCTTCGGTTGTGTGATGTAGATCAATATGAGTGTCGCCTTTAGCTTTTATATTCATGTCTATTGAGGAATGCTTAGATAGTTGCTCAAGCATGTGGTTTAAAAAACCTATTCCCGTGTCAATTTTGTATTTACCTTTACCGTCAATATTTAAATCAACACTAATGCTTGTTTCTTTTGTTTTCCTGCTTATTTTGCCTTTACGCTTCATAATTAAAAACAGGTATACATATATTATTCAATAATGGCAATAATACTAAACCTGGGCTTGAAGTATCAAATTTAGTATCCATTTATAAGCTATGACAACGATTGTGTTAGTTAGAAAAAACAACGAAGTGGTAGTAGCTGGTGATGGCCAAGTAAGTATGGGCAATACTGTCGTAAAAAGCACTGCCTCAAAAGTAAGAAAAATTGAAAAGAGAGATGTCGTAGCTGGTTTTGCTGGATCAACAGCTGATGCTTTAACATTATTTGAGAGATTAGAGGGAAAATTAGAAAAGCATGCAGGTAACTTATCTAGAGCTGCTGTAGAGTTAGCTAAAGATTGGAGAACTGATAAATATCTAAGAAGATTAGAAGCGCTGATGGCGGTAGGTGACAAGAGTAACAGTTATATAATTTCAGGTACTGGTGACGTTCTAGAACCTGAGGGTGATGTTATTGGCATTGGCTCAGGTGGTAATTATGCTTTAGCTGCAGGGAAAGTTTTAATGGAAAGCAATATATCAGCAGAAGAAGTTGCAAAAAAAGCTATAAAAGTTGCAGCTGATATCTGCGTATTTACAAATGAAAATGTCAAAGTTGAAAAAATATAATGGATAAATCAAACGTAACTCAATTGCATCCTAAAGGGGATCAGCAGAAAGAGGAGGCTTCATTAGTAAGCTCCTTATCACCAAGAGAAATTGTCTCTGAACTAGACAGGTTTGTAGTTGGTCAAAATAAAGCAAAAAGAGCGGTTGCTGTTGCCTTGCGAAACAGATGGAGAAGACAAGCTTTAAAAGGTGAAATGAGAAATGAAGTTTTGCCAAAAAATATTTTAATGATTGGGCCAACGGGTGTTGGTAAAACAGAAATTTCAAGAAGACTTTCCAAATTAGCAGAGGCTCCTTTTGTAAAAGTTGAAGCAACTAGATTTACTGAGGTGGGTTATGTTGGAAGAGATGTGGAACAAATTGTCAGAGATTTAATTGAAATAGCAATTTCAATGGAAAAAGTTAAAAAAAGAAAAGAGGTCTACGCAAAAGCTCAAAAATTAGCTGAAGAAAAAGTATTAGATGCTTTAGTTGGGAAAAAAGCAAGTACGGCTACAAGAGAAAGCTTTAGAAAAAGACTCAGAGATGGTGATCTAGATAATAACGAGATAGAAATAGCTGTCAGCGAAAGTGGTGGCAATAGCACATCATTTGAAATTCCTGGAATGCCAGGTGCTAATGTAGGAATGATTAATATTGGCGAGATGCTTGGGAGGTCTATGGGCAAGCAGGAAAAAAAGAAAAAAATGACAGTAAAAGAATCTCACGAAATTTTGATAAATGATGAATCTGATAAGTTAATTGAACAAGATAAAATAATTAAAGCTGCAAAGATCTCCACCGAAAATAATGGGATTGTTTTCTTAGATGAAATAGACAAAATTTCTGGAAGGACAGATAGAGTCGGAGGAGATGTATCTAGAGAAGGTGTACAGAGAGATTTATTACCTTTAATTGAGGGAACAACTGTTAATACAAAATATGGACCTATAAAAACTGACCATATATTATTTATTGCATCTGGTGCTTTCCAATTAGCCAAGCCTTCTGATTTACTCCCCGAGTTACAAGGAAGACTCCCAATCAGAGTTGAACTAGAGGCTTTATCAAGTGAGGATTTTAAAAGAATTCTTAAAGAACCTGATTTTAGTTTAATCAAACAGTATGTGGCTTTGTTAAAGACTGAGAATGTTGAGCTTGAATTTACTGAAGATGGTATTGATGCAATAGCAAATATTGCGTCAGAGGTAAATGCAACTGTTGAAAATATAGGAGCTCGAAGATTACACACAATAATAGAGAAAATCCTTGATGAAATTAGTTTCACTGCAACTGACAGATCTGGTGAAAAAATCTCAATAAATAAAGAATATATAAACAAAAATCTTGATAATCTTGTCAAAGATACAGATCTATCAAAATTTATTTTATAATTTTTTTTTTAAAAAAATATAAAAAGCCCCACTCCCACCATCTTCAATTTCAGCATCAGTCATAGTTTTAATTTTTTTCATTAAACTGGGGTTATTTTTAATAAAATCAGGAACAGAATTTCTTAAAATACCAAATTTCTTTGAAATATATGGGTCTTTATCATTTTGAGAATGCAGTCCTTTACCGGTAACTATTTTAACTTTGGAAACTTTTTGATCGAAACAATCAATTATAAAACTTTCAACTTTTTTGTTTGCTTCATCAAGTGTGTAACCATGAAGATCTAATGATTTAGTAATATGAAATTTATTCTCTTTTTTTTCTAAATCTTTATTTGGTAACTTTTCATTTTTTTCTAAAAAGTCTTTCCAATCCTTTTTGTCTTTATCTGAAATATTACTGTTCAATTAAGAAAGAGTATCAACTAACTGCCAATTTGGATTATTAGTACTTGTATCTCTTGAAAATACCCAGGTATCATAAATCTTCTTAATTTTTTCGGGGTCTCCAGAAACTATCTTTTTATCTTTATCTCTAATACAGGTGATTACTTCACCTACAAATTCTACAGTTACCTGTAAAATTTTTCCTAAATACTTATGCTCTTTTATATTCGCTGAATTTACTCCAATAAAAGTAATTTCTGCAAGATGACCTCTTTTACCTCTTTCTTTTAGTGCAGTGTTAAACTGATCGTAAATTTTATTGCTTAATAAAGGCTTACTTGTTGTCAATTTATTATCAGTATCACCAAAGTCTGTAATAATAGTTTCGTATGCTATTTTAGCACCTTTTAAAAAGTCTTTTTTTGCATTTTCGTCAAAATCAGTTTTTTTATTAATTTTTGTTTCAGGATTTATATTTTTCAACATTTCCTCAAACTGGGGTGAGGCTTTTCCCTCAAAACCTGTTCTTTTACCTAAAATTCCTCTAAGTCTTAAAAAAATGAAGCCAGCAATCATTGCTAATAAAATAATATCAATGTACTCAAAACTATAATTCATAACCTAAACTTAATTACTATGTTGATTAATTTCAACTAACAATTACATTAAAGACAAATGAACACAGTACTTTTAGCTGTTATTTTAATCCCAATTGTAGAGATTTACCTTTTTATAAAGATCGGGTCTCAAATAGGAGCTTTCAGCACCATATTCTTGGTATTTTTTACTGCGGTTGTAGGAGTGTACTACGCCAGATACGAAGGGATTAACACTCTGAGATCTGGAATGATGCAAATAATTAAAAATCAAATTCCAGCCCACGAATTAATTTCTGGTGCCGCAATAGCATTTGCAGCTGTTCTGTTAATCATACCAGGATTTGCAACTGACCTGATTGGTTTCTTATTAATCGTCCCAATAACACGAAAGTTAATGTTAGGAAGATTTAATAAAAAATTTAAAAATAAAGAGATGAAAAAGAATGATTTTATTGAGGGGGAATTTGAAGATATAGAGGATGACAATGACAGAAAAATTTAAAATTTTAGCAAAATACATAAAAGATATGTCTAGCGAAACACCTGACGTTGAAACTTACCTGTCTGCAGGAAATAATATTGGTAAATATCAATTAGATATAGATATCAAATCAATAGCCCTTAAAAATAAAATGATTGAAGTAATCATAACACTAAAATTTCAACACAAAGACACCAAAGTTAAAAGATCTCATTTTGAGATTATTTACGCAGTAGCAATAAAAATTGATGAGTCTATTAAAGAAAAAAAAGATTTAGAAAAAATTATATTATGCGACGTGCCTAATTCAGTTGTTTCTGATATAGAAAAATCATTTACTGATATGATGCACAACTCTGGATTTCCTAATATCAAGTTAGAGAAAAAAATTGATTTTACGAAACTTTATTTAGATAGATTACATTAAAAATAGTTTTTTTTTAGAGAAGCCTTTAAATAAATTTGATGATTTTCAAGCTCTTCGGGAGATGGTTCGATAATTTTTCTAGAATAAATAACTTTTTCAGCGCCTAATTTTGAAACGTCTTCTTCTATATTTTTAAAATCTAAAGTTGGTTCTTTTTGATCGATTAAGTTTATATAAACTTTGGCTAGCAGATCACAATCGATAAGTGCTGTATGTTGGACCCTTTTGGAATTGTCTATCCTATATCTTTTGCATAAAGCATCCAAACTTATTTGGGATCCAGGAAATTTATTTCTAGCTAGTGATACCGTGTCTATTACTTCATTATCAATTTTATTTTTTCCGACAATCTGTAGTTCATTATTTAAATGAGATAAATCAAATTCTGCATTATGAATTATTAATCTTTTATCTTTAATAAATCTTAGAAAATCATCAGCTATTTCTCTAAATTTCATTTTGTCTGATAAAAAACTATCTGAGTATCCATGCACTTCGAAAGCTTTTTCAGATACTTTTCTTTCAGGATTTAAATAACAATGAAATTTTTTTTTTGTTGGTATTAAATTATCTAACTCAATACACCCTATTTCTACAATTCTATGCCCCTCTTTAACTGAAAGACCAGTTGTTTCTGTGTCTAATACAATTTCTTTCATACTAAATTTTTTATAATTTCCTTTACCCTAACTTTAACAGAATTTTTTTTAAAATTGTTCTTAATTATAAATTGAGATTTTTTCTTTTTTAAGACAAGCGATAGTTGCATCTTTTTAAAATTATTTAGTATTTCCATATTAAAATTTTTTCGTTTTTTTAATCTTTTTAAAATTTCTGATTTCTTAGACTCAACAAAAATTAATATATCTTTTTTTTTGTTGATTTTATTCTCCAATAGAAGAGGAATGTCTAATACAACAAATTTTTTATGTTTGTTCTTTCTTAAAAAATTATTCATTTTTTTTCTAACTTCACGATGAACAATCTTAATAATTCTTTTTAAATTTTTCCTATTAGATAAAATTGCATTAATAATTTCTTTTTTTTTTACGGGAAAAGAATCAAAATAATTTGGAAGTTCTTTTTTTAATTTTTGAAAAACTTTTCTGTTATATTTATAAATTTTAGCAACTTCTAAATCAGCGTTAAATACAGGAAAACCAAAAGATTTAGCTATGTAAGTTTTGCCAGAACCTATATCTCCTAAAACGCCTATTCTTTTCATAAATCTAATAATTTCTTTAATTCTTCGTTAATTTCTGGTTCAACTTTGTGCCATAACTTAAACGCTTCTAAAGCCTGATAAATAAACATCATTTTACCATTAGAAACCTGACAACCTAAGTCTTTTCCAGTTCTTAAAAAATTAGTCTCTTTTGGATTATAGATAACATCGTAGAATAGTTTTTTTTTATTTATATTTTTGAAGTTCAAACCAATGTTATCTTCTTTATTTAAGCCTAGACTAGTGGCATTAATAATCATATCAAATTCAGGTTGATCTCCCCAGTCAACTACGCTGATATTTGAAAAATATTTTTTTAAGTTGTCAGTTTTTTGCTTAGTCCTATTACTTACTATAATTTTAGAATTACCTATTTTTTCTAAAGCATAAATTATAGAAGGTACAACACCTCCAGCTCCCAATATAAATATTGTCTTGTTTTCTAAATTAAATTGAGTTTCCTTTAAACTCAATTCAAAACCTTTTATATCAGTGTTATGACCGATAAGTTTTCTATCTTGTTTATATATAGTATTAACAGATTGTGTTATTTGAGACTCTTTGCTTAACGTATCTAAAAAAGGAATGACGTCACTTTTATAAGGAACAGTAACATTTATTCCATCTAATTTATCCTCCCTAATTTCAGAAATAATTCCTGGGATTTCGCTTTTATCTATTTTTTTTCTATCATAATTTGCATTAATATTATTTTTTTCAAACCAATAATTGTGTAATTTGGGTGATAGTGAGTGCTCAATAGGATTTCCAATTACAAGATATTTTTTCATTTATATTTATCTAAATATTTTTTAATTTTTTCAATTGGAAGTCCCATTATTGTATTTTCATTTCCATCAATACTTGAGAATAAATCTCTTCCCTCACCTTCTATTTGATAAACATTATAAGCATATAACGCTTCATCCGAAATTTTTAATAGATATTTTTTTAGTTCTTCCTCTGTCATTTTTTTCATTGTCAGTAATGCTTTATCGGTATAGTTCCATACCATAGATCCGTTTTTGGAGATACAAACTGAACTAATTAAATGATGTTTTTTACCATTGAGTTTTTTCAAAATTTCAAAAGCTTCATTTCTATCGTTGGGTTTTGATATGAGTTCTCCCTCTAAATCAATTACACTATCAGCACCCAAAACTAAATCGTCAATATATTTGTTGCTTACTTTGTTGGCTTTTAATTCAGCTAAATTTTTTGATATGATTTCAGGTGTAGCTTTTTCTTTTAATAAACTTAATTTCACAATATCTTCATCGATATTTGATGGTTTTACCTCATTTAAAATATCATTTTTGTCCAATATTTTTTTTCTAACCTTGCTTTTAGAAGCTAGAATAATTTTAGGCATTTTCTTTATATATTTCGTATATTTTGATTACAGAAGCTGCGGTTTCTTCTACAGATTTTCGTGTCACATCGATGAATGGCCATTTATATTTTTTAAAAGTATTTTTTGCCATATCTACTTCTTTTTTAATTTGTTCTAAATTTGTATATAATTTATTTTTATTTTCCTTAAGAGAATTCATCCTGTTTTTTCTAATCTCCACAAGCCTTTCTGGCTCAGTATTTAATCCAATAATGCATGAGATTTTAGGGTTTTCTTTTAAAACTTCTGGTAAAGAATTTTCATTTATTAAGGGTATGTTGGATGTTTTAAAACCTTTATTAGCTAAAAAGATTGCGGTTGGGGTCTTACTTGTTCTACTTACTCCCAACAAAATTATATCAGACTCTTTTATTCCTTTTACAAGATTTCCGTCATCATGGTTCATCGTAAATTGAATTGCTTCAATTCTTTTATAATATTCTTCATCAAGAGCGTATTGTCCACTTGGTTGGTGTGAGGCTTTTTGATTTAAAAGTTTTGAAAAACTTAATATTAAATCGCCTAACACTCCAAAACATGGAATTTTTTTCATGTCACTATTTTTTGCAAGAAATTTTGCCAGATTACTATCAACAATGGAGTATAAAATTATTGAATTTTTTTCCTTTTCTGCGCTCTCTAAAATTTTTATAATTTGATTTTCTGTTCTGGTAAAAGAATATGTATGTATTTTATAATTTATATTCTTAAATTGAGCTTTGATAGCTATAAAAATACGATCAAGAGTTTCACCAGTTGCATCTGATATAAGATAAATTTGATATAAGTTAGTCATGTATAATATGTGTATAAATTTGTACTATTTTTATCATATTGAACATTTTCCATATTTTAAAATTTATGTTGTAAAACAATGCTTTTATTAACAAAATTAAACATGTTAAAATCTCCAGTAATCATTTGGTGTATTTAGTTAATAAGCTTCAATTTTGTGTATATATTTATTAAAATTAAAATCTTAAATGTTAATAAACTGTTTATAAAATGTTCAATAAATATAATCACCATTATTCACAGAATATACTAACATTACAATTAATTATATTTAATCATTAATATGTCTCCAATTGAAGAAGTAATAATAAACAAGAAAAGTGATATTAATCCTATTTGGATAATGAGACAAGCTGGTAGATATTTACCAGAATTTAGAAAAATAAGAAAACAAAATCCTGATTTTATTAAATTATGTCTTAACGAAAAATTATCAAGTGAGATCACTTTACAACCCTTAAAAAGATTCAATTTGGATGCAGCAATTATTTTTTCTGATATCTTAATGTTACCATATGGTTTAAACCAAATCGTTGAATTTAAAAAAAATTTTGGCCCATTACTTGGTAACTTAGACTTAAAAGAAATTTCGAATATTGAAGAAGTTGAATTTGTAGAAAAATTATCTCCTATTTATAAATTAATTAAATTAGTTAGTAGCTCCCAATTTACAAAAAATAAAACTACTATAGGCTTTGTCGGAGCACCGTGGACTTTATTAGTTTATATGATTAATAAAAAATCACCAAAATTAAGCTTGAATGAAAATTTTTTCGAGGACAAATTTTTAATTGATAAAGTTCTAAAAATTTTAGATAAATTTTTAAAAATACACATTAAAAATCAAATTGAAAATGGTGCTCAGATAATTCAAATTTTTGATAGTTGGGCTGGTCTGTTAAAAGAAAAAGATTTACCTTATTATATCTATGACCCCACTCTAAGCTTGGTTAATTACACTAAATCTTTAAATATACCTGTTATTTGCTTTCCAAGAGGTATTAGAAATTATAAGGACTATTGTGAAATTATAAAACCGGACACAATTTGTATTGATTATGAGGTTGATCCAACAAAAATTAATAAAGAAATAAAAATTCCTGTTCAAGGTGGAATGGATCCAAAAGTTTTACTTTCTAATAAAGAAAACTTAAAAAAAGAAACAAAGAAATATTTGGATATATTTAAAGATCATCCATATATATTTAATTTAGGGCATGGCGTTCTTCCAGAAACGGACCCTAATATGATGGATTACTTAGTAAAAACCGTAAAGGATTATTAATGGAAAAAAAAGTAGAACACCCACCGGTTAATTTTGGAAAAACTGGAGTCTTAATTATTAATCTTGGAACACCTGACTCAACAAGTTGGTTTGATATAAGAAAATATCTAAAAGAATTTTTATCGGATGGAAGAGTAATCGAAGTTAATCCAATAATTTGGCAAATCATATTAAATGTTTTTATATTAACCTTTCGGCCATCTAAAACAGCCAAAGCTTACAAAGAAATTTGGATGAAAGACAAAAACATTTCTCCTCTTTTATATTATACACAAAAGCAAGCAGAAAAACTTTCAAACCTAATATCTGAAAAAAATTTAATAATTGATTACGCAATGAGATATGGAAATCCTAGCATAAAAAGCAAAATAGCAACCCTTCATGAAATGGGTTGTGAAAATTTAACAATTCTCCCACTTTATCCTCAATATGCCGCGGCAACCACTGCAACTGTCTGTGACGAAGTATATAGAACTCTTATGAAAATGAGATGGCAGCCATCTCTAAAAATAGTGCCGCATTATGAGTCGGATCCATTATATATAGAAGCGCTTGTAAATTCTTTGAATAAGAAAATCAAAGAAATAAATTGGAAGCCGGATTTGATATTAGCTTCTTATCATGGAATACCACAAAAATATTTTGATAAAGGCGATCCTTATCATTGCTATTGTCACAAGACAACGAGACTAATATCAGAAAAGTTTACCTCAGTTGAAATTAAGACAACATTCCAATCTAGATTTGGTCCTGAGAAATGGCTTCAACCCTATACAGACAAAACTTTAGAAAATTTACCTAAAGAAGGTAAAAAAAATGTTTTAGCTATATGCCCGGGATTTTCTTCCGACTGTGTTGAAACTTTAGAAGAAATCCAAATTCAAGGAAAAGAGAGCTTTTTAGAGTCTGGTGGAGAAAACTTTGATATGGTGCCGTGTTTGAATGATAACGATGATCATATATTTTTATTAAAATCTTTAATCCAAAAAAACACTTAACTAATGAATACCTATTTATTGTTTAAATCATTACACTTAATAGCAGTAATTTCTTGGATGGCTGGATTACTATATCTTCCAAGAATTTTTGTTTATCATTCTCAAAACAGCAATCAGCCAATTATGTCAGATGTATTTAAGGTTATGGAAAGAAAACTTTTTTTTTATATTATGACACCAGCAATGATACTGTCATGGTTATTTGGTTTATTATTAATCCACGAAATAGGATTTCAACAACTTGGGCAAACTTGGATGATTTTAAAGCTTATATTTGTGGTTTTATTAACGATTTATCATTTATATCTGGGTCGAATTTTAGGACAATTTAAATTAGATCTTAATACTCATTCACATAAATTTTATCGATTTATTAATGAAATACCCACATTATTGCTTATATTAATCATATTTGTGGTAGTTTTTAAGCCTATCTAGGGTTGAATATTTATAAATAGTATATATACTTTTCACCATTATTAAGTCCTTAATAATTTTTAATCATGAACATTCAAGAATTAAAACTTAAATCATCTGAACAATTAATTACTCAAGCAGAGGAGCTAGGTATTGAGAATGCAAGCACACTAAGAAAGCAAGAAATTCTTTTTGCTATTTTGAAAAAGGTAGCTGAAAAAGAGGAAATTACTGGTGCTGGTGTTTTGCAATTGCTCCAAGACGGATTCGGTTTTTTAAGAGCAATGGAATCAAATTATCTTCCTGGACCTGATGATATTTATGTCAGCCCTAGTCAGATAAGAAAATTTGGTCTAAGAACTGGGGATACAGTAGAAGGTCCTGTGAGAGCACCAAAAGAAGGTGAAAGATATTTTGCTCTTTTACAAGTAAGTAAAATTAATTTTGAGGAGCCAGATAAGTCTAGGCACAAAATAGCATTTGATAACTTAACTCCTTTATATCCAGATAAGCAATTGGTTATGGAAGTTGAGATGACAAAACCTGACAAAAAGCAGGACTTAACACCAAGGTTAATAGACTTAGTAAGTCCGATAGGAAAAGGACAAAGATCAATAATTATTTCACCTCCTAAGGCTGGAAAAACTATGATTTTACAAAGTATAGCTAACTCAATAGCTAAAAATTATCCAGAATGTTATCTAATAGTTTTACTTATCGACGAACGGCCAGAGGAAGTTACAGATATGCAGAGAACTGTAAAAGGCGAGGTAATAAGTTCTACTTTCGATGAGCCAGCGCAAAGGCACGTAGCTGTAGCAGAAATGGTTATTGAAAAAGCTAAAAGACTAACAGAGCATAAAAAGGATGTGGTCATTTTATTAGACTCAATTACAAGATTAGGAAGGGCTTATAATGCAGTAATTCCAAGTTCTGGAAAAGTTTTAACAGGAGGTGTTGATGCTAATGCATTGCAAAGACCAAAAAGATTTTTTGGTGCAGCTAGAAATATAGAAGAGGGTGGATCATTAACAATTATATCCACAGCATTGATAGATACTGGTAGTCGAATGGATGAAGTAATCTTCGAAGAATTTAAGGGCACTGGTAATAGTGAAACAGTTCTTGATAGAAAAATCGCAGACAAAAGAATTTACCCAGCTATAGATATAACTAAATCTGGAACCAGAAGAGAGGAATTACTTTTTGATAAAAACGATTTACAAAAAATGAATGTTCTTAGACGTATTATTGCTCCAATGGGCACTATGGATGCTATCGAATTTATAAGTTCAAAATTAAAAGATACTAAAAATAATGCAGAGTTTTTTAACTCTATGAATAGACCATCATAATTTCGTTTTTCTTTCTAAGTAAATTAAAGTTATAATAAATTTATGACTATTTACGCTTTATCCTCTGGCCCTGGTGTGTCTGGTGTTGCAGTAATCAGAATTTCAGGCTCAGAGACCTCTAAGGTACTGAAAAAACTTACGAATAAAGAAATTCCTAAGCCAAGAATGGCAACTCTTCGAAAAATAAACAATTTCAACACTTCTGAGCTGATTGATGAAGGCGTTATTATATGGTTTCCAGGCCCTCAGAGCTACACAGGAGAAGATATGGCTGAGATTCATGTACATGGAGGCAAGGCTGTAGTATTGGCTCTTCAAAATGAAATTTCAAAAGTTGAAAATTGTAGATTAGCAGAGCCAGGTGAATTTACGAAGCTTGCTTTTCAAAATGGTAAAATAAATTTATTAAAAGCAGAGAGTATAGCTGATTTGATCTCCGCAGAAACTGAAATTCAGAGATTGCAAGCTGTAAAAATGATGAAAGGAAAATCTTCAGAAAAATTTAATGAGTTAAGAGAAAAATTATTGAAAATTTTGTCATTTGTAGAGGCAAAAATAGATTTCCCTGAGGAGGATTTGCCAGAAGAAAACTTAAAAAAGATAAAAAAGGATTCATTGAACGTCTTAAATGAGATCAAGAAAATTTTAAATGATCAAAAAGTTGGGGAGATAATTCGTGAAGGTTTTAAAATTGCAATTGTAGGTCCAACCAATGCCGGTAAGTCTAGTCTATTAAATAATTTATCAAACAGGGAAGTTGCTATAGTCTCTGAAATTGCTGGTACCACAAGAGACGTTATTGAAACACATTTAAACATAGATGGTTATCCAGTTATAATTTCAGATACAGCGGGCATAAGAGACTCCAAAGATGAAATTGAAAAAAAAGGAATAAAATTATCATTAAAAAAGGCTGAAAATGCTGATCTAAAACTAGTAGTGGTGGATGCTAAAAGTACAGATTTTAAAGGATTTTTGAACGATTTATTAAAAAAAGACGCAATTTTAGTCATTAATAAATCAGATCTGTTGAAAGAAGAATTAGACCCTGAAGTCTTTAAATTTAATCATGTTTTGATTTCACTCAAAGAAAATCTAAATATAGATAAATTAATTTCTAAAATAAAAAACCATTTAGAAAATAAATTTATTTCAGAGGAAGATATCTTAATTACAAGAGAAAGGCATAGACAACATTTGCTACAGTGTGTTGAACACTTGAAAAATTTTTCAGACAAAAATGATAAAAAAGATTTTGATAAAGGTGCTGAGGATTTAAGGTTAGCCACAAGACAACTAGGTATGATTGTTGGTAAAGTTGATGTAGAGGAGATATTAGGTAGTATTTTCAATGATTTTTGCATTGGAAAATAATAGCATTTTTATTGGTTTTTCGATCCTTTTTGTCGATTTTTGCTGTTAAATAAGACTTTTTTTAAAATAAAAACAGAAATCTTGTAAATATCATAATCGAATATAAATTTAGCTCATGAAAAAAGATTTACGATTTGATGTAGTTGTTATTGGAGGTGGTCATGCTGGTTGTGAAGCTGCAGCGGCTTCAGCTAGACTGGGGGTAGATACAGCTTTATTCACGCATAACAAAAATACAATTGGGGAAATGTCATGTAATCCAGCTATAGGAGGCTTAGGTAAAGGGCACTTGGTTAGAGAAATAGATGCTTTAGATGGTGTTATGGGAGAGGTTACTGACAAGTCAGGAATACAATTTAGGTTATTAAATAGAAGTAGAGGACCAGCGGTAAGAGGACCACGAACTCAGTCTGACAGATCATTATATCGAAAATTTATGCAAGAAAAACTTGTAAACTACTGTAATTTAAGCATTTTTTCTGATCCTGTAGTAAAGTTTATTTTTGAAAATAACCAAATAAGTGCATTTATCACACTTAAAGGTAACAAAGTGAGTTGTAACAAGTTAATCTTAACAACAGGCACTTTTTTAAATGGTTTGATACATATAGGCGATGAAAGAACTCCTGCTGGACGATTTAATGAAAAACCGAGTACAGGTTTAAGTGAACAGTTAGAAAAGTATAACTTCAAAATTGGAAGATTAAAAACAGGGACACCTCCTAGATTAGATTCCAGAACAATTAATTTTGAAAACTTGGAAAAACAATTTGCTGATCAAGACCCATATTTTTTTTCTTTTCTGACCAAAAAAAATTTAAACAAACAAGTGTCTTGTTCCATGACTTATACTAACGAGAGAGTTCATAAAATAATTGAAAAGAATTTATCTAAAAGTGCAATGTATTCCGGAAGCATACAAGGTGTTGGTCCTAGATATTGTCCCTCTATTGAGGACAAAATAGTAAAATTCGCTGATAAGACAAGACATCAAATATTTCTAGAGCCTGAGGGTCTAAATGATCATACTATTTACCCAAATGGCATATCTACATCTCTACCTGAGGTTGTGCAACATGAAATACTCAACAATATCAATGGTTTAGAGAATGTAAAAGTGATTAGACCAGGATATGCTATTGAATATGATTATATTGACCCTAGAGAGCTCTTTTTAACGCTGGAGACAAAAAAAATAAAAAATCTTTATCTCGCTGGTCAAATTAATGGAACTACTGGTTATGAGGAAGCAGCTGCTCAGGGACTTATAGCAGGAATTAATGCTGCTCTATCTTTAAAAAATATGGAGCCTTTCATATTAGATAGATCAGATGCTTACATTGGGGTTATGATAGATGATTTGGTTACCAAAGGTGTTGCAGAGCCCTATAGAATGTTTACATCTCGGGCAGAATATAGACTAAGTCTTAGGTCAGATAATGCAGATTTAAGACTTACCAATAAAGGAATTAAAATTGGTTTAATATCAGAAACTAGAAAACAACTCTTTGAAGACAAATTCAATAAATTAAGCAAAATATCTCTCCAAATGTCTAATTTAAACATTTCACCCTCTAAGGCAGATAAATTTGGAATAAAAATAGCAAAAGATGGTGTTTTTAGATCAGCAGAGGAAATTCTTACTCAAAAAAGTGTTGATATGACAAAAATAAGGAATATTTGGCCTGAAATCGCTGATTATGGGAATGAAATTGATGAGCAGATTGAGATCAACTCTCATTACAGAGGATATTTAAAGAAACAAAATGCCGATATTTTAGCTTTTAAACGAGATGAGAATTTAACAATACCAGATAATATTGATTATGATCAATTTTCAGGCCTTTCTAATGAAGTAAAAGCTAAATTCAAAGAAATAAGGCCTAAAACTATGGGTCAAGCCTTAAGAATCGATGGTATAACTCCTGCAGCTGTATATATTTTGTTGTCACACGTCAAAAGAAAGTCTATTAAGCATATAGCTTAATGGATAACTTAATTTTAAATTCTTATTCCAAAATTTCCAATTTGAATGTTTCACGTGAAACTTGTAATGAGCTTGAGAGCTTAATTACGATGATACAGGAAAAAAATCAGAAAATTAACATTATAAGTAAAAAAATGTATGAAAAAGAGGC
>CACMXJ010000002.1 GCA_902617625.1 uncultured Pelagibacteraceae bacterium | reverse complement strand
ATAATTTGGTTTAATTTTTTTCCTGATATTGAATTATTCACTATATAATTAATATCTACGAATTTAATGGATTCATTTGCACTAGAAAATCCAAATAGTAAAAAAAAAATTGATATTACTTTAAATGAAAATTTCATTAGAACTGAGTTCCTAACCTAAATCTAAAGGTCTCAGTAATATCTGATGAAGCTTTTGATAGAGCATTTGCAAAAGAAAAACTTAGTGGTCCAAGTGGTGTCAGTAGATTAAATGCAACTCCAGTTGAACTTCTTATAGTGCTTTTGTCATCCAAAGAACTATCATAATCAACCCCCCACACATTAGCAGCATCAAGGAAAACTCCAACATCAAGATTATCCAAACCTTCAAAAATATTTGGTAAAGTTGCTGATAAATTCAATGCGGTCACATGATTTCCTCCAATAAAATCTTTATTATCAACAGGTCCAACTTTCCCTTTTTCAAAACCTCTTAATTTAGATGAAGGAACACCTAATCTTTTTGAAATTCTTACATCATCAGACAAGCCAGTTATAGTTTTAGCGTAAAAACTTATTTTTCCAATTGCATCAGACCTAGTAGATAATTTTTTATATTTAGATATTTCAAATGCATTTGAGAATTCTGAATTATCTGAAACTATTGGTACCTCTTGTGAAAAGAAAGTTTGATAACCACTTTCAGATCTGTATTTTTTATCTCTTAAATCCTGATTAATACTATAATTGAAATATAAATCGGTATACGACCCTTCTTGTTTTTTTAAAGTATCAGAAGCTTTACTTGACGTCTCCAGATCCTCAAAAAGGATATCAAGTTCTGGGCTTAAAAATATATTTTGAAATTGCTCAAATTTTGTCCCCAAAGAGAAACCTAATTCAGAAGTTTTGTATCCTGAGTCAGTCAATAAATCAGTTGTGGAACTTTTTAAAGACGTAAATAAGGTATTTTCAGAATTTCTAAAATTTGGTTTAGCATAAATGAATCTTCCTTTAATTGATTCAGGAGTTAGTTCAAGATTGGCATCTAAATTGATACCTTGACCTAAAAAATTCTTTTCTTTAATACCGCCACCAAGTATTTCACCACTAGTTCCAAAGCCAGCTTGCAAAGAAATTTCACCAGATAGTCTTTCCTCGATATTTATATCAATTATTTTTAATTTATCATCTGAGCCATTTTGAATATCTGTATCTACTTTCTTGAAAATTCCTAGACTTTTTAGGTTATTTATTGATCTATTAAATAAAATTTCGTTTAAAGGATCACCTTCATCCACTATAAGATTATTTCTTATTACTTCTTCTAAGGTAGAATAGTTTCCAGAAATATTAATTTTTTCAACATATATTTTTTCACTTTCAGAAATATTTATTTCAAAATCAATTTTATCTTTATCAATTTTTTCAATTATAGAGGCATTTATAAATTCATATTGCTTAGTCAATGCAATTTTATCAATATCTTTTAATAATGTATTAACTTTGGATAAAGAATAAACTTCACCTTTAAGTTTAGTAAATTTTTTTTCTACAGATTTAAATGTATTGGGGTCATAATTTGAGGGTATATTCAAACTAAAATTATTGAAAAAATATTTTTTTCCGGAAGTTATTTTAAAAATTAAATTAAAATTTGAATTTTTATCAAACTCAACAAAAGAATTTTCAACTATTACGTTAAAATATCCATTATCTTTAAAATAATTTGTTAATAATCTTTTATCTAAATTAATTAATTCTTCATTAATATAAACATTGGATGAAACGAATTTCCAAAATTTGTGTTCCTCTGAAGTTATAACTTCTTTTAATCTCTTATCTTTAAAAATTTTATCTCCTAAAAAAACAATTTTTTTAATTTTTGCTTTTTCACCTAATTGGATATCAATCTTTAGATCAACAGAATTTAAATCTTTATTTAAATTTTTTGAGCTTGTTATATTTGAAAAATAATATCCACTAGTTTTTAAAATATTTTGGATTAACTTTAAATCAGCAGAGAGTATTTCTTGGTCAAATGATCTCATTTCTGCAAGTTGAATCTTACCTTTTATAAATTCTACCAGAGATTGTTTTTTTATTCCCGTAATCTCAAAATTATCTATTATGGGGTTTTCCTTAACATTAAGTTTTAAAATCTGATTTTCAAAAGTTAGATTTATATCGCTAAAAAAATTCGTTTTATAAAGATTTTTAATAACTCTATCTAACTTTTGTTTTGAAACACTCTCATTAAGATTAATCTCAGAGAAAATTATTATTGTTTGATCTGAAATCCTTTTATTTCCAGATATCTCAAATTTTTTAATAATTTCTGCACTCAACGAACTTAAAAAAAAACAATAAATAAAAATTATTTTTATAAAAAAATTAATCATAGATTATTGATCTTATATACCTAAAGTCTCTAATTTAAAATGAACATAATCTCTTAAATTATATATCTCTTTAATGTTTTTAGGCCGAATTTTCTTAAATTTTTGAAATTCTTTTAAATTAGAAATCTTAAAAATTAATTTATTAAGTTTTTGAAAATCAATTTTTTTCTCTAAAAACTTATTAACTAAATAATCATTAACTGTTATCAAAATAGTTTCAAATAAAGAGGGATACTTAGGTAATTTATCGAGTAATTGGATTAATGGAAATTTATTTTTTTTAATTTCTCGTAAATCAAGATTATTTAAATTCTTAAGATCTAATGAATTTGTCTTTAAATTTTTATTTTCTTTATAATAAATAGAATTATATATAGGTATTTTCATATCAGGTTCGTGTATCAGTATTTTGCTTAGACCATTCTTGAATTTAATTAAAGTATGCACATATGATTTTGGATGCGTGAGTATTGATATTTTATCGTAATTAACATCAAATATATTTTTTGCCTCAATTACTTCAAAAACCTTGTTCATTAACGTAGCTGAATCAATTGTAATCTTTCTTCCCATCCTCCAATTAGGATGTTTGAGGGCGTCACTTAGTTTAATTTTTTTAAATTTGCTTTTAGGTAAGTTTAAAAATGGTCCACCTGACGCTGTTATGTAAATTTTTTCAATGTCACTTGTTTCTTTATTTTCTATTAGTGAAAAAATTGAAAAATGCTCTGAATCAACTGGTATGAAGGTTGTTTTATTTTTTTTTAATTCACTTTTGATTAATGGCCATCCACAGACAATTGCCTCTTTATTTGCTATTGCTATTAATCTTGTTCGATTTATTATTTTATATGTTGGTAATAATCCACCTATTCCAGAAATAGCGCTCATTACATAATCAACTTTTTTTGGTAAAATTTTTTTTAGACTTTCAAAATTTTGAAAGATATTTATCTTTTTATTTTTACAAATAATTTGTGTTTTTTTGAAACTATTTGGATTAGTTATGATTATATTCTTAACTTTGAATCTTTTTGCTTGATTGATTAAATCTTTATAATTTGTATTAGCTGTTAGTAATTCTATATTAAATTTTTTTTTATCTTTTTTAATTATTTCAAGTAATGATTTTCCAATAGAACTCGTTGAGCCTAAAATTACAATTTTTTTTTTCATACGATTATAATTAAATAAATAAATGGAAATACAAAAATTATACCATCAATTCTATCAAGTAAACCTCCATGACCTGGTAAAATTTTTCCTGTATCTTTTAATTTTGCCTTTCTCTTGAAATATGAAATTGTTAAATCACCTACTTGACTAATTAGAGAGATTAATAAAACTATTGTTAAAGAATACGTTCCTTTAACAGGAATTTGATCAGTATATTGATACTCGTAAACAAATAAACCTGCTATTAAAGGTAAAAAGAAACTACCAATAACTCCTGCATAGGTTTTTTTGGGACTAATCTTAGTTAATTTAGGTCCTTTAAAGATTTTACCAAATATATAGCCACCTATATCGGTAAAAATACAGATTGTTATAATGAATAAAAAATCTTTATAATTTTCATTCTCTCTAAATTCGTATGTTGAATAAAATGAAAAAAAAAGGAAAATTATCCCTAAAAATCTGAATAAATCATTTTTTTTAGTCATTAAAATCCACTCATAACTAGCAGCTAAAAACAGAATACTTAAAAAAAATATAAAAAAGATTGAACCTTTAATAATAAAAAATATTGATATAGGTATCAATATAAGTGAAGTAATTAATCTTTTTTCCAATTCTTTAATCATTAAATATTCCCAAAATTTCTTTTAATATTCTTATATTTCTTAATTATCTTATAATAATCTTTTTCATTAAAATCAGGCCACAATTTTTTTTCAAAAAAAATCTCAGAATATGCTATTTGCCATAGTAAAAAATTACTCAATCTTTTAGTATTTCCAGTTCTAATCAATATATCTGGATCTGGTGTATCTTTTGTCTCTAAATATTTTTTTATATTTTTTTCGTTAATTAATTCTTTATTTTTTGCTAATTCTTTAAATGATTGTATCAATTCAGCTTTTGAACCATAATTTAGAGCTAAATTTATTTGAAGTCTTTTATTCTTTAATGTTTTTTTTTCTGATAATTTTAACAAACTATTTAATTTAGTTGAGAAATTTTTTCTGCCAATAATCTTTAACTTTATTTTTTGTTTATTTAAATCTTCAATTTTTTCTTTAAGAAAATTTTCCAAAAGATTGAACAGAAAATTGATCTCTTTTTTAGGTCTTTTCCAGTTTTCTGTTGAAAAAGCATATAAGGTAAGAAATTTTATTTTATTTCTAATTGTTTCTTTGATAATTTTTTCTACTGTTTTCAAACCAGCTTTATGACCGGCATTTCTTGAATTTTTATACTTCAACCCCCACCTACCATTACCATCCATGATAATGGCCACATGTTTTAATGGGTTCATATAGTCATTATTTCTTTTTCTTTTGTTGAAACTTTGTCATCAACAGTTGCAATGTGTTTATCAGTTATATTTTGAACATTTTTTTCGTATGACTTTTCCTCATCTTCACCAATTTCTTTAGATTTTAAGAGTTTTTTTAATTCTTCATTTGCATCTCTTCTTATATTTCGAATTGAAATTTTACACTTTTCGCCCATTGCTTTAATTAACTTTTTTAGCTCCGTTCTTCTCTCTTCATTTAATTCAGGAATTGGAAGTCTTATTAATTGTCCATCTATTTGTGGATTAAGTCCTAACTCAGATTTTTTTATAGCCGCGTCTACTAAAGACACATTGTTTTGATCCCACACTTGAATATTTATCATTCTAGGTTCAGGTGTTGTTATGCTGCCAACTTGATTAATTGGCATTTGTTGGCCATAGACATCTACTTTAACAAGATCTAACATTGCTGCATTTGCTCTTCCAGTTCTCAATGACGATAACTCTTTAGAGAACACCTCAATAGCTTTATCCATTTTTAAGCTATGTGATTTTTCATCAAACATTTATTCGCCTATTTTTATTCTACTAAATTCCTTAATTTTCAAATCATTTACAGCAAGTTCTTTTAAAACATCTTGAACTTTCTTTTTAGGTTCCATAACCCAAGCTTGTGTCATAAGAGCATTTTCCTCTTTAAATTTATTCATTTTTCCTAAACTAATTTTTTTAGCTATATCCTCTGGTTTACCTGAATTTTTTAGTTCTTCTGTTATTAATTCTTGCTCTTTTTCAATGATTGCTTTGTCAATTAATGTGGACTCTAAAGCTAAAGGATTTGAAGCTGCAATATGCATTGACAATTGTTTACCAAATGTTTTCACATTTTCAGAATTTTCTTTAGTTTCCAACGAGACAATTACAGCTAGTTTTGCCAAGTTATCCTTAACCACTGTATGTAAATATTGGTAATTAGTTGAAGAAGAATTTGAAATAGTTTTTGTTTGTCCAATAGTTATTTTTTCTCCGATTTTAGCGATCAATGCAACCAAATTATCCTCAACTGAGGAACCATTTTTCATTTTAGCTTTCTTTAGATTATCAAGATTAGAGTCATTTTGGTTATTCAATTCACTTAGCTCTTTCACAAAATTTATAAAATTATCATTTTTTGCTACAAAATCTGTTTCACAATTTACTTCGATTATTGAAGTCTTTTTTTCATCACCACTAATTGCAACAACACCTTCTTTTGCTTCTCTTGACATTTTTTTTGATGCTTTTGAAATTCCCTTTACTCTTAAAATTTCCACTGCCTTATCTAGATCACCATTGGCTTCTTTTATTGCTAAGTTGCAGTCTTTAAAACCGGCTCCTGTAGCAACTCTTAACTTTTTTACTTTTTCAACATCACTCATATTAATTTATCGTTTCTTTCTTTTTTTTACTAAATTTTTCCTCTAATTTTTCTCTATCTTTTTCCTGTACAGTCTTAGATGATTTAGTCTCTTTTTTTACACTTTCTTTTTTTTCAACTACAGGAATTGAACTTTTTGCAGAAATAATTGTTTCTTTAATTAAATTACAATATAAATCTATTGCTCTTCTAGCATCATCATTTCCTGGGATTGGATAATCGATACCATCAGGATTTGAATTACTGTCTAATATTGCAACAATTGGAATTCCCAATTTGACTGACTCTTGAATGGCTAGTGACTCGTAATTTGTATCTATAATAAATACTAAATCAGGAACTTTTTTCATTTCTGCTATGCCACCTAATGATCTTTGTAGCTTGTCTTTTTTAACACTCATTTTAAGAAGTTCTTTTTTTGTAAAACCTCTATTTTCAGACACTAAATTTAATTCTAATTGTTTTAGCTTTTTTATTGAATTTGATATAGTTCCCCAATTAGTTAGCATTCCTCCTAACCATCTATAATTTACAAAATATTGATCAGTTTCTTTAGCAACTTCTGCTATAGCCTCTGACGCTTGTTTTTTTGTTGAGACAAATAATATTTTTCCATTATTAGATATAACTTCGTGAACTTTTTCTAGCGCAACTTTTGTGAGTTCTAAGGTTTGAGTTAAATCAATAATATGGATGGAGTCTCTTTTGCCAAAAATATATTTTTTCATTTTTGGGTTCCATCTAAGTGTTTTGTGTCCTAAATGAACACCTGCTTCTAATAATTGTTGGATTGTAACGTTAGGTATTTTCATATTTATTCCCGGTTAAGCCACCACAGTAATTTCCAATTAAGGACCGGAGGTATAAAACCAAAAACTGTGTGCGTTTTTGTTAATTTTAGTGACTATTTACAAAGATTTTTTTTATTTAACAAGCTTAAAATTATCGAATAATCGCAGAAATCTCTTTATTTCTAATTATATTTAACATTTTTCTGTCGATATTTCTCTTATTCTTAAGTGTAAAATCTAATTCATTATTTTGGTCTCGTAATCTAATTTTAACAATTGTATTTCCATTTTTTGACATAATTTTTGAGATTTCGTTTAATTCATTTAATGATTTTAAATTAAAAAGTACCTCTTCAATTGGTTTATTGATCAACTCTGAAAGCGAGGCTATTTTCTGAACATTAATTCTCTTAAAACGATTTTGTTCATCTGAAACAGATTTGGCCAAAGTTAGTAGCATTGATGACCCCTCTTTCAATATATCTCGATTTTTTTCTAAAACTTCGGAAAAAATAAATAATTCAAAAACACTAGTTAGATCAGTTAATTTTAAAACAGCATAAGAATTACCTTTGGCTGTTTTTCTTTCTTGTATTTTTAATAAAGTTGCAGCAATATTTGAGTTCATAATTTCATTATCACTATTAAAACTAAGGTAATTATTTATATTATAGTCTTCAAATATTTCTTTAAATTGATTTAACGGGTGATCAGATATAAAAAAACCTACAGACTCAAATTCTTTTGATAATCTTTCCTCGAACTTCCAATCATCAATATTCTTTATTATTTCATTATCTTGAGAATTATTTTCGCCAAATAAATCAATCTGATTAGCCGATTTATTCTCATAAAAATTTTTAGATTTCGTAATAAAATTTGGTATCGAATTAAAAAGTGATTGTCTATTTAAACTTATATTATCAAATGCACCTGCTTTCACTAAACCTTCTAATTGTAACTTGTTTATATCTTTTGGATTTACTCTTTTTAAAAAATCATTCATAGAACTAAATTTTCCATTTTTCAGTCTTTCTTCAACAATATTTGAAATTGCTTCATATCCAACAGCTTTGATAGCTCCCAATGCATAAAAAAAATTTTCTCCATCTGTTCTAAAATCAGCATAACACTCATTTATATCTGGTCTTACTATCTTTGTATTTAATCTTTTTAATTCCTCATAAAACTCACTTAATTTATTTTGATTAGAAATATCCATTGTCATTGATGCAGCAATAAATTCTTTTGGATAATATGTTTTTAGATATGCCGTTTGATAAGAAATAATTGCATAAGCAGCTGCATGACTTTTGTTGAAACCATATTCTGCAAAAGGCTCTATTTTCAAAAATATTCCTGCTGCAACATCTTTGCTAATTCCATTGTTTACAGCACCAGAAATAAAACTTTGTTTTTGTTTTTCTAATTCAGCCCTTTTCTTTTTACCCATTGCTCTTCTTAAAATATCTGCCTGACCAGCTGTGAAGCCAGAAAGTTTTTGGGCAATTTGCATAACTTGTTCTTGATAAATTATTACCCCATAGGTAGGTCTTAAAATATCTTCAAGTAAAGGATGTAAATAATCAGGTTTTTTTTTTCCATGTTTGCAATCATTATAAATTGGTATGTTGCTCATTGGACCTGGTCTATAAAGTGCTACCAACGCAATAATATCTTCTATATGATTTGGTTTCATTTGCATCAATGCTTCACGCATTCCGGCACTTTCAATTTGAAATAGACCGACAGTTTTACCAGATGATAATAAATCAAAAACTTTTTGATCTTCAAAATTTATGTTTTCAATATTAAATTTTTTATCTTTTTTTCTTATTAGTTTTTGAGTGTTATTTATAACTGTTAAAGTTTTTAATCCCAAAAAATCAAACTTGATTAGTCCTGCATTTTCAGCTGAGTACATGTCAAATTGTGTTGAAGGTAATAATAAGTCAGATGTTGCGTCCTTATATAATGGAACCATTTCAGTTAACTCTTTGTCTGCTATAACTACCCCTGCGGCATGAGTTGCAACATTTCTATTTAGCCCTTCTAATTTTAATGAAAGATCTGCAAGTTTTTTTACTCTACTATCCTCTTTTATCAGTTTTTGAAGTCTTGGTTCTCCAGCTATACATTCAGTTAGATTTTGCGGCCTTGATGGATCAAAAGGTATCATTTTCGATATACTGTCAACAAACCCATAAGCCAATCCTAAAACACGTCCAACGTCTCTAATAACCATTCTGGCCTTTAATTTTCCAAATGTGATTATATGAGCTACACTATTTTCATATTTTTTTGTTAAATATTTAAAAACTAAATCTCTTTTTTCCTCGCAAAAATCTATATCAAAGTCAGGCATTGAAATTCTATCTGGATTTAAAAATCTCTCAAAAATTAGGTTAAATTTTATTGGATCAACATCAGTTATTGAAAGACACCAAGCGACCAGAGAACCGGCACCAGATCCTCTACCAGGTCCAACTGGTATATCATTTTCTTTTGCCCATTTAATGTAGTCAGATACAATCAAAAAATAACTTGCATAATTCATTTTAATTATGATTTCTAACTCATGATCTAATCTATCTTTATATTTCAAATAATTTTCGTTAGATGCAAAATCTTTGTTGTCTAAATTAAATATCTTTAAAAATTTTTCATTAAGGCCATCTAATGAGTCTTTCTTTAAAGTTTCGTCTGCGCTAATGCCTTTATCAGAACTGATATTAGGTAGTATAGGTTTGGATGATAAAGGTCTAAAATTACATCGAAATGGAAAGTTATAATTATTTTCCAATGCTTCTGGTAAATCAACAAACAAATCAACCATTTCTGAATTAGTTTTAAGATAATGCTGATTAGTAAATTTAACTCTATTTTTTTCGTTTACATAAGTTTTATTTTTTATACAAATCAATGCATCGTGTGCCTCATACATATCTTTATTAATATAAAACACTTCATTGGTAGCGATTAAAGGAATATCAAATTTCTTTGAACTTATTAGATTAAATTTTTCAAACTCTTTTTCATTTAAATCACCATGACGTTGTATTTCAATATAAAATCTATCACCATAACTTTCTTTTAATTTTAAAAAAATTTCATCGATTTCTGCAAATTTACCTTTATTAAATAATTGTCCGAAAAGACCATTAACTGTCCCGGAAAATATTGCTACTCCTTCATTTTTATTTAGTAGCTCATCAAAATCTAAATGTGGTTCAGAAAGCTCGTCATTTTTTAAAAAAGACAATGAAGATAACTTTATTATTGTTTTATATCCATCTTCATTTAATGCAAATAAAGGTATAAGACCTGTTGTATCATCTAATTTAAAATTAATTTGAGTTCCAATTATTGGTTGAGATCCAGATTTAGATAATTTTTCAGCAAACTCTAAGGCGCCACATAGATTGGAGGTATCACACAATCCTATTGCTTTTAGTTTATTGTCTTTAGAAATATCTTTTAAATCATCTAACTTGATAGCTCCTTCACAAATAGAAAATTGAGAATGTATTTTTAGATGATTAAAATTTTTAGAATTAGACTCTTGCATTAATGGTCTTTATATTACCATTAACTATTTCCAACATGCAATCAGCCTTTTTAGCAAAAAATCTATTATGAGTTGCAAAGATTATTAAACGGTTTGCATTAATTTGTTTTTTTAAAAGATCAAAAACACTTTTTGCAGTTTCTAAATCTAAACTTCCTGTTGGTTCGTCGGCTAAGATAACTTGAGGATCATTAATTAGAGCTCTAGCTATTGATACTCTTTGTTTTTCACCTCCAGAGAGTTCTGCAGGATAATGGTAAATTCGATTCGATAAACCAACTTTTTTTAATAATTTTTTTGATTTTATTTCTGAAATTTCTTTATTTTTTTCAATAGCAAGATTAGCCAAATATACATTTTCTAAAGCTGTAAAATCTGGAAGCAAATTATCCTGTTGATATATAATTCCAATTTTATTAGCTCTTAAAACGTCATTATAGTTAGAATTTTTATAATCTATTTGTTTATTTCCATATTTCATTATACCACTTGATGGTCTATCGATTAATGACAACAAGTTTAGTAATGTTGATTTTCCAGAACCAGAAGGTCCCATTAAAGAATAAATTTTTCCAAGTTTAAAATTATAAGTTAATTTTTTTAAAACTTTTAAATTTTTTTGGTGAGTAAAAGACTTGGAAATATTTGAGAGTTTAATAAAATTATTCATATTTTAATGCTTTAACAGGATCTAGTTTTGCTGCTTTTATAGCAGGGAAAATTGAAACAATAATTGTAATAATTATTGAGCATAGCGAGATTAATAAAATTGATGGCGGGTTAATCTCTGAGGGCATCGTACTTAAAAAATATATTTCTTCTGGAAACAAACTTATGTTGAACAAAGTGCTTAAAAATTGTCTTAAATTTTCAACATATATTGAAAAAGTTATACCAAGAATAATTCCAAAAATTGTTGCAGATGTTCCTATTATTACTCCAACAAGAAAAAAAATTTTTACAATTGATTTATTAAGTACACCAATTGATTTTAATATCGCAATATCTTTTGTTTTGTTTTTAACTAATATTGTTAAACCAGAAATTATGTTAAAAGCGGCTACAATAATAATTAAAGACAATATTATAAACATTACATTTCTCTCAACTTTAAGAGCTGAAAAAAGAGCACTATTCATATCTGACCAAGAATACACAAATTCATTTTTAAAAATTTTCTGTACTATTTCTTTTTGGTCTTCAATTTTTTGAGGATTTTTAAGATAAATTTCTAAATTTCTATCATCCTTATTTAGATTAAAGAACTCCTCTAGAGTTGATAAATTTATAAAAGCTATATTGTTGTCGAAATCAACAAGTCCACTTTCAAAAATTGATACAACCGTAAAAGTTTTTTGTTTAGGTATATTACCTATTATTGTCTCAATTCCACTTGACGACATGATTGTAATATCATCCCCTATATCAAGATTTAGAGTAAAACTGAGCTCTTTTCCAATTGAAATAAAATTTTTACTTAAGTTATTTCTATTGCCTAAAAAATTTTTATTTTTTACTAATTCAAGTTTCGAGAAATCATTATTTTTATAACCTCGCAATACTATTCCTTTGGAGGTCTCGCTTTTAATCATTATGGCCTCACCTGAATTGCTTAAAATCAATTCATCAGAAATAAGTTTTAAATTGTTAAGTTTTAACTTTTCAATTTCGATTACATTTTCATATGGTTTGACAGTTATATGAGCATTAAAACCAACTATCTTACTTATTAGTTCTGTCCGGAAACCATTCATGACTGACATAACAATTATTAAAACAGCTACACCAAGACTGATACCTATAAATGAAAAAATTGAAATAACATTTAGAAAGCCATCTTTTTTTCTAGCTTTTAAAAACCTGAGGGTAATTTCTTTTTCTAAAGTAGAAATCAATTTTTTTCTTTTTGTTTTTTGATTATTTCTATTATTTCAGCTATTTTTAATTTTTTTGTTTCTTTTCCAACTTCTTTAAATTCTATTAAGTCACCCTCAGTTTGTTTACCTATTATTATTTGATATGGAGCACCTATTAAATTCATCTTTTTTATTTTTGATGAAAAATTTTCATCAGTATCGTCAATTATTGTGTCAATATTGTTTTTTTCTAATTCAGAATTAAGCTTATTTGCTTTTTCTAATGATGAATTATCATTTTTATTTATCATCGTAATTATTCCAATATCATATGGTGCAACAGATATTGGCCATTTCATGATTTCATTTTTCTCATCGTATTTTGCTTCTATTATTGCGCCTACTAACCTTGAAACTCCTATGCCGTATGAGCCCATTTTAACAAAATCTTTTTTACCACCAGGAAGATCTACTGATGCACCCATTGGTTTTGAATATTTGTCACCAAAATAAAATATATGACCCACCTCAATACCCTTAGTTTTCAATCGATTAGTTTCTGAAACTTTTTTTTCAAACTCATTCTTGTCAAATTTTTCATCAGTAACTGAGTAAAATTCTTCATATTTTTTTCTCAGGTCTTCTAACGATTTTTTTTCCAATTTTGTGCCTTCACTTTTCAAATCAAAAATTCTCTTATCCGTATAAATTTTACTTTCACCAGTTTCAGCTAAAATAATAAACTCATGAGAAAGGTTACCTCCTATAGGTCCAGTATCAGCAGCCATTGGAATGGCGGTAAGATCTAATCTCTTAAAAGTTTTTAAATAAGATAAAAAAAATTTATTATAAGAAAATAAAGCTTCCTCATCAGAAATATCGAATGAGTAAGCATCTTTCATATAAAACTCTCTACATCTCATTATTCCAAATCGTGGTCTAATCTCATCTCTAAATTTCCATTGAATATGATATAAAAGTTGTGGAAGAGATTTATAAGATTTAACTGATGCTCTAAATATATCTGTTACAAGTTCTTCATTGGTTGGGCCGTAAAGCATTTCACGATTTTGACGATCTTTTATTCTTAACATTTCTTCACCGTAGTCCTCGTAGCGCCCACTCTCTTTCCATATTTCACTTGATTGTATGGTTGGCATTAAAATTTCTTGAGCTCCAATTTTGTTTTGCTCTTCTCTAACAATATCCTCAATTTTTTTCATAACTTTAAAACCTAATGGTAACCAAGAGTAAATTCCTGCTGATGATTGTTTAATCATTCCTACGCGTAACATTAATTGATGCGATTTTATTTTGGCCTCTGAAGGATTGTTTTTTAAAATTGGAATAAATGATTGTGAAATATACATTCTAAGTGATTATATTTCTTAAATTTAAATATTCAAATTTCATAAGTAAGTAAATAATTATAAACAAAACTGTTGTAATTCCAGTACAATAAACAAATTTCTTTAACATTTTTGGATTTTCTGGGGAGCCTGGATCCTCACCCTCAATTTTAATCACTTTATTTCTCTCTACATCTATCGGTAGAATTGCAAAGAAAATTATCCACCAAATAATTATATAGATTATTGCTAATCCTGTGAGGCTCATTAAATCTTAACCAAGTTAATATTAGCGAAAGGTTTTTTTCCAGTTTTTTCTTTAGTAAATTTACGACAAGCAATTTTTAGTGCATCTATTAAATTGTGCTCTTGCTGTTTATTATCAAGTTTAAATGTTCTTGATGTTTTTTCAATTTCATCTTCTAGTCCATATAAAAACTCCTCTTTCTCATAAACAGGCAATCCCCTGAAAGTGATTATGGGACTATTATGGATATTTCCCTTTGGAGTAATTAAAATTGTTATTTCCAAATATCCATTACTACTCAAATTTCTTCTGTCTTTTATTGACTGAGAATCTTCTTCAACACTAACATTTCCATCTAAATATAATCTACCGCTCGGTGCTTTATCATAAACTTCTGGTTTATCTCCAGGTGATAATTTTACAATATCTCCATTTTCAACTTGAACAGGATGAGGAACCTGCATTTCTTTTGCAAAATTGATATGTTCTATCATATGTCTGTGCTCTCCATGAACTGGAATAACACATTGCGGTTTGACCCATTGATACATATCTTTAAGATCTTCTCGATTTGGATGACCTGATACATGAATAAATTCATTTTCTTCAGAGATCACCTCGATACCATCTTTCACTAATTGATTATGGAGTTTATAAAGTTTTTTTTCATTGCCTGGGATAATTTTTGATGAAAAAATTACAGCGTCATCTTTTTCAATAAATACATCTGGATGAACATAATTTGCTATTCGCATCATTGCTCCCATTGGTTCACCTTGACTACCTGTGCATAAATAGAGAATTTTTTCTCTAGAGAAATTTTTTGCATCCCTAGGATCAATAGGTTCAATTGTATTTTTTAAATATCCACATTGTCTTGCAGCCTTATAAATTCTGTGCATTGATCTTCCAACTAAAGATATCTGTCTCCCAGATTTTTCAGCACAGTAAAAAGCTGTTTCCATTCTTGCGACGTTTGACGCAAAAGAAGTAATGATAACTCTTTTTTTTAATCGATTAACTATATTTAACAAATTTTTTCTTACATCTAACTCTGATCCTGATCTTCCAGCACTAAAAACATTTGTTGAGTCACAAATCATTGCTAAGACACCCTCATCTCCTATTTCTTTTAACCTTTTAGAATTAATTTCATCACCGATTAGTGGATTTGGATCAACTTTCCAGTCTCCAGTATGTAAAATTACACCTGCTGGGGTTTTTATTCTCAAACCATTTGGCTCTAGTATTGAATGTGTTAAAGTAATGTATTCAATCTCAAAATTTTCTAATGAAATATTTCCATTTAGTTCAACAATTTGTAGATCTTTAGTAATATCAATATGTTTTTCTCTAAATTTTTCCTTTATCAAAACAGCTGTGAACGGTGTTGCGTATATCTTGCATTGAAGTTTTGGCCATAAATGAGCAATTGCTCCAATGTGATCTTCATGGGCATGGGTAAGAACTATACCTAATAAATTATCTTTCTTTTCAACAATAAATCCTGGATCTGGATAAATTAAATCTATTCCAGGAAGAGTATCATCTGCAAAAGTAACACCAATATCAACCATGATCCATTTGTGATCACCTGGTAAACCATAACCAAACAGATTCATGTTCATCCCAATTTCACCAGATCCACCTAGTGGACAAAATAATAATTCTTCTTTCATCTACTTAATAATTTAGAAATTTTTATAAGACCCTTAACAGTGATATCTTTGTTTTCAAAAACTTTTGTTTTAATCGAATCTTTAAATAAATCAGAAAAACCACCCGTAATAATAACCTTATAAGATTTACCTGTTTCTTTCTTAATCAATTTAATAATATTGTCAATTAAGCCTGCATAGCCCCAAAAAAAACCTGATCTAACAGCTGAACTCGTATCAATTCCAATTACTTTTTTTATTTTTTTTAGATTAATTTTTGGTATCAGAGAAGCCTTATCAATTAAAGTATTTAATGAAATACTTATACCGGGAGCAATAACACCTCCTCGGTAAGTATTACTTACTAATACATCAAACGTTGTAGCTGTGCCAAAATCTAAAATAATAAAATTTTTCTTAGGAGTCATTAAACTTATTGCATTTGCCAGTCTATCAGAGCCGACTTGTTTAAAGTTTGCTTTTATATTTAGAATAGATTTTAAATTGAGATCTTTTATTTCATAACACTTAACTTTGGTTTTTTTTGATATAAATCTTTTAATAGAATTAAAAGTTTTCGGGACAACACTACAAAATAATATCTTTTCAATATTCTTAAAATCTTTTGTAAAAATTTTAAGTTTTTTATTTAGAGTTGAGTTTGTTATTGATTTTGACGGTAAACTTATTTTTTTTAAAATCTTATCTTTAGAATTTACTAAAAATAATTTAGTTACTGAATTTCCAATATCTCCTAAAATTAGCATATCTATATTTATACTCTTTTTTTAATTAATCTCTTTAAATTGTTTTCAAAAATTTTTTTTAGTGCAAGTTCTACTTTTTTTTTTGAAATATCTTTGTTGATAAGCTCCCTTAAATGAGTTGTTGGGTAATTCTTTATAATTGGACTTTTTATTAAATTTACTCCAATACCAACAATCAAATAAGTATTATTAAATTTACTCACTTTTTCTTGTAATATTCCACATATCTTTTTTTTTTGGATTAAAAGATCATTAGGTTTTTTAAAATGAATCTTTTTTTTATAATATCGTGAAATACATTCTTTAACTATTAAACAATTAATTTTAGTTAATTTATTAAAAGATATCTTAAAGTTTTTAAGATTATAAAAAAAACTTACGAATAAATTTCCTTTATAGGAAACCCATTTTTTTCCATATTGGCCTCTACCATTAACTTGTAAATCAGATAAGATCATGCCAAAATCATAATTATAATTTTTGATTATTCTTATTGCGGTATTATTGGTACTTTTTACTTTATTAAATCTAAATATTTTAAATTTCATTAAATTATATTGATTTTTGAAACTACATCAATCAATTCACTAGGAAAAATAAAGTACATTAAAATTAGTATTGTAGAAACTGTTAAAGATAACTTCAACCAAAGGTTATGATCTTTGTCATAACTATCTTTTTCCTCATCAAAATACATTATTTTAATAATTCGCAAGTAATAAAACGCTGCTACTACTGTTGATAGTAATCCAACAATAGCTAAAAAATACATTGACTGCTCAATAACAGATTTAAAAATATAAAATTTTGCAAAAAAGCCTGCAAGTGGTGGGATTCCAGCTAAAGAGAATAAAATAATTAATAATGAAATAGAGAGCAATGGATGATTTTTTGATAATCCAGACAGATCTTCTATTTGTTCGTAATAAATATTATTTCTTCTCATCATTAATAAGCATGAAAAAAAACCTAAGTTCATAATAATATAAATAGTCATATAAATAACTGAGCTTTGTATCCCATCATTTGACCCTGTTGCCAAACCTGCTAGAGCATATCCAATATGACTAATAGAGCTATAAGCTATTAGTCTCTTAAGATTTTTTTGCCCTATAGCTGCTATCGCGCCAAAAAGCATAGATGCGATCGATAAAAATACTAAAATCATTTGCCACTGATCAATAAGATTTAAAAAAGGAACATATAGAAATCTTATAAACACAGTTAACGCTGCTATTTTTGGAACCATAGTAAAAAATAATGTTACAGATGTTGGTGAACCTTCATACACATCTGGTGCCCACATATGAAATGGAACAGCAGAAATTTTAAACGCTAAACCCACCAAAATAAAAACTATTCCAAAAGTAATAGCATATTCATTTGCATTAAATTGAGTTGAAATAACATTAAAATTTGTTGAGCCAGTAAAACCATAAATTAAAGAACAACCGTACAATAATAAACCTGAGGATAATGCACTTAAAACAAAATATTTTAATCCTGCTTCAGATGATTTTAATTGATCTCTATTAAATGTTGCCAAAACATATAAGGCTAATGACTGAAGTTCTAAACCCATATAGAAAACAATTAGATCATTAGAGCTAATCATAATCATCATTCCCAATACAGAACTTAGAATTAAAATTGGATATTCAATTTTGAAAATTTTGAAAGTTCTCAGATAATTTGATGAAATTAGCAAAACTACAAAAGCAGCCAATAAAGTTATAATCTTCATGAATGATGACAAATAATCTATGATAATACTCTCATTAAATAGAGTTGTCGGACTTATACTTAAAGTTTCATTAAATGTGATGACTGCTGTAATTAATAAAATTAATAATGAAATATTGTGGATTATTTTTGAACTATCTTTTTTAAAAACTCCTAAGATGAGTAAAAACATTATTGACAATGAGATAAAAATTTCCGGAAATATTAATTCAATATTATTCATTGTTTACTTGCCACGCTGAAGTTATACGTATCGATTAAATCACTTATTGAAACTTCAATAATGTTAATTAATGGTTCTGGATAAAAACCAAAATATAAAGTTGGTATAGCTAAACAGGTGAGCGTGAACGCCTCTGATTTATTTAAATCAATCATTTTTTTTAACTCAGAGTTTATTAGTTTTCCAAAAATAACTCTTTTGTACAACCAGAGCATATATGCTGCTCCAATGATAACTCCTAAACTAGCTAATACTGCTACTAAAAAATTATCTTTAAAAGCAGCCATTAAAATTAAAAATTCGCCAACAAACCCACTTGTTCCTGGTAATCCTAAAGCAGCTAAAGTAAATACCATAAATAAAATAGCATATTTGGGTATAATGGTAATAATACCTCCATAGGTTGCGATCAATCTAGAGTGCATTCGATCATAAACGACACCAACACATAAAAATAAAGCTGCTGATACTAGACCGTGACTGATCATTTGAATTATACTCCCTTCAATACCTTGTTGTTGATTTGTAAATATTCCTAAAGTAACAAACCCCATATGGGCCACAGAAGAATATGCTATTAACTTTTTCATGTCCTCTTGCATTAAAGCTATTAATGACGTGAAAATAATTGCAATAACACTTAATGTGTAAATTAAAGGAGTAAAAACTTCTGAAGCAGAAGGAAATAATCCCAAAGAAAATCTTATAAATCCATAGCCAGCCATTTTAAGTAAAATAGCAGCTAACAAAACCGATCCTGCTGTTGGAGCTTCAACATGTGCATCTGGAAGCCATGTGTGAACTGGCCACATTGGAGTTTTTACAGCAAATGAACTAAAAAAAGCTAACCACAATAAATTTTGATATTTCGTATCTATACCTAGTTCGTAAAGTTGAACGACATCTGTAGTGCCTGTGATCCAATAAATTGAAATTATCGCAACTAGCATTAGAACTGAGCCTAAAAGAGTGAATAAAAAAAACTTAAAAGCGGAATAAACTCTTCTAGCCCCACCCCAAATTCCAATAATTAAAAACATTGGGATTAAACCTGCCTCAAAAAATAAATAAAAAACTACTAGATCTAGAGAACAAAAAACTCCAATCATGAAAGTTTCCATAACTAGAATTGCTATTAAAAACTCATTTAATCTTTTTGTAATTGAATTATTTACTGAGATTATGCATAGAGGTGTAATAAATGTTGTAAGAATTATAAAAAGTATTGATATTCCATCAATTCCAACTTTGTAATTAATTAAACCTTCAATCCAAACTCTATCTTCAACAAATTGAAATGCAGATGTTGTTGGATCAAATAAAAACCACAAATAAATAGATAAAAAAAAGTTAACTAGAGATGTAAATAAGGCAACATACTTTACAGTAATTTTATTTTCACTTTTACTTCTTGTAAAAAATAAAAATAGTGCTCCAATTGAAGGTAAAAGTATTAATGAGGAAAGAATTGGAAAGTTCATTATTTAACGATTAAGAAGGTTAAAAAAGCAGAAAAACCGAGTAACATTATAAAAGCATATTGATAAATATAACCACTTTGAAATTTATTAGCTTTAATAGAAAATTTTTTAATTAGCCCAGAGATACCATCAGGTCCAAAGCCATCTATCACTTTTATATCAAAAAATTTCCACAAAAATAAACCAAATTTTTTCGAAGATTTTACAAATAATGTGTCGTAAATTTCGTCAAAATACCATTTATTGAATAAAAAATCATATAATGGTTTATTAAAATTAACTATTTGAGCTGGAAAATTTTTATTCTTTACAAACAAATAATAAGCTAGTGGTATAGATAAGGTTACTAATGTTGGGGTTAAAACTAAAAACCATAACGGTGGATGATCGGTGCTTAAAGGTTCTAAAAAGAAAATTGACTCATTCCAAAAATTATTAATTCCCTGATAACCTATAAATAAATCTTTAAAAATAAATCCAGCAAAAATTGCTCCTGTAGATAATATTATCAAAGGTATTAACATAACTAGTGGAGACTCATGTGTTTCCTCAATATTAATTTCCTTGTTGTTATAATTTCCATGAAAAGTTTTAAACATCAGTCTCCACGAATAAATTGATGTTAATAGAGCTGTAAATATACCTATTCCTGCTGCGTAATATCCAGTAGTAGTCCCGCTTAAATATGCAAACTCTATTATAGCGTCCTTAGAATAAAAGCCAGATAGTAAAGGAAAGCCTGTTAATGCTAAAGTTCCAATTATCATTAAAGCATAAGTAAAAGGCAATTTTCTCCATACTCCTCCCATATTATTTATGTTTTGCTCATCTTTAAATGCATGAATAACAGACCCTGATCCTAGAAATAATAATGCCTTAAAAAATGCGTGAGTAAATAAATGAAACATTGCAACATTATATGCGCCTACACCAGCAGCAAAAAACATATAACCTAATTGACTACACGTGGAATAAGCTATGATCTTTTTTATGTCTGTTTGAACTAAAGCTACACTCGCTGCAAAAAAAGCAGTGCTCATACCGATTACAGTTACGATGTTTAGAGCTAATTCTGAATATTCATATATGGGTGAACATCTTACGACAAGAAAAACTCCAGCTGTAACCATAGTGGCTGCATGAATCAATGCTGAAACTGGTGTTGGACCCTCCATTGCATCTGGCAACCAGGTATGTAAAAAAATTTGGGCCGATTTACCCATGGCACCAATGAACAATAGTATACAAATTAAATCTATAGCATTAATCCGAATACCTAAAAAATTAAGTTTTTCATCTGCAACATTTGGTATCTGATTAAAAACTTCTGTATAGTTCACTGTCCCGAATAAATAAAAAATCAAAAATATACCAAGAGCAAAACCAAAATCTCCAACTCTATTAACCACAAACGCCTTGATGGCTGCTGCATTAGCAGTTTCCTTTTTAAACCAAAAACCAATTAAAAAATAAGAACAAAGGCCTACTCCTTCCCAACCAAAAAATAATTGAATAAAATTATCAGCCGTTACCAACATTAACATGGCAAATGTAAATAACGATAAGTAAGCCATAAATCTTGGTTTATGAGGATCGTGGGACATGTATCCAATTGAATAGATATGAACTAATGCAGAAACAAAAGTTACGACTACTAACATTACTGATGATAAAGCATCAATTTTCATTGACCAGTTTACCTCTAATGATCCTGAATTAATCCACGTAGCGATTTTAATATTTGCTTCGTATTGATTAAAAATTACATCGTAAAATACAATTGCTGAAAGAATAGCTGAAATAGATACTAATAAACTAGTTACTATTTCCGAAGTTCTATCACCTATAAACTTTCCAAAAAATCCAGATATAATTGAGGCAATTAATGGTAATGCTATGATTGAAATTTCCATTTTATCCTTTTAATTTATCTATCTCTTCAACCCTTATAGTTCCTGCATTTCGGTAATAAACTACTATTATGGCAAGACCAATTGCAGCTTCAGCAGCAGCTACGGTCAAAATAAATAATGTAAAAACTTGACCAGTTAAATCACCAAGATAAATAGAAAACGATACTAAATTTATGTTAACAGCTAATAATATCAGTTCAATACTCATCAAAATCACGATAATATTTTTTCTATTAAGAAAGATACCAATGACACCAATACTAAAAATAACTGCTCCTAATGTAAGATAATGTCCTAAACCTATGTCAGTCATCTATCTTAACTCCTTTATTTGATGGAACCTCTAAAACTTCAATACCTTCAGACCTTTCTCTTGAAATTTGTTTCAAATAACTCTGTGTCTTGACACCTTCTCTTTTTCTAAATGTAAGAACGATTGCACCTATCATCGCAATTAATAATATCATTCCACTAATTTGAAAAATATGAATATAATCAGTATACAAAACCTGACCTAATGAGTGTGTATTGCTTATTTCATTAAACATTTGATTGGTATTAGGATTAGACAATTCAGGTTTATATTTCCAACCACCTACAACAATAATCAATTCAAAAAAAATAATAGTACTTATAATTAGACCAACTGGTATGTGACTAGAGGTAGTTGTTTCTGAATTAAACCATTGATTTTTTTGTTGAGCAACATTTAACATCATTACAACGAATAAAAACAAAACAGCTACTGCACCAACATATACAATTAGCATAATCATTCCCAAAAACTCTGCGCCAATCATTATAAAGAGACATGAAATACTAATAAAATCTAATATTAAAAAAAAAACTGAGTGTACTGTATTTTTTGAAACTGTGACCATGATAGCTGAAATGACTGCAATAATTGAAAAAACATAAAAAAATATTGCATGAGCTACCATAAATCTACCTATAAGGATTATCTGATTTGATATTCGCCGCTAAAATATTTTCCCATCTATCACCATTATCTAGTAGTTTTTCCTTAGTATAATAAAGTTCTTCTCTTGTCTCTGTTGAAAATTCAAAATTTGGACCTTGAACTATTGCATCTACAGGACACGACTCTTCACATAGACCACAATAAATACATTTCATCATATCAATATCGTAACGAGTAGTTTTCCTACTTCCATCAGATCTTTCAGCTGACTCGATTGTAATTGCTTGCGCTGGACAAACTGCTTCACATAACTTACATGCTATACATCTTTCTTCCCCGTTTGGATATCTTCTAAGTGCATGCTCTCCTCTAAATCTTGGACTAATTTTTCCTTTTTCAAAAGGATAATTTATTGTTTTCTTTGTTTTAAACATTTCTCTCAAAGCTATTAATAAGCCAATCACAAAATCAACCATGAATATTGTTTTTAAAAATCTTGTAATTTTCATTTAAAGTGTAGGTAAAAGGTTAAAATAAAATAAATAACTAGCGGTTAAAACAACATAGGTCAGAGAAAATGGAAGGAATATTTTCCAACCTAATCTCATCAATTGATCATATCTATATCTTGGTACAACTGCTTTAACTAGTGCAAATAAAATAAATAAAAGTAATATTTTCAAAATTAACCAAACAGCTCCTGGAATCAAATTAAATGGATACAAGTCAATAGGTGAAAGCCAACCCCCTAAAAATAAAATCGATCCTAAAGCACACATTAGTAGAATATTTGCGTACTCTCCTAACCAGAACATTGCATACATCATACCAGAATATTCAGTTTGATATCCAGCAACTAATTCTGCTTCGGCTTCAGGTAAATCAAAAGGTGGTCGATTTGTTTCTGCTAAAGAAGAAATAAAAAATATTACAAACATTGGAAATAACGGAATTATGAACCAGATATTTTGCTGAGCTAAAACGATATCACTTAAATTTAATGATCCTACACACAAAAGAACATTGATTATAATTATGCCAATTGAAACCTCATAAGATACCATTTGCGCGGCAGATCTTATTGAACCCAAAAAAGGATATTTTGAATTGGAAGCCCAACCTCCCATGATAATTCCATAAACTCCAAGAGATGAGACTGCAAAAATATAAAGAATTCCAACATTTATATTTGCTAAAACCTGCTCTTCTCCGAAGGGTATGACTGCCCAAGCTATCAAAGCTAAAGTCATTGTAATAATAGGCGCTAAAATAAAAATAATCTTATTAGAACTAGCTGGAATTATTATTTCTTTAAAAATAAATTTTAATGCATCAGCTAATGATTGTAATAAACCAAAGGGACCAACAACATTAGGACCCTGTCTTTTTTGAACAAAAGCCCAAACTCTTCTATCTAACCAAACAATCATAGCAACAGAGACTAAAACTGGGACGAGAAGAAAGAGGATTTTGTAAACCTCCTCAAAAACTAAATTCATATATTCCATTATTTACCCTTCGGTGCCAGTTCGTTTAACCTCTAATTTAGAATTATTACAATTCAACATTGTTTTTGATGATCTTGCAATTACATTAGAAAAATAATAATCCTTGTAAGTTATTTTAAGGATTTCGTCCTCAAAATCACTTAAGTCTACTTTATTGTTAGAATGGCTTTCTTGTTTTTCTTTTTTTAAATTTATATAGTTGAACATACTGCTCTCTAACTCATCTTTATCGTTAAAAAGTTTTCTGCTATTAATAAATTCTGCAAGATTATTTATAATTTCCCAATCTTCTTTTGCATCTCCTGGTGGATATGATGCTTTATAAGCTTTTTGTACTTTGCCTTCTAAATTGGTATAATGACCTGATTGCTCTGTGTAAGCTGCTCCTGGTAAAATAATATCTGCTAGTTCAGCACCATTATCCCCATGGCTTCCTACATATATTATAAACTCATTTTTTTTAGTAAATTTTAAATTATCTTGACCCATTAAAAAAACTAAATCAAATTTATGTTCATTTAAATTCTTTATTAATTCATTTTTTTTATCAATTATATCAAGATCTAAACTTCCAATCGTAGCTGCGTCGGAAGGTAAAAAATTTAAAGGGCTCCAATCATCAGTAAATTTATTGTTGTTGATCAAAAAATTTTTAAAAGAAACAAATAAAAACTCAGCTGACTTCAATTTTAAAAATGACTCTCCAATTATTATTATTGGTTTTTGAGCATTAATAATGTCTTTTGTAAGTTCATTTTTATTTTCAATAATATCTTTTATTGTTTGAGTTTTTCCATCAAGGCTTTGATAAGGATAGGTTAGATCACCTACATCATTTAAAGAAACAATTTTGACTTTATTTTTTAGATAAGCTTTTCGAATTCTTGCATTAAGCATTGTGGCTTCAAATCTTGGATGAGTTCCAATTAACAGAATTAAATCTGATTCCTCAATACCATTAATTGTTGAATTGAATAAATAGTTTTCTCTTTTAGAGCTATCAATAAACATATCAGATGATCTAGATTCATAATTTTTAGTATCTATAGTTCGCTCTAAAAATTCCTTAAATATGTAGGTAGCCTCCATATTTACTAGGTCGCCCACAAATCCTGCTATTTTATCTTTATCGGTATTTTGTATTTTTGATTTTATAATTTTAAAAACTTCATCCCATGAGGCTTTTTCAAATTTATTATTATATTTTATATATGGTGTATCTAGTCTTTGACTTAACAAACCATCACAAGCATATCTTGTTTTATCAGATATCCATTCCTCATTTATATCTTCATTGATTATTGGTAGTACTCTTTTTACCTCCCAGTCATATGTGTCTACTCTAATATTTGATCCAACAGCATCCATTACATCAATTGTTTCTGTTTTTTTTAACTCCCATGGCCTAGCTTCAAATACATAAGGCTTTGACGTAAGGGCGCCTACAGGACAAAGATCTATTACATTACCTGATAATTCTGACTGTATTGATTTTTCTAAATATGTTGTTATTTGCATATCTTCACCTCTGCCTATTGCGCCTAATTCAGGTACACCAGCAATTTCTGTTGCAAATCTAATGCATCTAGTACAATGAATACATCTTGTCATTTGAGTCTTAATCAGCGGACCCATGTTTTTATCAGGGACTGCTCTTTTATTTTCTTTAAATCTAGATTTATCAATACCATAGAACATTGACTGATCTTGAAGATCACATTCACCACCTTGGTCACAAACAGGACAATCTAAAGGATGGTTGGCTAATAAAAATTCCATTACACCCTTTCTAGATTTTTCTATTTTAGGAGTATTTGTTTTTATAACCATACCCTCAGCCGCAGGCATTGCACAAGAGGCTATGGGTTTTGGAGATTTTTCCATTTCGACAAGACACATTCTACAATTTCCAGCAATTGATAATTTTTCATGGTAGCAAAATCTTGGAATTTCTACACCAGCTTTCTCGCATGCTTGAAGAACAGTTAGGCCCTCTTCTACTTCAACTTCTATATCATTTACTTTTAATTTAAGCATTCTTATCTAATAAGTGCTGATCCACCAAGTAAGGAATATTTTGAGTTTCTTTTACTATTGGATCAAAATTATTTCTTTTTTTAATTTCATCTTTAAAATGTCTTAACAAACCTTGAACAGGCCAGGATGATCCCTCACCAAATGCACATATTGTATGACCTTCAATTTGTTTAGTTACATCACCCAACATCTCAATTTCATCTTTTGAAGCCTCACCTCTCGCCATTCTCTCAAGCATTCTCCACATCCACCCTGAACCTTCTCTGCAAGGTGTACATTGACCACAGCTTTCATGCTTATAAAATCTGGCAATTCTTGCCATGCATTTGATTATGTCTTGATCTTTATTTATTACTACCACTCCTGCTGTACCCAACCCACTTTTTTCAGCAACTAAAGAGTCAAAGTCCATAGTTAGTGTCTCACACTTTTCTTTAGGAATAAGTGGCATTGAGGATCCTCCTGGTATGACAGCTTGTAAATTATCCCAACCACCTATGACACCTCCTGCATGAACTTCTATTAATTCTTTCAGAGGTATGTTCATTTCCTCTTCAACATTACATGGATTATTTACATTTCCAGAAATACAAAATATTTTAGTTCCAGTATTTTTTTCTCTTCCCAAAGAAGCAAACCATTTACCACCTCTTCTAAGAATTGTTGGAACTACAGCTATAGTCTCAACATTGTTAATTATTGTGGGACATCCATACAAACCAATTAATGCTGGGAAAGGTGGTTTTAATCTTGGCTGACCTTTATTACCTTCAATGCTCTCGAGTAATGCTGTCTCTTCCCCACAAATATAAGCTCCTGCACCGTAATGTATATAAATATCTAAATCCCATCCTGTTCCGGATGCATTTTTTCCAATTAATTTTTTTTCATAAGCTTCGTCGATTGCAGCTTGAAGTTTTTGTCCATCAACAAAATACTCACCTCTTATATAAATATAACAAACATGTGCTTGAATAGCATATGATGTTATTAAACAACCTTCAATTAGTTTATGTGGTTCAAATCTTAAGATATCTCTATCTTTACATGTGCCTGGTTCTGATTCATCTCCATTAATAACTAGATAGTGAGGTCTTGACCCAACTTCTTTTGGTGCAAATGACCACTTTAGACCTGTAGGAAAACCTGCTCCCCCTCTTCCTCTTAATTGAGAGTCTTTGATTTCATTTATGATCCAGTCTCTACCTTTGTCAGTAATTTCTTTTGTATTTACCCAGTCACCTCTTTTTTGAGCTGAAGTTAAATCTGAACCCAAATCATTATATAAATTCTGAAAAATTCTATCTTGATCCTTAAGCATTTTTTAATTCCATTAATGTTTTTCTTCCACTTTCTGGTTCATTGTTTACCCGTCCTCTGTATGAACCCGGTTTTGGCATTTTGTCATTTAAAATTTTATCTAAAATTTCTAAAGTTTTTTCTTTGTCTAAATCTTCAAAGTAATCATCATTAATTTGCATCATTGGAGCAGTGACACAGGCACCTAAGCACTCTACTTCCATCCATGAACAATTTTTATCTGGTAATAATTCAGACTCTTTTTCAGAAATTTTTTCTTTACAGGCCTCAACCAATTTACCAGCTCCTCTTATCATACAAGGTGTTGTAGTACAAACTTGTATAAAATATTTTCCAACTGGTGATAAGTTAAACATACTATAAAAAGTCGCTACTTCATAAACTTTTATGTAGGGCATATTTAAAAGTTTTGCTATATATTTCATTGCAACTAAAGGTATCCAATTATTATTTTGTTTTTGGGCTATATATAACAATGCCATAACTGCACTTTGTTGTTTTCCTTTAGGGTATTTTAAAATAATTTTATTCGCTGCATCTAAAGAAGATGAATTAAATTCAAAATGCTCTGGTTGATCTTTAGCTGGTCTCTTTAAACTCATCTATCAACCTCACCAAAAACTATATCTAAAGAACCAAGTACAGCAGGAACATCAGCCAACATATGTCCTTTAATTAAATAATCCATTGATTGTAAATGTGAAAATCCAGGTGCTCTAATTTTGCATTTGTAAGGTTTGCTTGATCCATCTGATATTAAATAAACTCCAAATTCTCCTTTAGGTGCTTCAACCGCAGTATAAATTTCATCTTTAGGTACACGATATCCCTCAGTAAATAATTTAAAGTGATGTATCAAGGCCTCCATTGATTGTTTAATATCTTTTTTTGATGGAGGTGTTATTTTTCCATCAAATGTTTTTATTGGACCTTTTTCCATTTTTGATAAGCATTGTTTAATTATTTTGACACTCTCTTTCATTTCTTCAATTCTACATAAATATCTATCGTAACAATCTCCATTTTTTCCTACAGGAATTTTAAACTCTAGTTGATTATAACAATCGTATGGTTGTGATTTCCTTAGATCCCATGGAACACCAGAACCTCTAATCATAACGCCGCTAAAAGAATAATCGAGAGCATCTTCTTTTGTAACAACACCAATGTCTACATTTCTTTGTTTGAATATTCTATTGTCAGTCAATAAGTTTTCTAAATCATTAATTATTTTTGGAAAAGTTTCGCAGAATTTTGTAATATCTGCTTCTAAGCCTGCTGGTAAATCTTGATGCACACCACCGGCTCTAAAATAATTTGCATGCAATCTTGATCCAGATGCTCTTTCATAAAACGTCATTAAAGTTTCTCTTTCCTCAAAACCCCATAAAGATGGTGTTAAAGCTCCAACGTCTAATGCTTGTGTTGTCACATTTAAAATATGACTTAAAATTCTACCAATTTCACAAAACATTACCCTAATAAATTGAGCTCTTATCGGAACATCAATATCTAAAACTTTCTCAATAGCTAAAGCAAAAGCATGTTCTTGATTCATTGGGGCAACATAATCAAGACGGTCAAAATATGGAACTGCTTGCATATAAGTTTTATTTTCAATTAATTTCTCGGTACCACGATGTAATAGTCCAATATGTGGATCTGCTTTTTCCACAACTTCTCCATCCAATTCTAGAATAAGTCTAAGTACACCATGTGCCGCTGGATGTTGTGGTCCAAAATTTAAATTTAAGTTTTTAATTTTTTTTGTCATTATTTTCTGTTAGTTCTTTAATATATTTTGTCCCTTCCCATGGACTCTCATAATCGAAATTTCTGTAATTTTGTTCGAGTTTAACTGGTTCGTTAATAACTTTCTTTTGATCTTCGTTATATCTAACTTCTGTGTGACCTGTTAATGGGAAATCTTTTCTAAGTGGATGGCCCTCAAATCCATAATCTGTAAGTATTCTTCTAAGATCAGGATGATCTTTAAAATTTACTCCATACATATCAAAAACTTCTCTTTCCATCCAATTGGCTGAAGGAAAAATTGAAGTGATTGATGATATGACTTCATTTTCATTTATGTCATAACTTAATATCATTCTTTGATTAAATTCATGGCTTAAAAATAAATAAACAATTTTAAATCTTTGTGACCGCTCTGGATAGTCAACAACTGTAATATCTATAAGCTGTCTAAATTTTGTATCTTTGTTAGTTTTAATAAATAAAGTCACATCTATTAGATCATCTTTATCAATTTCTACATAAATTTGATTATGTTTTATTTTAGAACTATTTATTTTAGTCCCAAGTTCTGAATTAATCTTTTTTTCTAGATCGGTTAGATTTTTCATATTATCTAGTTATTGAACCTTTGTTTCTTATTTTTTTTTGTAATTGCATAATTCCATATAATAAAGCTTCTGCAGAGGGAGGACATCCAGGAACGTAAATATCAACTGGAACAATACGATCACAACCTCTAACAACTGAATAAGAATAGTGATAGTATCCTCCACCATTAGCGCAACTACCCATAGATATAACATATCTTGGCTCAGGCATTTGATCATAAACTTTTCTTAAAGCTGGTGCCATTTTATTAGTTAAAGTACCAGCTACAATCATTACATCAGATTGTCTTGGTGAACCACGAGGTGCTGCACCAAATCTTTCTAAATCATATCTGGGCATCGCAGTTTGCATCATTTCAACAGCACAACATGCAAGACCAAAAGTCATCCAGTGTAATGATCCTGACCTTGACCAATTTATTAAATTATCTAAAGATGTTGTAATAAAACCATTCTTACTGAAGTCTTCAGCAAGTTGTTTAAACTCTTCCGGAACTTGATCTATCTTATTATTCATTTAAAAAAAAATTTATTCCCAGTCTAAAGCACCTTTTTTCCATTCATAAATAAATCCAATAGTAAGTATGAATAAGAAAATCATCATTGAGGTAAAACCTAAAATTCCAATATTTCCTAAAGAAATTGCCCACGGAAATAAAAATGCTATTTCAAGATCAAAGATTATAAAAAGTATAGCAACCAAATAAAAACGAACATCAAATTCCATTCTAGAATCTTGAAATGGTTCAAATCCACATTCATAGGCTGATAACTTCTCTGGGTCTGGATTTTTTGGAGATAGAATAAAATTAATTACAATAAATGCACAACTTAAACCTAATGCAATAATTAGGAACAATATTATAGGTAAATAATCCTTTAAAAATTCCGCTGTCATGGTGGAATATATATCATTTTTTAAAGCTAGATGAAGTGGTGTTAGGTCACATTATTCAAAATATACAGTATATTTGATAATGATTATCATCTGTAAACTTATAAAGTGGCGGGAGTGAAGGGACTCGAACCCTCGACCTATCGCGTGACAGGCGATCGCTCTAACCAACTGAGCTACACCCCCACTTTTGATTCTTTTGGTGGGCAGTAAAGGACTCGAACCTTTGACCCCCTCGGTGTAAACGAGATGCTCTACCAACTGAGCTAACCGCCCATAACCAAAACAGAGTGATTTATATCTTTTGGAAAAATAACGTCAAGTTCTAATACTATAGAAAAAATGGCTTAAAAATAATTTTTATTTAAAATTTTTTGTAAGTTAACAAAGATAATCAAGTGCTTTAAGTATTCCACCTTTTTTATATGGAATTTTGGATTTCATTAATCCCATTTCAACACCAGCTAAAGTTCCGGCTAACATCAGTTCGTTAAAATCTCCTAAATGTCCAATTCTAAAAATTTTCCCTGCAACTTTGGCTAAACCCGTTCCTAAAGACATATTGTAATGATCTAAAATTATTTTTCTTAATGAGTCCGCATCATGTCCGTCTGGGACCATCACGGCTGTTAAAGAGTCAGAATATTCCTCTGGATTTTTACAAAGTATTTCTAGGCCCCAAGCTTTAACTGCAACTCTAGTAGCTTCTGCAAATCTTTTATGTCTTGTAAAAACATTTTCTAAACCCTCTTCAGTCAACATATTAATTGCTTCATCTAATCCATACAATAAATTTGTTGCTGGTGTGTATGGGAAATACCCTTTTTTATTATTTTCTAACATCGGTTTCCAATCCCAATATGATTTAGGTAAATCAGAACTTTCGTAAGCTTTTAGTGCTTTTGAACTTATTGCATTAAAGGATAGTCCTGGAGGTAATAATAATCCTTTTTGAGATCCACCAACTGTTACATCAACTTTCCATTCTTCATGTCTATAATCTATAGAACCAAGTGATGAGATCGTATCAACAAATAATAAAGCAGGATGTTCAGCGTTATCTATTGCTTTTCTTATTTTTCCAATTCTACTTGTTACTCCTGTAGATGTTTCATTGTGAACTGCACAGACTGCTTTAATTTTTTTCTCTTTATCTTCCTTCAATTTTTGCTCAACAATATTTGGGTCAACACCTGTTCTCCAGTCACCTTTAACAAAGTCGATTTCTAATTTAAATTTTTCTGCAATATCATACCAAAGTGTAGAAAAGTGTCCTGTTTCGAACATTAAAATTTTATCACCTGCACTTAAAGTATTTACAATTGCAGCTTCCCAAGCACCTGTGCCTGAAGCAGGAAATATTATTACAGGTTCTGAAGTTTTAAAAATTAACTTTATTCTATCTAAAACTCTTAAACCAAGTTCTGCAAAATCTGGACCTCTATGGTCTATTGTTGGATAATCCATTGCTCTTAAAACTCTATCAGGAACGTTAGTTGGACCTGGTATTTGTAAAAAATGTCGACCTGGTCTTATATTGTTTGAAATTGCCATTCTGCTGTATATGCTAAAGAAATTATATAATCAAACTTATAATATATGACAAATGGTAGTAATTCAATCGAGACTATAGAAGTTTATGTTTTAAATAACCCTGATGAAGTTAATCCTCACTGGGTAAGCCATTTCATAGTTCCAACAGCAAATGAATTATTGATAAAGATTAAAACTAAAGATGGTAACTCTGGTTTTGGTTTGGCAACTAGTTACACTGACATCACACCAATTATCAAACCTTTCTCTAATGGATTACAGGATTTAATAATAGGAGAGGATCCTTTTTGTCCAGAAAAATTATATGAGAAAATTTTTACATTAACTGACACACGTCACAGTAATAAAAAAGGTTGGAGCAGAGAAGCTTTAATCAGAATTTCTGCAGCTTTAGATATTGCATGCTGGGATTTGATAGGTAAAGCCTCCAAAATTCCACTATATAAATTGTTTGGAGGTTACAGAAATAAAATTCCTGTATATGTAACTTGTGCTTATTACAGAGATGGTAAAAATGAAAAAGAATTTCGAGATGAACTACAAAAATTAATCAAAATTGGCCATCAAAGCTTTAAGGTTAAAGTGGGAGGATTAAGTATAAAAGAAGATGCAAAAAGATTGGAAATAATTCGACAAGAAATTGGTGAAGATAAAGATCTAATGATTGATGTTAATAGAGCATGGAACCTAAAAACGGCCATTGAGGGAGTAAAAGAATTTGAAAGATTTAATCCAACTTGGATAGAAGAGCCTGTGAGATGGGAAGATGATAGAAGAAATTTAAAACTTTTATCACAACAAACAAAAATTCCTTTATCAGGTGGAGAAAGTGAAATTACGATTTATGGATGTAGATCTTTAGTGGAGGAAAATGCAATTCAAATTTTACAATTTGATTGCACAATGTTTGGTGGTTTTACTAATGGTAAAAAACTATCTGCTTTATGCGAATTAAATCATTTAGATATAGCACCACATCATGATTGTTATATTCATGCTCCTTTAGTTGCGTCTTCTCCATCAGGAAGAATAGTCGAGTCATTTGATGATGAAAGAGATCCTATACAAGCTCAATTATTTGAAAATCACCATAAAATGAGTAATGGTTGGATACATCTAAATGAAAATCCAGGTTTAGGATTAGAAATTTCAGAAACCGCGTTAAAAAAGTTCGGTAAACTAGTTTACAAAAATAAATAAACCTTTAATTAAGTTTTATGCGGTTTAGTTCAGATCAAATACAAAGAATAGGAAAAGAAATAAGTAATAAAGTTGATGGGAAAACTTTATTTGATGAATTTTCTCGAGGTCGATACAGTACAGATGCATCAGTTTATCAAATCAAGCCTCTTGGTGTAGTTCTTCCAAAAGATACAAATGATGTTTTAAACCTAATGGAATATTCTCAAAAAAATTCCATTCCTCTTCTAGCTAGAGGTGGTGGAAGTTCTCAATGTGGTCAAACTGTAGGTGAAAGTGTAGTTCTCGATTATTCAAAACATCAAAACAAAATATTAGAACTTAATGTAGAAGAAAAATATGTATGGGTTCAGCCAGGTGTTGTCTTGGATCATTTAAATTCATTTCTAAGACCGCATGGTCTATGGTTTCCTGTAGATGTATCTACAAGTAGTAGAGCAACCATTGGAGGGATGTCAGCAAACAATTCATGTGGATCAAGATCTTTGTACTATGGAAATATGGTTCACAACGTGCTAGCTATTGAAGCAATTTTAGATGATGGTTCATTACATACTTTCGATCAAATTAATAAAAACTATCTAAAAACGACTAATAACCAAGATCGTTTTTATAAAATAATTGATAAATTTTTAAATTTAAGACAAAAAGTTAGTAAGGATATTGATGAAAATTGGCCAACCACTCAAAGAAGAGTTGGTGGTTATAATATCGATTTGATTGATCCTAATGGATTTAATTCATCAAATTTATTAGTTGGTTCTGAAGGAACATTGTCACTTTTTAATAAGATTAAATTACAATTATCTGAAATTCCGAAAAATAAAATTTTAGGTGTTTGTTACTTTGATAACTTTCATCAAGCCATGGAATTAACAAAAGAAATCGTAAAATTAAAACCAACTTGTGTTGAGTTAATGGATCAGAATTTATTAAATCTAGCAAAAGAAATCCCAATGTATGCTGGTGGTATTAAGAAATATATAAAAGGTAATCCGGAAGCTGTTTTAATGGTTGAATTTATAGATACAGACCAAAATATTTATGAGAAAAAAATAAAAGACCTTGAATATTTAGTTCTTCATCAAAATAAAAAAAATCAATTTTCTTTTTTTACAGACTTATCAGAGCAAAAAGAAGTCTTTGAGATTAGAAAAGCTGGTCTAAATATTTTGATGTCGATGAAGGGAGATAAAAAACCAGTCGCATTTATTGAGGATTGTGCAGTTTCTTTAGATCACTTGGCAGAATACACTTCAAGATTAAATGAAATATTTAAAAAATATAACACAAGTGGAATGTTTTACGCTCATGCATCGGTTGGAACCCTTCATGTAAGACCAGTTTTGAATATGAAATCTGACCAAGATATTAAAAACATGAGATCTATATCTGAGGAAGCTTTTGAAATGGTTAAGAATTATAAAGGTTCTCATTCAGGTGAACACGGAGATGGAATTGTTAGATCAGAATTTCACGAAATGATGTTTGGAAAAAATATCACCAATGCATTCGAAGAAATTAAAGATACATTCGATAATAAAAATTTATTAAATCCAGGTAAAATTGTAAGACCTTTTAGATCAAATGACAGATCGTTGATGAGATATAAATCAGATTATCAAACAGAGAATATAAGTACTCATTATGATTGGTCTAATTGGGGTCAATTTTCAGATGCAATTGAAATGTGTAATAACAACGGCGCATGCCGAAAATTAGATTCAGGAGTGATGTGTCCCTCATACAGAGTTACGAAAGAAGAGAAAGATTTAGTTAGAGGGAGAGCAAATACATTAAGACTCGCTCTTTCTAATCAACTACCAGAGGGGTCTTTTGCATCTAAAGAAATGTATGAAACAATGGAACTTTGTGTGAGCTGTAAAGCTTGTCAAAGAGAATGTCCAATGTCTGTAGATATGGCTAAGATGAAAAGTGAATTTCTTTCTCATTATTACAAAAAATTTAGTATGAGAATTAAAGATAGAATTATCTCTGATATGCCTAGGTTAATTTGGTTATACAAAATCATAAATCCAATAATTAATAAGATTAAAAATTTTCCAGTTATTTCAAACATTATTAAAAAATTTGGTTTTGCAACTGAAAGAAGCCTGCCTGAAGTCCAAAATCAAAAGGCTTTAAAAGACATATATAACAATCAAGAAATTTCAGAAAATAAAGTAATTTTATTTGCAGATACATTCAATATTAATTTTGAGAATGAAAATTTGGTCTATACAATTAAAGTATTAAATAAATTTGGTTATCAAGCAGTAATCCCAAGTTTTGGTAGTGATAAACTTGATAGACCACTCTGTTGTGGAAGAACTTATATATCGTATGGTCAACTTGATAAGGCTGCAGAGGAATTAAATAGATTTAATGATTACATTATAAAAAATAACTACTTTGAATTACCTATTATAGGTATTGAACCGTCTTGTTTGCTTACTTTTAATGACGAGTATCAATCACTTAAAGGCATAAAAAATAGAGATAAAATAAAAAATAAATTTTATTTATTAGAAGAGTTTGTTTTAGAACAAATTAAAAAAGATAAGAATGTTAAATCAAATAGTTTTAGTCAAAATGTTTTAATTCATGGACATTGTCATCAAAAGTCTCAAGATAGAATGAAAGGACTTAAAGATCTTTTGTCAGAGCTAAATATTAATAATAAGTTGATAGATTCTAGTTGTTGTGGGATGGCAGGTTCTTTTGGATATGATAGTAAAACTTATGAAACTTCAAAAAAAATGGCTCATCTATCTTTAATACCTGCAATTAATAATAGTGATGAAAATGATTTCATTGTAGCAAATGGTACAAGCTGTAGACACCAAATATCTGATTTATCAGAAAAAAAAGGGAAGCACGTTTCAGAATTACTATTTAAGATTTTCGAAACTGTAAATTAAAGAATTATTTTTTTGTTATAAAAATCATCTATCTCTTCATCTTTATAACCAAAATTTTTCATTATTTCTCTTGTATGCTCACCTAAATCTGGTGCACCCTTGGATTTTTCAGTTTTGCTTTTTGAAAATTTAATTGGCATTCCAACAGCTTTGCTTGGACCAGCTTTTTTATTATTTACCTCTATAATCATCTCTCTTTCAATAGTTTGAGGGTCTTTAAACATGTCGGTTATCGAATTTATAGGACCACATGGTAAACCATTTTCATCAAATATTTTTAACCATTCTTGAGAAGGTTTTTTGATAAATTCATTATTAAGTATTTCTACAAGTTCATTTAAATTTTTTTTTCTACTTGAATTAGTTGAAAATTTTTCATCCTCATTAAGATCTTGACGATTGATTGCCTTTAATAACATAAGCCATGTATTCTGATTTGATGCACCAACAGTTATCCATTTATCTTTTGTTTTAAAAGCTTGATAAGGTGCAGTCAAAGGATGAGCGGATCCAAGAGGACCCGGTGATACACCAGTTGCACCAGCAATTGCTGATTGCCAGTAAGTATGTACTATTCCTGCTTCATACAAAGATGTATCAACTTTTTGACCTTCGCCAGTTTTATATCTATGAATTAAAGCTGCTAAGACACCGCTTGCAGCAAGCAATCCTGCAGTGATATCTGTAAGTGGTGCTCCTACTTTCATTGGTGGTTTATTTTTATCCTCACCAGTAATACTCATCAAACCACTCATGCCTTGTGCTACTAAATCAAATCCTCCTTTATTTGCATAGGGACCTGTTCTTCCATAACCAGAAATTTCACATAAAATAATTTTAGGATTAATTTTTGACATCGTATCATAACCGATACCTAGTTTTTCTAATGTCCCTTTTCTAAAATTTTCTAAAACTACATCAGAATTTTTTATCATCGTCTTAAAAATTTCAATTCCTTCTTTATCTTTTAAATTTAAAGCAATACCTTTTTTATTTCTATTCATCATTAAGTATGCTGCCGATACTCCATTGACATCGGGGGGAAGGAAATTTCTAGTATCATCACCTCCTGGAGTTTTTTCTATCTTAATAACTTCAGCCCCTAGATCTGCCAATAGTAATCCACAGGTAGGACCAGCCATTATTTGAGCCATCTCTAATACTCGTATGCCTTTTAATGATGCCATTTATGATTATTTATTTTTAAATTTTGGCTTAGTTTTATTTAGGAAGGATTGATATCCAATTTTAAAATCCTCAGTATCATAGCATTTGTAACCGAGATTATTTATTTTTTCTGTTACTTTACCTTTCTTTAAAATGTTTCTTGCAAATTCTTTATGCCATCTAGCAACTTTAGGAGCACCTTCACATATTAGTTCAGCTGATTTATATGCTTCTTTCCTTACGTCTTCATCATTAACTACTCTATTAACCAATCTTTTTTCTAAAGCCTCTTGAGAATCAAATACTCTTCCCTCAAACAAAATTTCCATCGCAGTTGAGTAGGTAGTTGCTTTTAAAAGAACTTCTAGTTCTTTTGCAGCCATTGTTAAACCAAGTCTTTTTATTGGTATACCAAATCTTGAACTTTTCCCACAAATTCTAATATCACAACAAGCGGCAATTTCTAAACCACCTCCCACACAAATTCCCTCAATCATAGCTATTGTAGGTACTGGACAATTAAAAATTGATCCCAAAGTTCCATGTAAAAACTTTCCATAAGATTTTGCTAATTTTGATGATGATCTTTCTTTTTTAAATTCTCCAATATCATTTCCAGGTGAAAAAGATTTTCCACCCTCACCTCTTATGATTACACATCTAAGGTTTTTTTCTTTTGAAATTTTTTTAAAAATTTTACCAAGTTTTATCCACATTGGTTTAGTCATTGCGTTTAATTTTTCTGGTCTATTAATAACAACTTCAGATAAATGCCTATTTATTTTATTTAACTTAATTAAACTACTCATCTAACTCCTATAAAAATACTCTACTAATGTCATTGGTATTGCTGGTACATAAGTTACCAAAAGTAATAAAACTAACAACACACATATAAATGATATGTTTGATCTTGTTACATCCCAGATGTCTGCTTTTGCAACTGAACAGGCTGTTACTAGTACACTTGCTACTGGAGGTGTTTGCTGTCCTATAGCTAGGTTTAAAGTTACAATAATTCCAAAATGAACAGGATCAATACCGACTGCATTAACTAATGGCATTACTATTGGTACAGTTAAAATTATTGCTGCAACTGAGTGTAAAAAGAAACCTATAATTAATAAAAATATATTTAGAATTCCTAAAACTGCATATTTATTATTAGTAAAATCAATAATTGACTCAGCAACCTTTTGAGGAATTTGTTCAATCGTTAAAAACTCTCCTAATAAAACAGATGCTGCAACTAATAACATTACAGATGCAGTCTGTATCGCTCCCTCACAAGCTGACTCATATAGCCTTTTAAAGTCTATTTCTTTATAGATAAAACCTATTACCAAAGATGCTACAACGGCTAAACCAGCTCCCTCTGTAGCTGTTACAACGCCTCCAAAAATCCCTCCTAAAATAATTACTGGTAGTAAAAAGGCTAAAGCTGCATCTTTTGCTGTTTTTTTAACGTTTGGTATATTGAATGTCTCCTCAACAGGAAAATTTTTCTTTCTTGCTGTAACATAAGCTGCCAACATAAGAAAAAATCCACCTATTACTCCAGGAATAATTCCAGCAACAAATAATTGTACAACTGAACTTTGAGACATAACTGCATAAACAATCATTGGTATTGATGGTGGAATAATGATCGCTAAAGATGCTGACGATGAAGTCACCGCAGCAGCAAATGCTCCTGGGTATCCTTTCTTCTTCATCGCAGGAATTAAAATAGAACCTAGTGCAGCAACATCGGCAACTGCCGACCCAGAAATTTCAGCAAAAAACATTGAGGTTGCAATATTAATCATACTCAACCCACCTTTGATAAATCCAACTAGAGCAGAGGCAAAAGCTATAAGTCTTCGCGAAATACCAGCACTATTCATAATTGATCCAGCTAAAATAAATAATGGAATTGCAATCAATGGAAACTTCATTGATCCATCAAACATTACGATTGCAGTATCAATTAAAAAACTTGTGCCGGTTTTCATAACCATTGCAATAATAGTTGTTACTGCAAGGCCAATCGCAATAGGCACATTTATAGACAACAGAAGCAACAAGACCATAAACATTGTTAGAATTATCATTAAATATCTCCTGTTTGCTCGTCACCTGTATTTTGTAGAACTAAATTTTTATAATCCTCTGGAATTCTTAATGTCTCAGACAAAATAAAAAGACATGATGCAATTGGAATTACTGATTGAACAAATGGCTGAGGTACCCATTCTAATGTCACTAACGTTTCACCTGTTATTAAGGTTAAAACTAAATAACCGTAATATGCTAATAATAGCAAAAAACCATAAACAACTAGCTTAGAAACAACAAAAAAAATTTTTCTTAATGGCAGTGGAAAAGCTTTGAAAATACTTGGCACACTTATGTGAGAACCTTTTAATGCGGCATAGGCGGAACCATAGTATGTTATCCATGCAAGTTGAACAGCAGCAACTTCATCGTACCAAACTAATGCACTGCCAGCAAAACGAAAGGTAACTCCAAGTAAAACCGTTACTGCTAATGCCACCATCATTATAAACAGTATTAGTTTTAATACTTTTTCGTATGAATTAATAAAATTTTGTAATTTCATATTATATTCAGGCCCTCTGAATGAGGGCCTGATTAGATAATTTAAATTATACTACTTTGCTAAAGATGATACTTTTTTAACTAAAGCACCACCAGTAGGAACTTCTGATCCAAATTGATCATAAATACCTTTACTAGCTGCAATAAAAGCACCTTTGTCCGCTTCGTTTACTTGGACACCAGCATCTTTAATTACTTTTAATAAAGATTTTTCAAGTTTAGCAGCTTCCTTGTACACAAATTTTTGTGTATCTTGAGCAGCTTTTTCTAAAATATCTTGAACATCCGCAGGTAGTTTGCTCCAGTGATCCTTATGAACAGTCACATAAGCAGGAGTATAAACGTGACCTGTGATTGATAAATATTTTTGAACTTCTTGAAATTTAGCACTAGCTATTTGAGCATATGGGTTTTCTTGTCCGTCCATTGTTCCTGTTTTTAAAGCAGTAAATACTTCAGAAAAAGACATTGGAGTTGGGTTTGCACCATATGATTGGAACATTTTAACTCTCCATTTTGATTTAGGAGTTCTTAATTTAATTCCTTTTAAATCACCTGGAGTATTAATTGGTCTAGTATTATTTGTTATGTGTCTAAAACCATTTTCCCATACAGCAATAACTTTGTAACCTGTTTTATCTTCAAGGTTTTTAAACATACCTGGTAAAACATTTTTTTCTACTTTAGCCATGTGCTTTCTGTCTTTAATAATAAAAGGCATATCAAAAACACCAAACTCATCATGAATAGAAGCCATTACTGATGAAGGTAACCACATATTAACTGTACCCAATTTTAGTTTCTGCATTCCTTGTTTATCTTTTCCAAGTTGTGAAGAACCAAATACAGTTACTTTACCTTTGTTACCTAATCTCTTATTAGCAAGTTTAGCAAAATGATCAACTGAAGCTGAAAATAGAGAACCTGGTTTACCCACATGTCCAAATTTTACTTCAACTGAGTTTGCTGCAAAACTTAAGAATAAAGATGAGAACAATACAACGATTATTTTACTTAATTTATTCATATTTATTTCCCTTAGTTATTATTTATTTAATTTAGGTTACCTAAAATATTAATATAGATCTAGTGAATAAATCAGCTTAGATCAAAAAAATTTATTTAAGTAAATATCTGGAAAATAAAAGATTATTGTATACTCGCTTGAGATTTATCATCTTTTTTAGACATATCAACCTCAACCCACTCTGTCTTCTTAAGCTCTTTAGTTAGGGCGATTTTTAAAACTTCATCAGCAAACTCAACTGGAGTAATTTTTATTTCATCAATAATCTTTTTTGGCATATCTACCAGGTCTTTTTCATTTTCTTTTGGAATTAAAACCTCTTTTATACCTGCTCTATGGGCTGCTAATAGCTTTTCTTTCAGCCCACCAATAGGCAATACTTGGCCAGTCAATGTTACTTCACCTGTCATAGCCACATCTCTTTTTACTGGAATGTTTGTAATTGATGAAACTATTGATGTAACCATTCCTATTCCAGCAGATGGGCCATCTTTTGGCGTTGCTCCCTCAGGAACATGAATGTGAAAATCTTTTTTCTCAAATAATGGAGGAATAATTCCATATTCTAAGCATTTTGATCTTACAAATGATTTTGCAGCTTTAACCGACTCTTGCATGACGTCACCAAGCTTTCCAGTAATTTGCATACGGCCTTTACCTGGCATTGTTACTGTCTCTATTTTTAAAATCTCTCCACCATACTCAGTCCAAGCTAATCCTGTTACTATACCCACTCTATTTTCAGACTCTAACTCACCTGATTTAAATTTAGGAACTCCTAAAAAGTCTGGTAGATTTTTTGTGCTGATATTGACTTCTTTTTCTTCTCCAGAGACAACCTTTTTAACTACTTTTCTTGCAATTTTAGAAATTTCTCTCTCAAGATTTCTTACTCCAGACTCCTTTGTGTAACTTCTAATTACCTCTTTTATAATATCATCACCCAAATTCATTTCTTTTTCCTTCACACCATTATCTTTTATTTGTTTTGGAAGAAGATATTTGTTTGCAATATTTATTTTTTCATCCTCTGTGTAACCTGCTAATCTAATAACTTCCATTCTGTCTAATAATGGAGGCAAAATATTTAGTGTGTTAGCTGTAGTCACAAACATTACATCAGATAAATCATAATCAACCTCTAGATAGTGATCATTAAAAGTCGTGTTTTGCTCTGGGTCTAAAGCCTCTAATAAAGCTGAAGAAGGATCTCCCCTATAATCATTTCCAACTTTATCAATCTCGTCTAAGAGTATCAGTGGATTTTTAGTTCCAGCTTTTTTCATCATTTGAATAATTTTACCTGGTAAAGAACCAATATAAGTTCTTCTGTGACCCCTAATTTCTGCCTCGTCTCTCATTCCACCTACTGACATTCTTACAAATTCTCTATTTGTTGCTTTAGCAATTGATTTTCCTAAAGATGTTTTTCCAACACCAGGTGGTCCTACTAAACATAAAATAGGACCTTTAATCTTATCCATTCTTTTTTGAACTGCTAAAAATTCAATAATTCTCTCTTTAACTTTTTCTAAACCAAAATGATCTTTATCTAAAACTTCAAGAGCTTTTTTTAAATCTATAACAACGTCACTTTTTTTATGCCAAGGAAGATCTATCATCCAATCTAAGTAATTTCTTACTACAGTAGCCTCTGCTGACATTGGACTCATATTTTTTAATTTTTTCAATTCTTGAAGACATTTTTTCTCAACATCTTTCGGCATTTTAGATTTAAGGATCGCTTTATTTAAACTTGTATTTTCATCTTTACCATCCTCTATCTCACCCAACTCTTTTTGGATAGCTTTTAATTGCTCATTTAAATAATATTCTCTCTGAGTTTTTTCCATTTGGGTTTTGACCCTTCCTCTAATTCTTTTTTCAACTCCAATAATGCTTGTTTCATTTTCCATTATTTTTATGATCGCATTTAATCTTTTCTTTACATCTATAGTCTCAAAGATTTGTTGTTTCTCTGAAATTGTTGCTGTGATGTGTGAAGCAATGTTGTCTGCAATTTGAGACGGATCTTTTAATTTTTTAATTGTATTAATAGTCTCGTTAGAAACTTTTTTATTTATAGAAGTTAATTTTTCCATTCGTCTGATTGCTGTAACAGCTAACGGATACAAATCTTCATCACCATTGATCACATCATTGTGAGGTGTAAAATCACAAGTTATAAACTTTTCATTATCTTTAAAATCTATGATTTTTACTCTACGAACACCTTCAACTAAAACTTTTACTGTTCCATCTGGGAGTTTCAAAAGTTGTAAGATGCTACCTTCGCATCCATACATAAAAATATCTGTTTTCTTAGGGTCATCAATTTCAGAATTTTTTTGAGTTACTAAAATTATTTTTTTTTCTTTTTTCATCACCTCGTTTAAAGCAGAGATTGATTTATCTCTTCCAACAAAAAGTGGAATTACCATGCTAGGAAAGACCACAATATCTCTGAGTGGTAATAATGGTGAAGAAGTTTTTACATCCATAAAATCAATATGGATATTAATATTATTTTTGCAATACCTTTTTACAAGTTATTAGGGTTATTAAGCCGCTGTTGTCTTAGTTGTTTTGGATTTACCATCCTTTTTCGAATGAACAATGATAGGCTGCGACAGACCTTTAGCCGCTGATGAGTCGACTATTACCTCCTCAATATTTTCTTGACTTGGTAAATCATACATAGTTTTAAGAAGTATATTTTCTAAAATAGATCTTAAACCTCTGGCTCCTGTTTTTTTGCTGATTGCTTTAATTGCAATTTCTTTAAGTGCAGAGTCTTTAAATATTAATTTTGCACCATCTAGTTTAAATAACTCCTGATATTGTTTTGTTAACGAATTTTTTGGTTCTTGCAGTATTTTAATTAAAGATTTTTCATCTAAATCTTCAAGAGTTGCAATCATAGGTAATCTGCCAATAAACTCAGGTATTAATCCATATTTAAGCAAATCCTCAGGCTCTAAGTTCTTCATCCACTCACCAGTTTTTTTATCTTGTATATTCTTAACATCTGCTCCAAAACCGATAGATGTTCCTTTATCTCTCTGAGAAATAATTTTATCAAGTCCCGCAAATGCTCCACCACAAATAAATAAAATATTTGTAGTATCGACTTGTAAGAATTCTTGTTGAGGGTGTTTTCTACCACCTTGAGGAGGTACACTTGCAATTGTTCCTTCCATTATCTTCAATAAAGCTTGTTGAACACCTTCACCAGAAACGTCTCTAGTAATAGACGGATTTTCAGATTTTCTACTAATCTTATCTACCTCATCAATGTACACAATTCCCCTTTGGGCTTTTTCAACATTATAATCTGCTGCTTGCAACAATTTTAAAATAATATTTTCTACATCCTCACCTACGTAACCTGCTTCAGTTAAAGTTGTTGCATCAGCCATTGTAAATGGAACATCTAAAATTCTAGCCAACGTTTGTGCTAATAATGTTTTTCCACATCCTGTTGGACCAACCAAGAGTATATTAGATTTTGCAAGCTCTACATTTTTACTTGTTTTATTTTCATAATTTAGTCTTTTGTAGTGATTGTGAACAGCTACTGATAAAACTTTTTTTGCGTGAGATTGTCCGATTACATAATCATCTAGAACAGTACAAATCTCTTTTGGTGATGGTAAACCATCTTGATGTTTTACAAACGTATCTTTGCTTTCTTCTTTTATAATATCCATGCAAAGTTCAACACACTCATCACAAATAAAGACAGTTGGACCCGCAATTAATTTTCTTACCTCGTGTTGGCTTTTGCCGCAGAAAGAGCAATAAAGAATATTTTTATTATTTGTGTTCATAAAATTTTAAACGAATCAATAAGTCTACTTTATTATAAATGACTCCTATTAATCAAGTTTTGGATTTTGTAAACTATATGTGGTATTCTAAGATCTTTTCTCTACTACAGAGTCTATAAGTCCAAAAGATTTAGCCGCGTCTGCAGTCATAAAATTATCTCTTTCTAAAGCAGTTTTAATTTCATCCACAGATTTGCCAGTATGTTTAGAATATATTTCATTCAATCTTTTTTTTAATGATAATACTTCATTCGCATGAATTTCGATATCAGTAGCTTGTCCTTGAAATCCCGCAGATGGTTGATGAACCATAATTCTTGAATTTGGAAGTGAAAATCTTTTTCCTTTTGTTCCAGCCGATAATAAAAAAGATCCCATCGAAGCTGCTTGTCCAATGCATAAAGTTGAAATATCTGGTTTTACATACTGCATTGTATCGTAAATACCTAAACCTGCAGTAACAAGTCCGCCTGGACTATTAATATATAAAAAAATTTCTTTTTTAGGATCTTCTGCTTCTAGAAATAATAATTGAGCTGTGATTAATGAAGCTACATTGTCATTAATTTGACCTGTCAAAAAAATAATTCTTTCTTTTAATAGTCTTGAATAAATATCATAAGCTCTTTCACCTTTGTTAGATTGCTCAACAACCATGGGTATTAAGCTATTCATATGTTCTGACAGTTTATTATTCATAAAATTGATTCGTATTACTTATACAACTTGAGATTACTTTTTGCTAACTTTTTTTGTTTTTTTGGCAGGAGACTTAGTTTTTGACGTAGTTTTTTTTACTTCTTTTTTTTTAGTCTCAACTTTTTTCTTTGAAGCTTGTTTTGTTCCCTCATCTTGATTTTGAGATTGTTTTAATATTTTTTCGGCTTCCTCTTTCGAAACCTCTTTTTTATTAGACTTAGCTTTCTGTTTAACAAGATTTAAAATTTTTTCTTCATAAACTGTTCCTCTTAAGCTAGCAAGTGCAGATTGATTTTTTTGATAAAAATCCATTACCATTTTTTCTTGACCAGGCATCATTCTTATTTGTTTTTGAACTTCAGCCTGTAATTCTTGTTCTGATACTTTTATCTGATTTTGCTCACCGAATTCGTTTAGTATTAAACCAACTTTAATTCTTTTTTTTGCTATCTCTTCAAAATTATCTTTGCTCTTTTTTTTATCTTCATCTGTCATTCCTTGAGATAAAACTTTTACTTCTTCATCAACTAAATTTTGTGGGATTTCATCTACTTTAAATTTCTCTAATTCTTTAAGAATTTGATTTTTTGACAATCTGTCTAGTGAATTCTTATATTCATCATTTATTTGCTTTGAAATTAGGGTTTTCAAATCTTTCAAATCTTTTGCTCCCAGATTTTTTGCAAATTGGTCATCTATTTTTACTTCCTCTGAAATTTTTACCGATAATATTTTACAATTAAATTTTGCTTTTTTATTTACTAACTCTTTTTCAGGAAAATTTTCAGGAAGTATAGCTTCAACAATTTTTTGATCATCTTTTTTTACACCTACCAATTGTTTATCAAAACCTTTTAAGAATAAATCTTTACCTAAGGTTAATTGTGTATTTTTTCCTTCTCCTCCTTTAAATGATTTTTCATCAACAGTAGCTGTATAATCAAAAGAAACTAAATCACCCTCTTTTGCTTTTGTTTCCGGTGGAGCATCTTTAAAGCTTGGTGTATTTTTGGCTATCTCTTTAATTCTTTTTTCAGTTTCACTCTCGTCGATTTTAACCGTGTATTCATCAAATTTAATATTTTCTATAGATTTTAATTCAACTTTTGGAAACTCTGTGACGGAAATAATATATTCTAGATCTTTATCTTCACCATAAGTTTTGAGATCTAGTTTTGGTTGTCCTGCTGGTTTTATTTTATTTTCTTCTAAAGCTTTTGTAGTTGTGTCTTTTAAAACTTTGTCTAAAACTTCGTTAAATACTGCTTTACCAAACTGTCTTTTTAAAACTTCTACTGGAACTTTTCCTGGTCTAAACCCTTTTAAATTAACAGTACCTTTAATTTCTTCATATTTTTCATCCATATAAGAATTCATTGTCTTTTTATCAATGAAAACTTTTATATCTTTATTAAGACCTTTTTTATTTTCTACTGTGACTTTCATAATAAATTAATGGTAGGGCGAAAAGGACTCGAACCTTCACAGATTGCTCTATCGGTTCCTAAGACCGACGCGTCTACCAATTCCGCCATCGCCCCACAAATTCAAGTGGTTTTATATATGATTGAAACTATTTGTCCAACGACAATTATTGTAAATTATATAATTTTTACTCTATAATATTATTATGATTGTTTCTCCATGTATAAGTATTTGCAAAACCGATCCAAAAACTGGCTATTGCTATGGATGTGGAAGAAATACTGAAGAAAAAAAAATTTGGAAACTTGAGGATACAACTGATGAGTGGAAAAAAGAAAATCTTGAAATTATTCAAAAAAGATTGACTGGTTGGCAATTAGAAAGTTTTAAAGAGTCCTATACTTATAAAATTGAAAATGGTATTTCTCTTTTTAAAAAGAAATTATTAGATGAGTAAAACTACAATCGTAATTATTGTATATGTTCTTGGTCTTATTTTTGGGGCTCTTTTTCTTGATTTGTGGAGTGCTGATACAAATATTATAAAAGGACTAGTGGGACTCGGTTGGACAGCTTTGCTTTTAATTGGTTTATTTTTTGCTGAAAAAAATGAAAGAAATTAGATTTTTAATTTCTCTTTTATTAATAATTCTTCCCTTCCAACATCTTAAATCAGAAATAATCATTATGAGTAAATGCGATGATAAACAAGACGAATTTTTAAAAAATGAGTACATCTTAAATCTAGACGAGTTAATCATGACTAGAAATTATGTTTATAAGGAAAAAACATATCAAAAATATCGACTAACTGATTTAAGTACTAAAAAATCAAACTCTTATGTTCAAAATATTTATGAAGAAAATGGTAAAATACTCACTCATAAACACGGATATCCTCAATTTTATACTCAAATTCTTTTTGAAAAAGACAAACAAGAGATTTTCATGAAAACTGTTCTTAATGATGAAGAAGGAATATCTAGAATTTCTTTTTGTAAAAAAATTGAGAAATTTAAAAAAGAAAGTTAACTTTTTTTATTTTTCTTAGAGAAATTTTTTTTTCTATTTCCAAATCTATTATTAGTAATGTTGCTTCTATGTTTAGCATAAGCTTGCTTTTGAGCTTGTTTCATTGCTCGTTTTGATGACATAATATTAAAAATCTATTTCTATACTTCCAATTTTATTAAAATTCTTATCTGAAATAACTATTTCACCTGATGAAGGAGCATAATCTAAAGCTTCAGATATTACTACATAATGTGTCACAAAAATTAAATTTTTATTGCCTTTGAATTTTTCAACATAATTTTTCAAATCTAACATTTGTTTATCTTTATTATTAGCAAACTTTGCACTAAAAAAGGAATTTAAGAAATCTTTTGTTTCAAAATTTGTAAAAGCTAATTTAGCAGTCTCTTTGCAGCGACACCATTCACTTGAGAAAACTTTGAAAATTTTAACATCATTTTCTCTAAAAAAATTTCCAATTTTTTTAGCTTGGTTTCTTCCTTGCTCACTTAAATTTCTTTGAGTATCACAGTTATTTATATCAAAATTTTCAGGGTCTCCACCACCTGGTGCATATGCATGCCTAATAAATATAAGTTTACCACCTTTTTTTAGTTCTAAAGATAATTCTTTATTTAAATCTGCTTTAATCGATGAGGGGAAAGTTATAAAAATAATAAAAAAAAATTTTATAAGTTTCATTAATGACTATTAAATTAAAAAAAATAAATAATACAATTATTAAATGTAAAAAATGTCCAAGACTTGTTAGTTTTATCAAAAAAATTTCAATACAAAAAAGAAAACAAAATAAGAATGAGAAATACTGGGGAAAACCAGTCCCCGGCTTTGGAGACAATAAAGCAAAATTGATGATTTTAGGTCTTGCTCCTGCAGCTCATGGTGGAACAAGAACCGGAAGAGCATTCACAGGAGATAAATCAGGAAATTTTTTATTTAAAAGTTTATTTTTAACAGGAATTTCAAATCAAGATTTTTCAGAAAAAGCAAATGATAATTTGAAATTACATGATACTTACATAACTAATATTCTTAAATGTGTTCCTCCAGGTGATAAACCAGAAAGCACAGAATTAAATCGCTGTTCGAATTATTTTGAAAATGAAATTGAAAATTTAAAAAATCTTAAAGTGATCATAACTCTTGGGAAAGTTGCATTTGATAATTGTCTAAAAATTTATAAAAAAAAGTTTATACTTCAAAAAAAATTCGAATTTAAACACGGAAACAAATATTTATTGCCAGATAATAAAGTTTTGATTGCTTGTTATCACCCAAGCCCAAGAAATGTAAATACAAAATTAGTGACGACTACTATGATTAATCAATTAATTATTAAGGCAAAGAAAATAGCTAAAATTTAATAGTATCGCAAAAATAAGGTTTAAATTTTGAGTAAATTTCATCGGGTATTTTTACTGGTTTACCTAAATCATTAACAAAAACTAAATGAACCTGTGCCTCAACTATAGTGTCATCACCTTTGGTAATTATTTGATTCATAAAAAAAGATGTTTTAGTGATAGATTTAACAAAAGATCTTATAGTTAGTTCATCTTCAAGACTTGCAGGTTTTTTATATTCAATGTTGCAAGCTTTTACTATAATTAATGAATTAAAATCCTTTTTCACTTTTTGATTACTGAACCCAATTGAATGAAGAGCTTCTGTTCTGGCTCTCTCTAAAAACTTTAAATAATTAGCATAATATACGACGCCTGCAGAATCAGTATCTTCATAATAAACTTTTAAAGTATGAAAAAAATTTTCATGCATAATATAATTATATCAAAAAAGTAAACTATTTAATAGAAACTAAGGTATAAGTATTTAATGAATATATTTGTTATTTGGTTAGTGATGGTTACTGCGTGGAACTTTGGCTATCCACAAGCAAGTCCTTTAGAAGATGTTATAGTAGCTGTTATACTCTCTTTATTTAATATTTATCTTAAAAAATATCTTAAATTCTAATTATTGAGATGAAAAATATATATTTTGAAAATAAGCTATAGATTTCATCTTTGAGTTATCAGTATCAGACATAATAGCAATTCCATCAAGCTCTTTAACATCTAGATCGTGTAATCTTTTAAAATCCTCTTTGACATTAGCTTTAACTGTTACCCATTCATTTAAATTATCTTTTGTGCTAGCTAAAACATTATCTATCGATTTTTTTGTATATGGACTTGGAAAATTTGCCCCAACTTCATTATTACTTGAGAAAACATAATTAATTGCTCTATTTGATAGTGGTGTAGCTCCAGTTTTTTTAATCACAAAAACTCTTGCAGCAAAATCATGCTCTTTTTTCGTATTTTCTCTAATTCCTGGCAGATCTTTCTCAATTTTCCAAGTTATGTTTATAATCGGGGTCTTATCTAAGTCTATCTTGATTTCTTTTCCAAGGCCAGAGGCAGCATTATTAGCAACCGATTTCAAATAATTTCCGTTTTCATTTGTTCCAACGGTATAAAGTGTTTTATTGTCAGCCCCTCTTACCTTTCTAACTTTAAGTTCTGCGAGCTCTGTTTCGGTAAAATCAAAGACTTGTAATTCATCTGCTAAAGACAAGTTAATGGATAAAATTGTGATGATTAAAATATTTATTAAAATTTTCATAAAATTAAAAAAAATTCTTAATACATTATTTAGACAAAATTTAAACATTCAAAATTCAACATTCAGTTCTATATAAATATTATGAAGACAATATCTGCTTTTATACTATTAATTTACTGGTCTATAATGATTTTTGCACCAGTTATGTCCAAAGATATTAAGTTTAGTAGAGCTAAAATTAATAATATCAAAATAGTTGAACAAAAACCCAGAAGTTAATAAGTAGAGCGACCACCACTGATATCAAAGACTGCTGCTGTTGAAAAAGTGTTTTCCTCAGAAGAAAGCCAACAAATTAATGAGGTAAACTCTTCAACCTCTAGAAATCTTCCTCTGGGTACTTTTGATAGCATTCTTTGAACATGCTCTTTAGTCATTTGATCTAAAATTCTAGTCTTTGCGCCCGCTGGAGTGACTGCATTTACAGCTATATTCTTATCTGCTAGCTCTTTACCTAATGATTTAGTTAAACCTATTGCTCCTGCTTTTCCTACACTGTATGCGCTAGCATTAGCATTTCCATCTTTTCCAGCTACAGAGGCTACATTAACAATTCTACCATAATTATTTTTGATCATGTTTGGTACTATCGACCTGCAACAATTAAAAGTTCCCATAACATTGATTTCAACAACTTTTTTCCACATCTCAATGTCATATTCCCACAAGGTAGCTGTGGGACCAGTTATGCCTGCATTGTTTATTAAAATATCAATATTAGAATTTTTTGTAATCTCCTTAACATTTTTTTCAACTTCATCATAATTAGAGACATCAACAGTATTAGAACTCAAATTTGGATTATCTATTTCTTTAATGGCTGATTCTAAAGCTTTTGTATCATTATCCCATATAATCACCTTTGCACCTGATTTTAAAAAACGTTTAGTAATATCAAAACCAAAACCTTGGGCACCTCCTGTTACAATTGCCGTTCTATTTTTAAAATCGAAGGTAATTTTTTCCATTTTTTTATTTTCGTGTTAACAAATAATAAGTAAAAGCCGCCACAAAGGCTCCTATAATCCAAGAAAATGATTGAAGGAACATTAAATTAGTATTCCAAATAGTTGAAGCTGAAAAAATAAAACCCAAAATTACAGAGTAAACTGCTTTTATATGCCATCCACTACTGTAATAATAAATCCCATTGTTCTCCAAGGAATAAATATCTTTATTATCTAATTTACCCTTTTGAATAAAATAAAAATCAAAAATCATTATTCCAAAAAGAGGTCCAAAAAAAGCTCCAAATGTATCAATAAAAGACAAAGCACCAACTTGGCTTAGAAAAGTTAACCAAAATATTCCTATTATAAAACCTATAATAGTGATTATAAAACCAGCACTTTTAACAGATAAAGAAAAAGGTAAAAAATTAATTAAAGTATATTGAGATGGAATAAAGTTTGCTATTAAATTTGTTGAAGCAGAGGCAATAATGATAAAAATTAAAGCTAAAACAATCAGAAATAAATTATCTATTTTTCCAAGAATATCTGTAGGATTTGTTAATATTCTAGAAAGATTTTCCGGATCTTGTTTTAAAAAGGCATCCATGCCTGAAACTATAAATAAAGCAGCAAAGGAAAAAATTATCAAATTTAATATTAAAGCTAGATTTCCTTTTTTGAGCTGACTTTCACTTTTTACATACCTTGAAAAATCCCCAAAATTTAAAATAATAATCGAAAAATATGCAAATACCGTGCTGGTGACTGTTATTAATGGCACAAAATTATTTTTATTCAGAAAATTTTCTGTATTTAATGAATTTAAAAATGCACTAGACGTTAATTTAACGTCACTTAGTAACACAGATAAAAAAAACAATAAAATTCCAAGATAAACTGTAATTGCTGAAAAAATAATAATCTTTTTATTCATGTTCATTCCAATACTAAATAGAAATCCTTGAAAAATTATTGCTATGATAATTGCAATCCAATCAATTAAGTTCATACCTAAAAAGAATAAAAGTAATAATTGTTGATCAAGAATTGCAGGTTCTATAGAAAAAATTCCAATTCTAATTAAATAACTAAATGCTTTTGATAAAAAATATGTTTGAATACCAAATAAAAAAATACCAACTAAAAATCTCAGTAAACCAAAGTATTTTGCTCCAATAATACCTAATGAGGGTCGTAATAAAACAACAAAGGGTAGTCCATATTTTTGAGATGGCTTTCCAATTAAGTTTGAAAATAGATAAACTAGAAGAGCTCCAAATATTGTTCCAAAAAATACGATAAAAGTATTAAGATTATAGATTACATATAAAGAGGTGATTAATGAGAAACCTATAACACTCTGAATATTTACACCCCAAAAACAAAATAAAACTTTCCAATCCCAATTTTTATCATTGGGGTTTACTGAAACTAAATCCCAATTAGTAAGATTTTTTTTTAAATTTTGAGGACTCACTTAGACAATATAAAACTTAAAGTTTCTACTGTCCATATAAGAGAGTTGGTAACCAAAGAGCAATTTTAGGAAATATAATGATCAAAACTAATCCTATTACTTGAAGGACCATAAACTGCATCATTCCATAATAAATATCCTTTAAATCCCATTCAGGAACGACTCCTTTTAAAAAATAAGCCGAGAGAGCTACTGGAGGTGAGAGCCAGGCAGTTTGTAAATTAACAGCAACTAAAATTGCAAACCAAGTTAAATTAAATCCTAAAGCCTCTACCAATGGTAAAATTATTGGAATAATAATCATCACAATTGGTACCCACTCTAATGGCCAACCTAATAAAAAGATCATCACCATTATCATTGCTAGAATTAAATACTTGTTCATCTCTAAGCCTAATAAAAATTCAGTCAATAAAGTTGGAGTTCCCAATCTTGCAAAAACTGCACCAAAAAAATTTGATGCTGCAACTAACACCATTATTAAAGCAGTAATCTCCAATGTTTTCACTAATGCTTCCTGAAGTTTTGAAAGAGTTAATTTCTTATATGCTAAAGATAATAAAAGAGCCCCCATAGCTCCACAGCCTGCTGCTTCTGTTGGAGTTGCAAATCCAAACAAAATACTTCCTAATGCAGCAAATACTAAAGCTGCTGGAGGAACTAAACCTAAGAAAAATTCTATCCATACTTCTTTCATACTTGCAGCTCTCATATCATCAGGTAAAACTGGTCCAAGTTTTGGATTAATCATGCATCTGATTGTTGTGTAAGCAGCATACAAACTAGCAAGCAGAATTCCTGGTAAGATTGCAGCTGCAAATAAATCTATAACTGGAATTTCCATAATAGGTCCCATTACAACAAGCATAATGCTTGGTGGGATTAAAATTCCTAAAGTACCACCAGCAGTAATAGTGCCAGCAGCAAGTTTTACATCATAACCAGATCTATTCATTGACTTAGCAGCCATAATTCCCAGAATTGTGACTGATGCACCAACAATTCCTGTTGCCGCAGCAAATATAACTGAAACAAATAAAACTGCGTAATATAAAGACCCTTTTACTTTTGCTAGCATCATTTGAAATGCTGAAAACAATCTCTCCATTAATCCAGCTTGTTCCATCATAATACCCATAAAAACAAAGAGTGGGACGGCGGCGAGCGTTTGTTCGGTCATGACCATTGAAAATTGAAGGGTCATTAAATAAAAAACTAATTTTCCAAACCCAAGATAACCAAATACAAAACCTAAAAATATTAAGGTGAATGAAATGGGAAACCCTATAAATATTGCAAATAGCATCACGCCAACTAAAATGAAACCTAAAATAGCCGGATCAATGAATTCTGCTATCATTTTTTCTCTCCTGGCCACTCACCTTTTTTAGCTGCCCAATAACTTTTTAGTAATTCTGAGAAACCTTGAATTAATAAAAAAATAATTCCAAGTAACAAACACGTTTTGATGGGCCACATATAGGGCATCCAAGTAGTATCCATTCCTCGTTCGCCTCTTCTAATTGACTCTTCAACAAAACCTATAGTCATATAAAGAAAAACAATTAGTCCTGGAAAATAAAATAAAAGATATAACCAGAAATCAATAAGACCTTGTGTTTTAGTTTTAAAATTTCTATATAAAAAATCTGCTCTTATATGGACTCCTCTAGAAAGAGCGTATCCTGCGCCAAGCATAAATAATGCACCATAAAGAAAACGGCTTATGTCGTAAGCCCAAATTGTTGGTGCTAAAAATAATTTTCTTGCAAGAACTTCATAGGTCATCGCAAAAATGAGTGGCATCAATATCCAACAAACAATACTACCAATCCACTTACTAAATTTATCAATATTAAGAATAGATTTTGCCATCCATGATGGCATATCGGTTGGCATTTTTCCTGATCCACCTCGCCTTTCGGCAATCATTTCATCAGAGATATCTAGTTTACCAGGTTCTTCTGCCATAAAATTTTAGTTAAAAAAATTAGAGCGGACTTTAAAAGTCCGCTCTAAAAAATCAAGATTGATTACTGATTACTTTAATGTTGCTGCGTGAGCCATTCCTAGCTTCGCATTAGACATTTGAGCACCACTCCAGAAAGGAACAGCAACATCAGCAAAATTTTTCATTGAAGTGTAAACTTCGTTAAAAAATTTATTATCTTTAGCATTCTTATTTAAAGATGCTTTTGCTGCAGCCATATATTCTGTGAAATAATCTGAAGGTGTATCTTCTAGAATTACTCCATGTTTAGTAGTTAGCTCTCTTAAAGCTTTACCATTCTCATAGATTCTGTAACTTAAAGATTTTGCTAATGAAGCATTAGCAGCTACTTCAAGTGACTTTTTCTCATGAGCACTCATAGCATTATATGTTTTTCCAGTAATATAAAAGTCAGCATTTACGACTACCTGGTGTAAACCTTGTAAGTAATAGTGCTTTAACACTTTTTGAAAACCAAATGTTAAGTCTGGTTTTGGACAACACCACTCAGCAGCATCTATAGTTCCTGCTTCAAGAGCTGGAAGAATATCTCCACCACCCATTGCAACTGATGCTATACCAATGTCTTTGTAAGTTTGTCCTGGAATTCCTGGAGGAGTTCTGAACTTATACTTTCTAAAGTCAGCCATATCTTTAATTGGTTTTGGAAACCAACCTAAAGCTTCTGGACCAACTGGTTGAATCATAAATCCTTTAATATCTCTTCCCATTTCTTTCCAAAGTTGATCGTATAATTCTTTACCACCACCATACTGGAACCATGATAAGAATGCGATATTGTCGATACCTACTCCACCACCAGCTACTGGTGAACCAAATAACATAGCAGCAGGGTGATCACCTGACCAATAGTGTGTCCATGCGAAACCACAATCAATCAAACCTTTATCAACAGCATCTAAAGTTTCTTTAACTCCCACAACTGCACCTGCAGGTAAAATTTCAAATTTTAACGATCCAGATGTAAGTTCTGTTACTGTATCAGTAAAGTCCTTTAACATTTTAACTTCATCAGCTTTAGTGTTAAGAACTGTCTGACATTTTAGTGTTTTTGCAGCATTAGCACTAGATGCAAATCCAAGTACCAAAACAGTTGCAAACAACATTGAAATGATTTTTTTCATTATTTTTCCTCTTGTTAGTTAAATTTAACGACAACATACAATCAGAAAAACAAAGTTCGTACAAGTGACAATTGATTAATATGAGTGTAAAGATGAACAAATGAGATTTTTAAAAAAAACTTTTCAACTCTAGATGGAAAACTTTGATTTTATAATTTTAGGAGCTGGATCTGCTGGATGTGTTTTAGCTAATAGGTTATCTGAAAATCCAAAAAATAAAGTTCTATTGATTGAGGCTGGTGGTAAAGATAATTATCCCTGGATACACATACCAGTTGGTTATTTCAAAACAATGCATAATCCTTCAGTTGATTGGTGTTATAAAACTGAGCCTGATGAAACAATGAATAATCGATCAATTCGTTATCCTAGGGGGAAAACTTTAGGAGGAAGCTCAGCTATTAATGGTTTGCTATATATAAGAGGTCAAAGTAGAGATTATGATGTTTGGCGTCAACTGGGTAATACTGGTTGGGGTTGGGATGATGTTCTTCCTTACTTTATCAAAGCTGAAGATCAAGAACGTGGTAAAGATAATTACCATGGTGTTGGAGGGCCTTTGTCTGTTTCAGATCAAAGAATTCAATTACCGCTGTTAAATGAATTTCAAAATGCAGCAGAAGAATTTGGTATTCCAAAAACGAAAGATTTTAATACTGGTGATAATCATGGGTGTGGATACTTTCAAGTAACTGAAAAAGACGGATTTAGGTGTAGTACTGCAGTTGGATATTTAAACCCAGTTAAAAATAGAAAAAATTTAAAGATTATTACTCATGCTCATGTAAAAAAAATTAATTTCGAAAATAAAACTGCTAAAAATATTGAGTACTGGCAAGAAAATGCTCTAAAAAAGGTTGCAGCTAACAAAGAAATAATACTCTCATCTGGGTCAATTGGATCACCTCAAATTTTACAAACTTCCGGAATAGGTAATTCAGAAAAATTAAAAGACCTTGGTGTAACTATGGTGCATGAACTAAAGGGAGTTGGAGAAAATTTACAAGATCATTTAATGTTTAGACCAATTTACAAAGTTAATGGACTTAAATCATTGAATAAGAAAGTTAATAGTTTATTTGGTAAATTAATGATTGGTCTAGAATATGTTTTTAATAGGAGTGGACCAATGACTATGGGCGCTAGTCAAATGTGTATGTTTGCTAAGAGTGATCCTTCTTTAGAATTGCCAGATCTTCAATGGCACGTGCAACCAATGAGTATGGACACTTTAGGTGCTACAAAAAACCACGACTTTCATGCATTTACACCTACTGTATCAAATATCAGACCATCAAGTAGAGGTCACGTTAATATTATTAATAAAGACTCAAGAATTTATGCAAAAGTAAAACTCAACTATCTTTCAACTGACCATGATCGTATGGTTGCTGCAAAAGGTTTGAAACTTACAAGAAAAATAGTAATGGAGTCTGAAACTTTTAAAAAATATAAACCAGAAGAATATAGACCTGGTATTGATATTAATGACGATGAAGAACTTGTAAAAGCTGGATCAAATTATGCGCAAACTATTTTTCATCCAGTTGGCACATGTAAAATGGGGCAAGATGATATGGCAGTAGTTGATGAAACTCTTAAAGTAAAGGGTTTAAATAATTTAAGAGTAATTGATGCCTCAATAATGCCTAATATAACTTCGGGTAATACTAATGCACCTACAATTATGATTGCCGAAAAAGGTGCTGATATGATACTTAGAAGTTAATGCCCACTGATTTTATTAATCCAGAACAAATTACAATTTTAACACAAATTATTTTAATTGATCTTGTTTTAGCAGGAGACAATGCAATCATAATTGGAATGGTTGCATCAAAATTTCCTTTAGAACAAAGACGAAAAATTATTTTTTGGGGAATAGGTGGAGCAGTTGTCTTAAGGATAATCTTAACTTTATTGACTGCTTATTTATTACAAATTACAGGTTTAAGGTTAATTGGAGGTGTTCTTCTTCTCTATATTGTCTACAAACTTTATGTAGATGTCATAAAAGGTTCTGATCACGAAAGTGATATAAAGGTAGATAATTCCAGTTTTTTAAAAGCTATTTGGACAATTTTATTAGCCGATTTTACCATGAGTTTAGATAATGTTTTAGGAGTTGCAGGAGCAGCAGGAGACCATTATTACTTATTAATTTTTGGTCTTGTTTTATCAATTGTGCTAATGGCAACAGCAGCAACATTAATATCAAATTGGATAAAAAAATATAAATGGATTGCTTGGGCAGGATTATTGGCAATTTTAATTGTTGCTATTGAATTGATTTATACTGATATTAAAATACTATTTTTATGATGTATCTTAAAAACTACAATTTAAAGAGTAAAACTGCTGTGGTAACTGGAGCTGGAAAAGGACTTGGTAGGGCATGTGCTATAGCGCTTGCTGAAGCTGGTGCTAACTTGATCATCATAAGTAGAACAAAAAAAGATTTAGATGAAGTTTCAAAAAAGATAAAAAAAATAAAGTCTAAATGTAAATCTTATGTATGTGACATCACAAATTACAATCAAATTAAAGAGATAATTAATAAGCAGTCAAAAATAGACATATTGATTAACAATGCAGGCAATAATATTCCAGAACATTTTACCAAAGTTAAAACAAAAAATATGGAGTATTTGGTTAAGATAAATACGATGGCAACTTTTAATCTTGCTCAATTATGTGCTTTAAAAATGATTAAGTCCAAAAATAGAAAAAAAATCGGCGGTGCTATTGTAAATATGTCTTCTCAAATGGGTCATGTTGGTGGTCCTATTAGAAGTGTTTATAATATGACAAAATTTGGCTTAGAAGGCTTAACCAAAGGAATGTCGATTGATCTAGCTAAATATAACATAAGGGTAAATACTGTTTGCCCAACTTTTGTTGTTACTCCAATGACAAGTAAATTTTTGAAAAGTAAAAAGTTTAAAAAAGAGGTTTTGGGGAACATTCCCTTAGGAAAATTTGCTGAACTTTCAGATGTAGCAAGCGCAGCTGTATTTCTTGCATCTGATGCAGCGTCAATGATTACTGGAACTTCTTTATTAGTTGATGGCGGATGGACTGCAAAATAATACCAAAAATATTTTTTTTAATAATTTTTTTTATATCAACTCATTCAAATGCTATCGAGTTTAAGGGAAAATTTTTACAGGGTCATTATATCATAGGAATAACTGATCCCTCCTCTAAAATAATTATAGATAAAAAAGAAGTGAAAGTTTCTAAAGATGGTTATTTTGCTTTTGGTATTGATAGGGATAGAAAATTTGATTTAACTATTACTAAAATAACAAACGGAAAAAGTGAAAAAATAATTAAAAAAGTTCTTAAAAGAAAATACAATATTCAGAGAATAGATGGCTTAGAGGAAAGTAAAGTTACACCACCTGAGTCAGTTTACAAAAGAATAAAAGAAGAAAACAACAGAATTGGAAAAGCTAGAGCTATCAATTCTGATTTACCTTTTTTTAAAAATCAATTCATTATGCCTGTAAAAGGCATTATAAGTGGTGTTTACGGAAGCCAGAGAATTTTAAATGGTAAACCAAAGTGGCCTCACTATGGAATTGATATAGCAGCAAAAAAAGGAACAATTATAAAATCATCAGCATCTGGGGTTGTAACAATGGCCGAGGATGACCTTTATTATACTGGCGGTACAATTATAATGGATCATGGACACGGGATTTCAACAATTTACTCTCATCTAGAAAATGTGATGGTATCTGTTGGTGACCAAATTAATCAAGGAGATATCATTGGTACGGTTGGATCAACCGGTAGATCTACAGGCCCTCACCTAGATTTTAGAGTAAATTGGTTTCAAACTAGACTTGATCCAATGTCTTTATTGAATTAGCAAAATTTATCTAAATGATGACTAGGCTTAAAAATTTTTTGTCAAAGAGTAAATGGGGTAAATATATTCTAGTTGGAGGATTTACTTTTTTTTTAATAAAAGGTTTAGTTTGGTTGATAGTCTTCTTTATTGCTGGTTTTAGTTTGATAAACTTTGGATCATAAAATATAGTTTATTAATTAAATAAAAAAAATAATTCAAAAATATGAGCACATTAATAGAGAGAACTTCAAATAAATTGGTAAAAGCTTTTCTTAAAAATAAAATTATCGCACCATTACCTAGAAGATTTACAAAAAAACTGACTGAAGCAAACAAATTTAGAATGCTTTGTGAGAGTAAAGTTAAAAAACCTATAATTGGTTACAAAGCTGGAGGAACTGGAATTCCAGTAATGAAAAAATTAAAAGAAAAAGAGCCATTTTATGCATCGGTTTATAAAAATAATTTTTTGAAAAGTGGTAAAAGTGTCAAGATTAGTAAAACTACTTTTGGCATTGAGTTAGAGGTTTGCTATCTAATTAAAAGATCTTTTTTTAATTCAAAAGGTGTAATTACAATGAGGAATATTTCGAAATTTATTTCTCATATGGCTCCTTGTATAGAAATCGTTGGTTATAGACAAAGAAAAAAAGGAATAACTTCGTTTGGAGATTTATGTAGTGATTTTGGAGCTAATGTAAAATTTTTGATCGGTCAAAAGAAAAAATATAAAAAAATAAACATCGGAAATTTAAAAACAAATATTTCAAACAAAAATACAAAACAGAATATTAATGGTAATACTAGTGCAGTTTTTATTAATCCATTAAACTCATTAAGGTTTGTCTTAAACAAGTTAAAGAAAGATAAAGTTAATCTGAATAAAAATTTTTATGTATTTACTGGTTCAACTGTAGGAGTTGTTCCGATAGGTAAAGGTCTTTATCAAGGTAAAATCGATAAGCTCGGTTCTGTTAAGACAATAATAAGATAAAAGTGAAAACATTAATATTATTATCTTTAGTAATCGTTATTGCTTGGGTTTTGTTCAGGCCAATAACAAAAAAAGAGTTAGATCGATATAATGGTAAAGATAGCTGGCCTACGGATTTACATTAAGAATTCAAAGAAGGCTGCTTTTTCATATCCTCTTTTTTTATACCAGCCACCCTTACAGGCTTTTTCATTGCATCTCTTCTAAATGGTTCACCGAGTTCTTGGTTTAAAATTACTTCTATAAATGTAGTGATACCTTTTTTTTGATCCTCACAAGATTGCTTGATTGCGGCAGTTGTTTCCTCCATTGATTTAACTGTTACTCCTTTTAAACCACAAGCATCGGCTACCTTCGCATAACTTAACTCGGGATCCAACTCAGTTCCGACGAAATTATTATCAAACCAAAGAGTTGTATTTCTTTTTTCTGCACCCCATTGATAATTTCTAAAAATAACCATTGTAATTGCTGGCCACTCTTCACGAGCGCAAGAACTCATCTCATTCATACTAATTCCAAACGCCCCGTCTCCTGCAAAACCAATTACAGGTGTATCTGGACATCCAATCTTTGCTCCAAGTATTGATGGAAAACCGTAACCACAAGGACCAAACAAACCTGGTGCCAGGTATTTTCTTGGTTTTTCAAAAGTTGGGTAAGCATTTCCAATTGCACAATTATTTCCAATATCACTAGATATAATTACATCTTCTGGCATTCCCGCTTGTATTGCTCTCCAAGCTTGTCTTGGTGACATTCTATCTTTATCTCTCTCTCTTGCTTCTTTGTTCCAGACTGTTCCTTCATCATCATCTTCATGATCCAGACTAGATAATTTTTGTAACCAAGCAGATTTTGTTTGATGAATTAAGTCTTTTCTTTTTTGTCTATCCGTATCACCTGCATTAGATGATAATTTATCAAATATTTGTTGCGCAACTAATTTTGCATCTCCACTTATTCCAACAGTTACTTTTTTAGTTAAACCAATTCTATCAGGATTGATATCAACTTGGATGATACTTGCTTTCTTGGGCCAATAATCTATGCCATACCCTGGAAGTGTTGAAAATGGATTTAGCCTTGTTCCTAAAGCTAAAACAACATCTGCTTTTGAAATTAATTCCATTGCAGCTTTTGACCCATTATATCCTAAAGGTCCAACAGCTAATGGATGGCTTCCTGGAAAACTATCATTGTGTTGATAACCAGAACAAACTGGAGAGTCTAATTTCTCTGCAAGTTTTTTTGTTTCTTCAATTGCACCACCAATTACAACTCCTGCACCAGATAAAATAACTGGAAACTTTGCATTTGATAAAAGTTTTGCAGCTTTATCTATAGCCTCTGCTCCTCCACCTTGTCTTTCTAGTCTTACTATTGGTGGTAATTCAATATCGATAACCTGAGTCCAATAATCTCTTGGAACATTAATTTGCGCCGGCGCTGAACCTCTTATTGCTTTTTCTATTACTCTATTTAAAACTTCAGCCATTCTTGATGGGTCTCTAACCTCTTCTTGGTAACAAACCATATCTTTAAATAAATTCATTTGCTCTACTTCTTGAAAACCTCCTTGACCCATAGTCTTATTTGCTGCCTGAGGTGTTACTAATAATAATGGTGTATGGTTCCAGTAAGCGGTTTTAATTGGGGTTACTAATCCAGTGATACCTGGCCCGTTTTGTGCAATGACCATAGACATTTTACCTGTAGATCTTGTATAACCATCAGCGATTAGTCCACCATTTGTTTCATGAGCTACGTCCCAAAAAGTAATACCTGCATCAGGAAAAATATCAGAGATAGGCATGAATGCTGAACCTATTATTCCAAAAGCATGTTCGATGCCGTGCATTTGTAAAACTTTTACAAAAGCTTCCTCTGTTGTCATTTTCGTCATTAATAGAACCTTTCTAATCTAGCAAATGTAATAATTTTTTTATAAAACTATTTCTTAATTGTCGCGATTAATATATAAGATTTCTGAAAATTCAAACAAACAAATCGACACGATATAATGGCTACTGACATCATAATTCACGATAAAAAGGATAATGTAGGGGTTGTAGTAATCGAAAAAATAACACCAAAACAAGACTGTAAATGCTGGATTATGGAGGATGATAGCTCAACAGATATTCAATCAATGGACGAAATACCATTGGGTCATAAAATTGCTATGACGGACTTAAAAGAAGGTGACACAATTTTAAAATATGGTCACGACATAGGAAAAGTTGTTAAATCCATAAAAAAAGGTGAGCATGTACATGTTCATAACGTAAAAACAAAAAAGTGGTAAATTGATGGAAATTCCAAAAAGTTTTTTAGGTTACAAAAGAGAAAATGGAAGAGCGGGAACTAGAAATCACGTAATTATTTTACCAGTAGATGATATTTCAAATGCTTGCGCAGAAGCAGTCGCAAACAATATAAAAGGAACTATCGCATTACCTCATTCATATGGACGATTACAGTTTGGAGCAGATTTAGAATTACACTTTAGAACAATGATAGGCACAGGAAGCAATCCAAATGTTGCCGCTGTGATTGTAATTGGTATTGAACCAAAATGGACTAAAAGAATTGTAGATGGAATAGCAAAAACTGGAAAACCTGTGGAAGGTTTTCACATTGAACGAACAGGTGATATTGGAACAGTTATGAAAGCTTCCAAAAAAGCACAAGAATTTGTCATGTGGGCTTCAGAAAAACAAAGAGAGGAATGTCCAATAAGTGATTTATGGATTTCAGTAAAATGTGGAGAATCAGATACTACCTCAGGTCTTGCGTCAAATCCTACAGTTGGAAACTTAATGGATAAACTTGAACCACTTGGTGTTCATCTATGTTTTGGTGAAACTTCAGAACTAACTGGTGCAGAAAAAGTTTGTGCAACCAGAGGTGCAACAAAAGAGGCCTCAGATAAATTTATGAAAACTTGGAGCGCATATAATGATTTTATTCTAAAAGAAGCAACAGATGATTTGTCGGAAAGTCAACCAACTGCTGGTAACATTGCTGGGGGCTTGACAACTATTGAAGAAAAAGCATTTGGAAATTTTCAAAAAATTGGTGATTGTAAATTTATAGATGTTTTAGAGCCAGCAGAAGAACCAAAAAAAGGTAAAGGATTATACTTTATGGATACATCTTCAGCAGCAGCAGAGTGTGTAACACTACAAGCAGCAGCAGGATTTAATATTCATCTGTTTCCAACTGGGCAAGGTAATATTGTTGGAAATCCAATTGAGCCAGTCGTTAAATTAACTGCTAATCCATTAACTGTTAAAAGTATGGGTGAGCACATTGATTGCGATGTATCAAAAATTCTTTCAAGAGAAATGAATTTATCAGAGGCTGGAGATAAACTTATTGAGACAACTCTTAGAGTTGCTAATGGAAGATTAACTTGTGCAGAAGCTTTGGGTCATAAGGAATTTGTTATGACTAAACTTTATAGAAGCGCATAATCACTAAAAGAATGGTCTTAAAAGATTACTTGGTGTTAATACCAGGTATAATACTTGCATTTATTCTTTATTCTCTTTCTCAAGGTTTTAATAATATTATTGGTATTGAACTTTTAGGATATAACAAAAGTCCAATCTCTACAGCAATGATAGCTATTCTACTAGGAATTTTTTTTGGAAATTTTTTTAAAATTCGAGAAAGTTTTCAAAAAGGATTAGATTTTAGTAGAGACTATATTTTAAAACTTGGAATTATCTGTTTAGGAATACAATTAAAACCTTTTGAATTTTTGGAATTTGGAAAAATAGCAATTCCATTGATAGTGATTTGTATTGTCAGCGTCTTAATTGTAATAAAGCTAATGATTAGAAAACTTCAAATACCAACAAGGATGGCCTACTTAATATCTATTGGTAGCACTGTTTGTGGTACCACAGCTATAATGGCAACAGCACCAGTAATAAAAGCTAGTAAAAGTGAAATTTCTTATGCGGTTGCTAACATTACTTTATTCGGAATACTATCGATGTTGTTATACCCCTACTTTGCGAATTTTTATTTTCAAGGAAACTCATTATTTGCTGGTCTTTTTTTAGGTACTGCAATACATGAAACTTCTCAGGTAGCTGCAGCAGGATTAATATATGATCAGCAATTCAATAGTCCTGAAACATTAAATATCGCAACTGTTACAAAGCTTATAAGAAATACTTTTTTAATTTTTATGATTCCTCTTTTTGCTTTTCTTTATAATAGAGGCCAAGCAAAAGAAAAAGGTTACTCTATTTTAAATATATTTCCATATTTTGTTTTGGGTTTTGTTGGGATGATAGTCTTAAGAAACGTAGGTGATGAAGTTTTATTGACTAATAATAATTGGGTTGATTTTATAAATTCAATTAAAGCTGGTTCTAAAGTTTTTTTGACTATGGCTATGGCAGCTATAGGCTTGTCAACAAATTTAAAAGATATCAGAAATATGGGATATAAACCGTTTATTGTTGGATTTACATCAATGTTGACTGTAGGTATTGTGAGTATTTTAACAATTGAGATCTATGTAAAATTTTTTATTTAGATTGTTTAACTGTCTTTTTAAAATATTTTTCTCTAAATTTTGAAATCGATCTTCTAATAAATGCAGCTCCTATTCCTAAAATAACAGCAAATAAGATTGAAAATAATCCATAGAAAAATGGCATATCTTCTGAAAATTCTTTAATAAACTTTGAAAAGAAATTTAAATCTGGTGAACTTACAGATGTAACTCCGTTCTTAATCTCCTCAGCAAAAAAGGTATCGTAAGCTATTACAATCCCAACTATTAATAATAAAATTGCTAACAAAGCTTTTAATCCAGAGCTATCAATCTGCTCTCCGAGCTTTTGGCCTACTTGAACACCTATTATTGATCCAACAACTAACATTAAAACTAACATTAAATCAATTGATCCATAATTAATTGAATGGAGAAATGTCACTATCACACTAACAAATATTGTCACAAACAAGGAAGTTCCAGGCACTAATTTTGTTGGCATTTTGATAATGTAAATCATTGCTGGTACTAAAATAAATGCACCACCGATACCCATAATGGCTGCTATAAAACCAACAATTAATCCAATTATGATTGGTGTAAATATACTTTCATATAATTTGGATTTTGGAAATCTCATTCTAAAAGGGAGTCCATGAATCCAATAATGGACATGTAGTTTTTTCTTCTCTACTATATTTTTTTTGGCTTTATCAATTTCACCTAAACTTTCTACTAACATCAGAGTCCCAATTATTGCAAGAATGTACATATAGGCTAAAGAAATTACTGTATCTATTTTTCCAATATCCTTAAAATAAGTGAAAGTAAAAATACCTAAAACAGTTCCAATCGTTCCACCAATGACGATCATTAATCCCATTTTGTAATCTAAAGTATTTTTTAACCAATGAGTGGTTGATCCAGACACAGAAGTTGCTAAGATATTGTTAGCCTCATTTGCTACCGCATAAGCTGGTGGTACACCCATAAAGATTAGAAAAGGTGTCATTAAAAAACCACCTCCTACTCCAAACAAACCTGAAAGAACACCAACAATGGCACTAATCAAAAGTATTTCAACTGGATTAATAAAGACTTGGGCTATTGGTAAAAAAACGTCCATCAAATATAAAACTTAAAATATTACTTATTTAAAAGTAATAAAAGTCCCAACTAAGATAACACCCCAACATGCAGCTATAGCTGAAAAAATACCAGTTTTAATAAAAGTTGATTTTTTATTAGCTATGATATTTAGAATTTTTAAATTTGAAAGATGCATCTAAATCCCTGAATACACCCAGTAAAAAAATTGTCAAACTATAATTAATAGATTGTAGCTCCAAAAATTTTGATCTCATCATCCTCAACTCCAAGTACCAACCTTCCAAGAAACTCCCCTGGTATTTCCTTGTTAGTCTGTTTGATTAATACTGTTATGTGGTCGCCACGTCTTAAAGTTCCAAAGGGCTTGTAAGTTTCTTCTAGATTTGTGATAATTTTATTGTTTGCCCACTGTTTACCTAGCTCAACTTCATTTGCTCCGAATAGCATTTGTGTTGAAAAGTCTTTGGTAAAACCTCCATAATCCTTCATATTTGAGGCTCGTACTAGGTTTTCCCAAAAGGGTTTTCCAATTTTAAAAATCTCTTCATCTGACTTTGATAAAAGATCCATAAATGTTCTTAAAATAAATTATGAGGCCTTCTTTTTCTCTTTTTCATCAACAATGTGATAAACCGGAACTTTTTCTAGAGTAAATTTACCAGTTTTGGGATCTCTTCTTGAAACTGTCAAACAATGCCAATTTTCATCGTCTAATTTCAAATGATCTCCTCTATAATAATAACCCGGCCAACGAGTTTCCTCCCTAAATAAAGTATGCTCAGTCACGCACTGTGATGTCAAAGCTCTATGTTTCAACTCCCAAGCTCTCATTAACTGATGATAATCTTCTGCACCAACGTACTCTAAATCCTCTTGTAACCAAGCCAAAAGTTCTAAAGCTTTTTTTAGTAAATTTCCGTTGGTCATATAATTTGAAGTGATACCCCCAACGTATTCATCCATAATCTTTTGAAGTCTTTGCAATCCTTGTATTGGAGAAATATAACTTGGTGAAACAGTTCCTCCAGTTATCTCGTTTTGAGCAACTGTATATGTTTCTAAGGGCTTGTAGACAGCTTTTTTAAAATTATCACATTGTTGATCTGTAACATTAATTCCTTCAGCTTTTTTATCTTCAATATATTTTACTGCTGCTTTTGCTGCTAATCTACCCTCTGTAAAAGATCCTGATGAAAATTTATGTGCACTTCCACCCACTGTATCTCCTGCACCGAAAAGTCCATCGATTGTTAACATTCTGTTATAACCCCAAAAGTATTCTGGTGGAGACAAATCTTCAGGTCCACTAACCCATGCTCCTGAACATGTTGCATGCGATCCCATAACGTAAGGTTCAGATGTTGTTAATTCAGGATTTGTATACTTTGGATCAATATTTTGTGATGCCCAAACAACAGCTTGTCCAACTGTCATCCCTAAAAAGTTTTCCCACCCAACTGTTTCTAAATGTGGATCTTGAAATGCCTCTTTAGTAACCATGTGGATCGGTCCGCCACCGGCAGCAACTTCTTGGATAAATGCGTGGTTTCTTAAACAAGTAGGAGTTGGATGGTGATCAATATATTCACCAACTAATTCTTTAGTTTGATCATACCATTTTTTTTCATAATTTTCGCCATTAGCATTTTGTGTATATGTTTTTAAATGTAAAAAATATGCTCCAACAGGTCCATAACCATCTTTAAATCTACACAATACAATTCTATTTTCCATTTGAGTCATCTTTGCACCTGCAGCAATTGGTAGTGCATATGCAGATCCATTACTCCATGGTGCATACCAAGTTCTTCCCATACCTTCTCCAACCGCTCTTGGTTTAAAAATATGCGATGCACCGCCTGCAGCAACAATAACTGCTTTAGCTCTAAATACATGAAAATCTCCTGTTCTCATATTAAATCCAACAGCTCCACCAATTCTATTTTCTTTAGCTTCATCCATTAATAAATGAGTAACCATTATTCTATTATAAATTTTATCCGCAGATTTTTTTGCTGCCTCAGCAACGATTGGCTTATAGCTTTCACCATGTATCATGATTTGCCATTTACCTTCCCTTAAGTATCTTCCAGTTTTTTCATTTTTCATCATCGGAAGACCCCACTCATCAAACATGTGAACAGTTGAGTCTACATGACGAGCCATGTCATAACCTAAATCTTCTCTAACCATTCCCATTAAATCGTTTCTGGCATATCTAACATGGTCCTCAGGTTGATTTTCATCCCATTGCATACCCATGTAACAATTGATTGCATATAAACCTTGTGCGACTGCACCACTTCGATCAATATTTGCTTTTTCAACACAAACAATTTTTAAATCTCTTCCCCAATGTCTAGCCTCGAATGTTGCTCCAGTACCAGCCATTCCGCCACCAACAACTAATACATCACATTCCTCATAATGTGTTTTGTGCTTAGCCATTAATAATAAACACCTTTTTTAAAAGATTCTTTTGGAACTGATGGTAATTCTTTATTAGTATTTAAACCCTCTGGCTCACTATACAATCTTTGTGAATTAATTTCTCCTTGATTTGGAGTATCACCTTCAGCAAGTTTAGGAATAAATTTACCCCAAGGTTTTGTTGTTATTGGGGATACGAAATTTTTTTCTGTTCCATTTCTAAATTTGATTTTCCAAGATATGGTTCCTTTTTCTTCTTCTCTTCTAACTCTCACACTGTGACCCATAGGAGCAAAATCAGCATACCCTCTTACGTCAATTGCATGATTAGGACATGCTTTAACGCATGAGTAACATTCCCAGCAAAAATTTGGTTCAATGTTTTTTGCTCTTCGTATATTTTCATCTATGTGCATGATGTCAGAAGGACATATATCTACACAATGTCCACAACCATCACATCTTGTCATGTATACAAAAGTTGACATAATTTATTTTTTTCCTTTTTTTAATAACATATTAATAGTGTTTTGGCTCTTCTCTTTTTATGCCTAAGCCAAATTGCTCAGGGGCATCTGCTGGTGGAGGAAGATTGTCTCTTGAACCATCAGCTTCAGCTAGATTTTTTTGTATTGCTGCTCCAGGTTTGTAGAACATATGGGCAAATTTAGACCAATAAACACCACCAAACAAAATTAAATTAGATGCAATAAATAAAGTTAAAAACAAATATGATAATCCAATTTGTCCGTTAAATTGAGTGTAAGACCATGCTAACCCAAAAGTTGAACATGCAAGTAAAGCTAAAACAAATAAATCAGCTTTGATGATTCTATACCAAGGATGAGCTTCTGCTGAAACATCAACTCTTAAAAAAAACCAAAACCAATACCCGCCCAAGCAAGTTAATATTGCTCCTGCATGCCAAATTAATGACCAAGTTTGAGAACTTGGTTTATCAGCACCTGTGTAACAAAAAACTAAAACAGCTGAAGACACCCAAAATAAAATTGTTCCATACATTCCTAGAACATGGGCCAGTCTTCTTTTACCAAAACCTAATTCAGACGTAGTGCCAATATCAACAACTGTTGTTTTAGCAATCACAGAAACTTTTTCCCCAACACCTAGTTCTTTTGTCGCTGATAGTTTTGCTTTTTTTGCGTTATTGAAAAAATAAGTTAAATTTTTATGATGTATCATTTGAATAATAGTTCCAACTGCAATCAACAAAACCATTGCAATAATAAAAGATTGCATAGCAAATGGTGAAATGGTTTCTGATAAAATTGAAAATGGATTGTTGCTTAACATTTCCGCCTTTTGTTAAATTTTGAATTAATTTTACAGTTTTATATATAGTTGAATTTATAGTTCAACCTCAAACTAGGGTCAATTTGTCTTTTATTACAGGCTAATTATTTCTTTTATAATGTTGTTTGTTTGGAATCACCGATCGTACTCCACCCTGAGGATTCTCTACATCTCCTTCTCTTCGGGGAATCAGATGAAAGTGACAATGTAAAATAGATTGACCAGATACAATTCCTATATTTGTGCCTAAATTAAATCCTTTAACTAATGGATCTTTATTGATTATTTCTTTTTTTATAATTTTTAAAAGATCATTACAAGCAACCAATTCATCATTAGATAAATCAAAAAAATCTTTTATGTGTCTTTTAGGTATAATCAAACAATGATGTTTTGAGACTGGATATGAGTCATAACTTGCATATGCCAATTCATTTTCATGAGCACATCCACTTTTTTTAACATTACAAAATAAACAAGGATTATTTGGGTCTTTCATTTGCTAAAATCTATAAGAATTACATTTATTTATAACTGCATCATATTCTTTTGATAGAAACTTAAATTTTTTAAGGTTTTTTCTTTTCCATTTTAGCTCATTTATAGTTTTAACTGAAGTAACACCTTTGCCAGATCCTATTAATAATATTTCATCATAATTTTTTATTTCTTTAAGCAAAATATCTTTTTTAATTATCTTTATTATTTTTGTTTTAAAAAATTTATAAGTATTTCCCTCGTAATAATCCTTTTTGGGAGTAAAAAATTTTTGATCTTTAACAAATAATAAATTTGAGGTTCCAGTTTCTAATAATCTTTTATTAGATACCAGTGCAATATCCGATTGGGAGTTATCCATTTTAGATAAATAAGATAAAATCTTTTTGTATTTAAGATTTTTAAATTCTGGTTTTTCTCTTTTTAATTTTATTAACCTTAAATTAAAATTTAATTTTGGTTTAACTCTTTTTCTCAAAGATATTGAAATAATTTTCTTATTTACGGCAATTCTCAATAGATGATTATATTTCCTTTTTTTGGATAAATTTTTATTGATTATTTTTAAAATATCTGACCTTAAAGATTTTTTTTTTATTTGATATTTTTTTAATGATAAAATTAAATTTTTTAAATGATTATCAAAAAATAAAATTTTTGCTGGTTTGCCAAAAATCCACATCGTTGTAAAAATTCCATGATCTCCCCAAAGATCTTGGAACTCTATCCGTTTTAAGTCTTTAAGCTGATAAGATTTTTTTAATAAGTAAGTTACCATTGATAGTTAAAAAAGATTCTGGGTGAAATTGAAATCCGTATATTCTTTCTTTTTTATTTTCAATCGCCATTGCGACTTTTGAATTTAAACATCTCATAGTTATCTCAAAATTATTAGATTTAAAAGGCTCTTTTAATTTTAAAGAATGATACCTACCAACTTTATATATTTTTCCTTTTTTGAATAAAGATTTATTAGTTATAACTTTTACATTTGATTGAAAACCGTGATAAATTTTTTTTTGCTCAATAATTTTTGCACCCTCACAAAATAAAATATGTTGAAATCCTAAACAGATACCTATTATTTTTTTTTTACCTTTATATTTTTTATAAATTTTTGAAGTGATTGGATAATTTTTAGGATTACCTGGTCCAGGTGAAAAAATTATTGTTGATGCTTGCTTAATTTTATTTTCGCTTACTTTATCATAGTTATCACACTCAACTTTATCAAATAAAGCAAATTGATGAACCACATTATGAGTAAAGGAATCGTTATGGTCAATTACATAAATCATTTGAATAAATCTATTAACGCCTTAGCTTTAAGAAAATTCTCATTAAACTCATGATTGGCATTACTATCGACGACAACACCGGAAGCAACTGAAATTTCAGATATATTTTTAAAATTTAAAATTGAACGTATAATTATGTTAAATCTCATATCACCATTGAATTTTATGTAGCCAAAACTACCTGTATAAATATTTCTATTTTCTTTTTCCTGATTATTTAAAAGATTAAGCGTATTTATCTTTGGACACCCAATAACTGAACCGCCAGGCATCATTGCTTTAATTATTTCAAAATTATTTATATTTTTTTTTAATTTTCCCTTAATTAGGCTAACATAATGAAAAAGGTCTTTATATTCCTCAACGATTTTTTGTTTAGATAATTTTACTGAACCTACCTTACAAATTCTTGATAAATCATTTCTTTCCATATCAACAATCATATTGTGCTCCTTGGTTTCTTTTAAATTTTTTCTAAAATAATTTAATGCTTTTATTTTATTTAACTGCTTTGTTTTTTTTACAGTCCCTGCTATTGGTTTTGTAGATATCTTGCTTCCTTTTTTTATAATTAAAGTTTCTGGGGAACAACTAATAATTGAGTAATTATTATCTTTAATCATAAAAGCCTCTGGAGCTAGATTGGTATCAGATAACCTTGAAAAAAAATCTAACGGATTGATTTTTGACTTTGTTTTATATTTAGTGCAAATTTTAATTTGATATGTCTCACCACTTTTTATCTTTTTCTTAAATTTATTGAATATTTTTGTATAATTTTTTCTATTAATATTAATTTTAAAGTCCCCACATTCAAAATTTTTTAAATCGTAATTTAACTTGTTACTAAGTTTAATCTTTTTTTCTGGTTTATAAAAAATACCTTTTGGAAAGTTAAAATTTTTTTGTTTGGGCACTTTTACATCAATCAGATTATTTAATAACTCATATCCAAAAAAACCAATAAAAAGATCTGTGTTGGTTGATTGTTTTTTATTTTTTTTTGTTAAAAAACTTTTAATATTTCTATTATTTAAAATTATTTTTTTTGAAAAATCGGTGTAGAGATCAAACCCGTTTTGAGATTTATAAATAATGTAGGGTTTCCCTGATAAATGTATTTTTGTTAATTGATTTGTTCTGTTCAATTTATTCTGTTTTTAATCTTAAAACTGGTTCTTCTTTTATAGGTAAATGAATTATTGCTGCAAAAACAGATAAAGCAATTGCTAAATACCACGCATAGTCATATGACCCATAAGTATCATGAAATAAACCTCCAAGATATGCACCAAAAAATGAACCAATTTGATGACTTAAAAAAACTATTCCATATAACAAGCCCAAATATTTTGTTCCAAAAAGATGAGCAACTATTCCGCTGGTAGCCGGTACTGTCGATAACCATAAAAATCCAAAACTTGCTCCAAATATAAACGCTGCAATATTACTAGCTGGAGTAAATATAAAGAATATTATTGAAACTCCTCGCAAAAAGTAGATTGCACTTAAGATAATTTTTTTACTCATTTTTGTAGAAAGATAGCCACTTAATAAAGAGCCAAAAATATTGAATAACCCAATTAAAGATAAAATAGCTGCAGCAGTCCAATCCTCAAGACCTCTATCTATTACATACTTAGGAACATGAGTTCCAACCAAAGTAATATGAAAACCACAAACAAAAAAACCAGATACAAGTAAAATATAACTTTTTGTTTTAAATGCTTCATTGAGTGCTTCAGAAAATGATTGGTCTGATTTTTTTTCTACATTTTCAGTTGCAGATGGAGATCTTACGAAGTAAGCGGCTACTAAACCACCAATTAAAAGCATTCCGAAAACGAACAAAGTATAATTCCATCCAAATTCATTTAGAGAGTAACTTGTGAAAATTGGAGACAAAAAGTAACCAAACGATCCAACAGCAGTCACAAAACTCATTGCAATAGTTCTTGTAGATAAAGGAAAATGTTTTCCAACAATAGACATTGGAATACTTATGGCTGTTCCCCCTAGTCCAATTCCAATTAACAACCCCATGTGTATTTGAAAAAAGATTCCTGTATTAGGTCCTGTATATAAAAAGAATATTCCAGCTGCATAAAAAATAAATGCTGAAATAATTGCTATATGACCGCCATACTTATCTGCAATAGCACCAAAAATAGGTCCAGTTAATCCCCACATTAACATCTGCATTCCTATCGCAAAACCAAATGCTGTGTTGCTTATTTTCAGACTTTCATTGAAATCCATGAAAAACAAACCAAAGGTTTGTCTTACACCAAGAGAAATTAAAACAACAAAACAAGCCGCAAATAATGTGATTAATGCTGTCCTGGATTGAAAAAATTTTTCTGTGCTCATTTCAAATGTCTTAATGCTTGTTTAATATCAGCAATTAAATCATTTGGATCCTCAAGTCCTATATGAAATCTGACTAAATGTTCATCCTTTGCTAAATTCATGAATTTTCTATTTCCTGTTTCCCTAAATTCTTGATGTAAAACCAAACTCTCAAAACCTCCCCAACTGTAACCATATCCGAATAATCTAAGTGAATTTACAAATTTTCTGACAGAATTGATATTATTTGATTTTATTTTAAGCCCCATTAATCCTGAGGCACCAGAGTAATACTTTTTCCACATTCTGAAATTTAAGGAATTTTTCTTTAATGGATATAGAAGTTTAATCTTTTTATTTTTTGACAAGAAAGCTGCTATCTTTTTTGCATTTTCTCTATGTCTATCTAATCTAACATCCAAAGTTCTTAAACCTCTAGTAATTAAATATGCATCATCAGGTCCCAATCTTAAACCTGTTATTTTTTCAGCTGCTTTCACTTTTTGGAAAACTTTTTTATTAACTGCTAAGCTTCCACCCATAACATCAGAATGACCAGAGTAATATTTAGTAGCAGATACAATAGACATATCAAAACCAAGTTTTATTGGTTTAAGATAGTAAGGTGTACCCCAGGTATTATCTATTGCTGTTAAAATTTTGTATTTTTTGGCAATTGAAACAATTTTTCCAAGATCTTGAAAATCAAAAGTATTGCTACCTGGATTTTCAACAAAAATTAATTTTGTTTTTTTTGTTATACTTCTCTCTAAAGTTTTTAAATCATGAGGATTATAAAAAATTGTTTTAATATTAAATTCTTTTAAAAAATCTTGAGTTAAAACTCTCGTAGGACTGTAAACTGGGTCCGCAGCAATTATTTCGTCACCAGGTCTGACAACACTAAATATAGCTAAAAATACCGATCCAAAACCTGTAGGAGTAGTAAATACATGATAACTATCTTCGAGCTTAGTTAAAATCTTTTGTAAAATATAGGTTGTTGAAGTTCCTTGTCTTCCATAATCGTAGTGACCGCCAACTGGATTTTTTTGAGCCTTTTTTTGTGTCTTTCTTATATGCTTCATTGATTTAAATATTATCGTTGAAGCTCTAACTACTGGTGGATTTACTGACTGATTATGAAAATCTTTTGCAGTATGTTTTAAAAATGTCTTAAATGATTTTACCATAAAAAAATTGATAACTTTAAAGGACAATGCTATATCCCTCACATAATTTCAATTAAATTATAACAGAAGGGAATAATGGGATATCCGAAAAAACATAGAGGCCGAAGAAAAATGGGCTCAAAAAAAAGAAGAGCTAGAAAAAAAAATAAAAAGAAATAGTCCTCAATGAATTCAATAGAGAAGGCACGATCCATTAGCATATGGATTTTTTTAGTCCCTTTCGTTGCAGTAAATATTTGTCTTATACTAGTAACTCAGTTTCATAGTTTTTTCCCAAATCAAACAGACATTTTACACAATACTATTCCTTATTTTGATGGTGGTGCCTCTATCAGTAGAACAGCTAGACCTTACCCTTCTTGGTTAGTATTTAAGCCCGCAATGTTTTTGACATCTTATTTATTAATTAGATATTGGTTATTTAATAAAGACATCATTAAATATTTTGAAGTCGACCACAAAAATTTAAAAAAAATAGTTTTTTTTGGTATTGCCTCAGCAGTTGCACTAACTGTGCATTCAATTTTTTTAGGTATTAAATTTGATAATGACCTATACAAACTTTTTAGAAGAGTAATAATGCTATCTTTTGTTGTTTTTGAAATTGTTGCCCAGGCTTACTTAGTAGTAACTTTTTGGTCTTTCAAAGAGAAATTGAAAGATCATATAAACCCGATAGTGCTAAATCTTAAAATAATTTTAGTTTCAATATTAATTATAGTGGCAGTAATAAGTATACCTATTGTCAGTCTACCTGGTGATGATTTTTTTGGAATTCAATTAAAGTTTTTAAAACATGCTTTGGAATGGGATTATTTTATTGGAGTAATTACTTTTTATTTATTGACATTTTTTATGTGGAAAAAACTAAATTAATTTTTGATCCACCCGCCGCCTAAAACTTTATAACCAAATTTATCTTTATTATAAAAAACACAAGCCTGTCCTGGAGATATTCCATCTTCAAATTCTTCTAAATTAACTATGGCTGTATTATCATTATTAAAATTTACTTTTCCCTCAAGAAGTTTCCCAGTTGATCTTACTTTGACAAAAATATTATTTTTAAATTCATTTTGATTTACAAGTAAATTTAAATCATGAAGTTTTATATCTTTTTTTCCAAGTTTTTCTCTTGGACCAACAAAAATTTCATTTTTTTCTGCGTCTATCTTTAATACATATAATGCATCTTTATCTGAAACTTTAATTCCTTTTCTTTGACCTATTGTAAAATTAATTATTCCATCATGAACTCCAATCACTTTTCCATCTAGATTTTTTATATTTCCTTTTTTAAAAGAGTCTGGTCTAAATTTTTGAATTACCGAGGCATAGTCACCATTAGGTACGAAACAGATATCTTGGCTATCCGGCTTATCCGCTACGTTAAGATTTAGTTTTTTTGCTATAGATCTTGTTTCATCTTTAAGCATACCTCCTAATGGAAATCTTAAGTAATTTAATTGTTCTCTAGAAGTATTAAATAAAAAATAACTTTGGTCTCTATTTTCATCGATAGCTCGATACATATTAGTTTGATTGTCAACAGTTACACTTTTTACATAATGACCAGTAATTAATGCATCTGCCTTAAGATCTTTCGCAACTTCAAATAAATCTTTGAATTTTACAGTTTGATTACATTGCACACAAGGAATAGGAGTTTCGCCTTTTAAATAACTATCAACAAATTTATCAATTACTCCTTGTTTGAACTTGTTTTGGTAATAGAGAATTTTGTGTTCAATATCTAATTTTTGGGCGACTCTTTTTGCATCCATTATGTCCTGACCTGAGCAGCATTGTTTTGATGCAGCAACCTCTTTACCATCATCATAAAGTTTTAAAGTTATGCCAATAACTTTGTAACCATCTTTTTTCATCATTCCAGCAACTGTAGATGAGTCCACTCCACCTGACATTGCAACAACAACCGTTGTTTCTGATGGATTTTTTTTTAAACCAATAGAGTTTAAATTCTTATTCATTTGATGGTATTTATACTTATTTCTAATATAAGTTAAATTAAATGATTTTTGATTTTGAACCAGGCGACAAAGTTTTCAATCCAGCAAATAAGGATTGGGGAATAGGACAAGTTCAGTCAATAATCAAAGGTAAAATTACTGTAAATTTTCAAAATGTTGGTAAAAAAGTAATAAACTCTGAAAATATAGAATTAAAAAAAATAAATGACTCAAAGTGATATTAAAAAAATTGTTGAGAATCTAATTCAAACTTTTTTAGATGCAGGGAAAATTTCTATAGATCTTAGGAAAAAAGGTCTTACTAAAGAAATAAAATCCGATAATACACCTGTAAGTAACGGAGACTTAGAAGTTAACAAAATTTTGAGTAAAAAAATATTAAGCCTCACGCCAAATATCCCAATAGTATCTGAGGAAACATCAGAAAATAAATCAAAAAATAACCTGGAAAATTTTTGGTTAATCGATCCAATCGACGGAACTTATGATTATATCAATGATCTGGATGAATTTACAATTAATGCAGGATTAATAATTCAAAAAAAACCTGTTGCTGGATTAATTTATGCTCCAGCAAAAAATAGAATGTTTTATTCTTATGGAGATGATTTTTCTTTTGAATTAATTAATGGAGAACCAATTAAATTAGATAACTCAAAAAATTTTGATAAAAATGAGATTAAATTTGTATCCTACTCTAATAAAATTAAACCAGAAATAAATGAAATATACAAAAAACTTAATGTTAAAAAATATGTGAGAATGAAAAGTTCTTTAAAATTTTGTGTTATTGCAGCTGGAGAGTATGATGGTTATGTTGCAGAACCAAGGGCATCAGAATGGGATATAGCTGCAGGTCATGCAATTTTGAAACACTCTGGCGGAAGTGTAACTGATTTCAATGGGCAAGAAATTTTTTATGGAAAAAAAGATTTTAAAAATCCAAGTTTAATTTTAAAAAGTAAAAATATTCAATAATGGATGAACAACTAAGAATCATTTTAATTATAATCATTTCAGTTTCAATTTTTGGTTTACTCATTTTTGTCTTTGTGAAAAATTATATAAAAAATAAAATTGACTTTTTAGTGAAAGAAAATAAAAAAAATAAGTTAAAGTAGTTTTACTATTTTTATAAAATCATCTTTTGCAATTTCCATTACTTTTTTTGAGGTCTCAAAATCAAAGCCATTTCTTGCTAATAGGGATATATCTTTTTTATAAAATAGAGATCTGTTATCTTCTATTCTTGCAGGACCAATTCTTTTTTTTTTACATAATTTAATCGCAGAAAAAAAATCTTGATCTGAATTATCATCGTGAATTTTATTTACAGTTTCTTTAATATATTCACTATTAATACCTTTACCTATTAAATAATTTCTTATTTTATTAATTGAATTACCTCTTTGAATCATACTTTTAGCTTTGCTCTCTGAATAAAATTTATCGTTAATAAACTTATTTTTTTCTAAGTCTGAAAGAACAATATCAATCAAATTGGTAACATCCTGTTTTTTGACATTTGGCACTGAAGTTTTTAAGTATTTTTTTAGTAAGTAAGTTTTAAGCTGTTGTTTTGATGGAGCATATTTTTCCACATAAGAAAATGCAAAATTTCTCATCTCCTCGACAGTTACTTTTAGAGTTTTTTTTTTATTTCTTATAGGAATCATAGAAAGATTTAATATAATATATTTTAAAATGATCGAACAAATTTATACCTATTTTACAATAGATATGCTCTACTATTGGGTGAATATAGGAGTTCTTCCATTTTGGTTGATTTTAATTTTTTTTCCAACGTCTAGCCTTTGTAGGTATTTCGTAACTTCAATATTTCCATTCATCATATTGAGTGGTGCATATATTTTTTTATTGTACAAATCTTATTTAAGTTCATACGATTTTAACGGTAACTTTAGCCTTTATATGGGGATTGATGACACAAAAGATTTATTTTCTAACAAAAATTTTCTTATGATGTTCTGGATACATTTTATATCCATTAATTTATTCACTGGAGGTTGGATTGTAAAAGACTCACAAAAATTTATGATCAATAAATTTTTATTATCGATACCGCTTATCATTTTATATTTAATTGGACCCCTCGGTTTATTAATTTATTGGGTAATAAGAATTTTTTATGCCAAAAACATAAGTTTATATGACTAAAAAAATCGATTTTTATTTTGATTTCATTAGTCCTTACTCATTTTTAGCTCATAAAAAAATTATCAGCTCTAATGATAGGAATAAATTTAATTATAAAGCAATTCTACTTGGTGGACTTCATAATTTAGGAGGGATTACTGCCCCTGCTTTTAATGAGAGAAAAATGAAAAATATGAAAAATGATTGCAATTTAATTGCTAAAAAAAATAAAATTGACTTTGTGTGGAATAATAAATTTCCAATTAATTCATTATATCTTATGAGAGGATATCTTTTTGTTAATAGTGATAAAAAAGATAAATATTTTGATTTATGTTTTGATGCTTATTGGAAAAATAATGAAGATATTTCAAAAGAAGAAAATATAAAAAATATACTATCAAAATGTGAGATAAAGCCTAATGATTTCAAAAAAGGTATTGAAGATCAAAAAATTAAAAATGAATTAAAAAATTTGACAAATATTGCTTTCCAAAATGATGTCTTCGGTGCTCCAACTTTTGTTGTAAATAATAATCTGTTTTGGGGACAAGATAGACTTGAATTTGCTTTAGATGAATTGAATAATTAAGTGATTTTAAATTTACTTTGTTTTAACGCACCAAAACCGCCATCAATATGTGAAACATTTTTAAATCCCATATCTTTTAAAGATTTTGCTGCAAGAGCTGATCTCATTCCACCAGCACAAAATAAAACCATTTCTTTGTTTAAATCTAGTTTACCTTGTTTAAAATAAGCACTCTCCGGATCAAGCCAAAACTCTAACATTCCTCTAGGAATATGATTTGAGTTTTCGATTCTTCCCTCTCTTTCTAATTCTCTTACATCTCTAATATCAATTAGGTTACACTCACTTTTATTAAATTTTTCAAAAGCTTCTTCGGTAGATATAGTTTTAATCTCTTTTAAAGCTTCTGTCACAAGAGTTTGGGATGATTTAATTGTCATTATATTGTAAATATTTATATCATAAATAAAAACATATGAAAAAGTTTTTCATTAAAATTTGTAAATTTTTTGGCTTTGAAATTATAGATCAGAATGAATTTACTTCTCCTACATTAAATAAAGAGTTGAATGAGGATCTTTCAATTTTAAATAAAAAATCAATAATCCTTCCATTAGGAGAAGTAAAAATCACCAGAAAAGTTAAATCAATACTTATAGTTATTAGAGTTAACACAGAAATTGAAGTTTGGGATCAAAATAAAAGAAGATTATTTGAACAACCGAAAATAGAATATTCAGTTCGATCAATAAAATCATTGATAAACTCTATTAAATATTGTCAAAGCAAATACTTGGATCTAAAAATTAAAACAATAATTCTAGATGACTCTTCAAAAATTGAAAATTTAGATAAAATCAAAGAAATAATAAAAGATATAAATGGAGAAATTATTTCTCTGGACACAAAAAAATTTGAAGCCAAAATTAAAAAACAAAAAACACAACAAACCTTCTCTAATTTAGCAAGTTTATTTCGGTGTTTTGAGATTGGAAAAGAGATTGGTGAAGATCTAATCTTTTTTGTTGAAGATGATTATCTTCATTTTGAAACTATGTTGGAAGAGATGATTGCTACATATGAAAGAGTTTCGTCTCAAGTAGGTAAAGATATTTTTATGTGTCCTGCAGATTATCCGTATTTATATATGAATAATGAAAAAACGAACATCCTAGTAGGAAATAAAAGGCACTGGAGAACAATTACTAAGACTTTATGTACTTTTTTGACAAGCAAAAAATTATTAAATCTATATTGGGAAAATTTTACAAAAAATTGTGAAGATCGTCATGATCCTTTTGAGAAATATATTAATGAAATCTATAAAAAGGAATTTTGTATATCTCCTTTAAAAAGTTTATCCGTCCATTTAACAAATGTTAATTCAAGTTATGGTTTGTCACCTTTTATTAATTATAAAAATTTGTGGGATCAAAATAAATAAGCCCCTTGAGGGAGGGGCTTATTACTTAACTAACTAAGAGAGAGTTTGAGGATCCTTCTATGAGTATTCGCTGAGAATATACAGAGAGCGAAGGATCCCCGTGTTGTTAACAACTAGTCACGAATTGCGTATGCAATTACACCAGTTTCAGTGACATCAGTACCTTTGGTTTCAGCTTCTTTACTTAACCTTAAACCAATAGTTGCCTTGATGAGGCTGAATGCAATATATGCAACCACAAAAACAAATATGTTTACTGATAATACACCAATTAACTGAGTGCTAAAATTTGCACCAGAGTTTGTTGCAGGTACAATTAATGTACCCCAAATCCCAGCAAATAAGTGAGCAGGAATAGCACCAACTACATCATCAATTTTCAAAGAGAATAATAGTTTAGTACCATACACTACGATTAGTCCACCTACAGCACCAATTAAAATTGCAGCAAATGGTGATGGTAATAATGGTTCTGCAGTTACAGCAACCAAACCACCGATACATCCATTTAACATTTGAACTACGTCAGTTTTACCAAAATGCAATCTAGTTATAATTGCTGCACCTATAACACCGCCTGCACCAGCAAGGAATGTGTTAATAAATATTTTTGATACAGCGATTGCATCCGTAGCCGTTCCCAATGCTAATTGTGAACCACCATTAAATCCAAACCAACCTAGCCATAAGATAAATACTCCAATTGTAACTAATGGTATTGATGATGCTGCAAAAGGTTTGATTGGCGCTGGAGCTCCAGACTTAGTAAACCTTCCTAGTCTTGGACCAATTATCATTGCACCAGCTAAAGCAGCTGCACCACCAGTTGAGTGAACTAAAGTCGAACCAGCAAAATCAGAAAAACCTGCTTCTGCTAACCAGCCTCCACCCCACTGCCAACCCATTACGATTGGGTATATAATTCCTGATAGAATTGCAGCGAATGTAAAGAATGGCCATAACTTAATTCTTTCAGCCATTGTTCCTGATACGATTGAAACGGTAGTTGCACAGAATACCATCTGGAAATACCAATCTGAACCATCTGAATAACCTGTATCTATTTTACTACCATCTGCCCATGGAATAAATTTACCAATATACCCACCTGGATCAATACCATAAGCTAGGTTATAACCTACAAGCCAGAACATTATACCTGCAATTGAGAATAAACCTATATTTTTTGCACAGATTACGGATACACTCTTTGATGTAACCATACCTGATTCTAACATTGCGAATCCTGCAGCCATAAACATTACTAAGAATCCACAAATCAAGAATAATAGGGTGTTAAATATAAACCCTACTTCGGCAGAAACAGTTGTATCTGCCATACCAGCACTACTCATGTTTAATAAAAAAATTAAACTAATAAGTGGCGCACTTATTACTTTTATTAATTTAGTCATACGACCTCCCTGTTAAAGAAAGCTCTTTTATTTTATTAAATACTAATAACTAACGCTGATTAGGAAAATTGGATATGCAGTATTTGCATATAGAAACAGCCTTAACGAGAGTTTCGTTAAGGCTGTAAAAAGACTTTATCTATTGAATACTTCTTTTAAAGCTTTTGCTGGTAAAAACTTAACTTTTTGAGACGCAGCAATTTGGATCTGTTCTCCAGTTCTTGGGTTTCTTCCAACTCTAGCTTTTCTTTTAGCCACTTTATAAGTACCAAAACCAGCAATTTTTACTGAATCGTCAGCTTTTAAAGCATCTAAAATTGTGTTGGTAATTGTATCAAAAGTTCTCTCAGCATCAGCTTTACTTAGATTTAATGCTCCAGAAATTTTGACTACTAGTTGTTTTTTATTCATTTTAGCTCCGGTTTTATTAGGTTATTTTCATTGTTGTCAAAAGTATTGATAAATCAAGACTTTTTTTAGTATATTAAGAAAAGTTATACACAATATGTTGTGTAAATTAAAAAAATGTTGATTTTATTGAGTTTTTTAAACTTTTTCAAATATTATTAATTGAACAATCCTAAGTCTTTAAGGTCGTTAAAAGTTGTGAAAAACATCAAAGATATTAATAAGAATATCCCGATTCGAAAAAAACCTTCTTGCGTTTTTTGAGATAACGGACGACCTAAAACTTTTTCAAATGCATAAAACATTAAATGTCCCCCATCAAGCATTGGGATTGGAAACAAATTAACTAAACCAAGACTTATTGAAATATATGCCATCATACTGATAAATGCCAAAACACCAAATTCTGCAACCTGGCCTGAAATTTTTGCTATTCTTATTGGTCCTCCAAGCTGAGAAGTATCAGCTTTGCCAAAAATCATTGCACCAATATATTTCAAGGAAGAGATTCCTACAAAATAAACTTCATGAGTAGCATGGTATATAGCTTGTGCGGGTCCTAATTTAACATGATTAATTTCATTATTGTAAGCACCTAATTTTATACCAACTATTCTTTTGTTAAGCTTGTTTCCTAAATTATCTTCACCTGGAACGATATTAGGTTTTATCTTTAAAATTAGCTCATCATATGAACGTTTCACTTTAAAATCTATGATTTCATCAGTGGACATAGTAATGAATTTAGAGACATCCATAATACTTTCAACTTTGTTACCATCTATTTCTAAAATTACGTCATTTTGTTTTAATCCTCCAGCCATAGCAGGGCTATCTTTCTGAACTTCATTGATGACAGCTGGTGTAAAATCTTTACCAACAAAAGTATAAATTGAGAAGAAAATTACTAGAGCTAATAAAAAGTTTGCTAAAGGGCCACCAAAAACAATTAAACTTCTTTGATATAGAGGTTTAAGAGTAAATAATTTTTTTTGATCCTCTTCACTATATTTTTCTAAAATTTCTTTATGATCCGCTTGAGAATATACATTTCTGTCTCCAAAAAATTTTACGTATCCTCCTAGAGGTATCCAGCATATTTTCCACCTTGTCCCAGATTTATCATTCCAACCAAAAATTTCCTTACCAAATCCTATAGAAAAATCAGTGATACCTACTCCAAATTTTTTAGCAAAGTAATAATGACCATATTCATGGATAAAGACGACAATTAAAATTAGAATAATAAAAGGTAAAATATAACTTAGCATTTTTAAATCAATCTATACTATCCATCCAATTTTTTAACTCAATCATTCTTTGAGACTTATTTGACACAGCAATTTCTTTTTTTATAAATAATATGTGATTTTTTATTTCCTCCTCATCTCTAAATACTTTTCTTGTTTGAATTAATCTGTCTTTTCTAAACTCAATTAAACTTATCATTTTCTCATAAGTAATTTCAGGATGATACTGTAACCCATAAATTTTCGATTTTCCAACTGTGAAATATGAACTTTGTACTTTATTAATTTTATTTGATGCTAAACAAATTCCGTTTGTTGGCAATTTTACTACCTCATCAAAATTGAATGCTGGAGAATTAAAATTATTATTCTTATTCTTATAAATAGAATTATTTAATCCTTCATTATTAATTATAATCTCATTTGCTATTCCTATATGAGATTTTTCTGCTTTCTTTACCTCTCCTCCAGCAGCAGTAACTGCAACTTGCATTCCCCAACAAATCGCTAAAATATTTTTAACTTGTTTTTGGCATTCTCTCATAAATTCGATTTGTCTTTTTATCTCAGGTGTATTGTTATAGATGTTCAAACTACTTCCACCCCAAATTAATCCATCATATTTTGGAAGTTTATTTTTAACCTTAACTAAATTTTGATCCGAGGATGGATTAATAACATCAAAGTGATAATTATTATTAAATACATTAAGACTATCTTTTAAACTCTCAGTATGTGTTTGAATACCTACTTTTAAAAAATTTTGATTTTCCTCTTTTAAATTTCCCTCGACTATTAAAATATTAAGATTTTTCATTTAAAACAAATTACCAGACATGCTGTGTTGATACATTATTTTCATGTCTTCAATGCTCAATTTTTTTGGATTACCATTCGTTGATGGATCCTCTAAAGCCATTTTTGATAAACGATCAATTTGTAAATCTTTTTCATTTATGACACTTGATAATTTATGAGGAATTTCAAATTTTTCTCTTAAATCTAAAATCCATTTTAAAAAACCGTCAAAAGATTTATCTTTTAATTCAAGATATTCTGAGATCTTTGCAACTTTACTCTCAATCACATCTCTGTTGAAAGTTAAAACATACGGCATGAAAATTGCGTTTGAAAGACCATGATGAAGGTTATTTAGAGCATTTACTGGATGGCTCAAAGAATGAATTGCGCCTAGGCCTTTTTGGAATGCGGTTGAACCCATACTTGCAGCAGTCAGCATGTTCATTCTGGCCTCAAGGTTAGTCCCATTTTTATATGCCTCTGGTAACCATTTAAAAATTAATTTCATACCCTCTAAAGCTATTCCATCAGCCATTGGATGATAACCCGGGGCACAAAATGCCTCTAAATTATGAGCTAATGCATCCATGCCTGTTGCGGCTGTCATTTTTTTGGGTAAATCTTTTGTTAAAACTGGATCTAAAATGACAATGGACGGTAAAAATTTTGGATGAAATATAATTTTTTTAACTCCTAGCTCTTCATTCAAAATAACAGATGCTCTCCCCGTTTCAGAACCTGTTCCAGCTGTAGTGGGTACTGCTATAATGGGAGAAATATTATTTGGATCAGCCTTAGTCCAGTTATCGCCAACATCCTCAAAGTCCCAGAGTGATAAAGTTTGACCTATCATAAATGCAATTGCTTTTCCCACATCAAGACCACTTCCACCACCAAAAGCAATCACACCATCACAATTTTTTTCTTTATAATGTTTTACACCATCAGTTACATTTTTACCTGTTGGATTACCAATCACATCATGAAATAATTCGACTGATAAATTATTATTTTTTAAATGTGACAAAGCATCTTTAACAATAGTTGATTGTCCAAGTCCTTTGTCAGTCACCAATAGAGGTTTTTTTATATTTAAATTTTTACAAGCTATACTTAAATCTTTAATTCTATTTTCACCCACCCACATTGAAGTAGGATAATTCCAATTAAACTTTTTCATAAATTTTTAGTTGATAATATCTGATATTTTTGAAATTTGACCAATCTTAAAAATAAGTGCATCCTCTTTATTAAATCCATATTTTTCAGCATTATCTTTAAATCTTATTGGTGGTTCCATAATTGGTTCTAAAGATAATACAAATGTTCCCCAGTGCATACCTAGTACCTTTTTACTTTTCAAATCTCTTCCAATTTTGAGAGCCTCTTCTGGATTGGTGTGATAAATAGATTTATCTTTGTAAGGCATAATTGGATAAAAATTATATGCGCCAATGTTGATTATGGTTAAATCAATTGGTCCATATTTATTTCCTAGATCTTTATATATATTTCCATATCCTGTATCGCAGGCAAATAATATTTTTTTTCCATTATATTCAATTAAAAAACTTCCCCACAAAGTTTTGTTGGTGTCTGTTAAACTTCTTTTTGACCAATGAACAGCTGGAAGAAAAGTAACTCTTAAATTTTTATTAATATTAATTTCATCATACCAATCCATCTCATTGATATCTCGATATCCATTAGTTTTAAAATATTTTCTAAGTTTTAATGGAACCAAAACTTTGGTATCCTTAAAAGGAAATCTCCTTATTGTCATCATATCTTGATGATCATAATGATTGTGGGTGAGTAAAAATAAATCAATGTTAGGTATCTCGTTTAATTTCAATGCTGGTTCAGTAAATCTTTTTGGTCCAAATATTAGTGGACCTGCATTCTTCGAAAAAACTGGATCAGTAATAATAGTAGTATCTCCTAATTTAATAATAAACGTAGCATGACCAATCCAAGCAATATAATCATTATCTTTATATTTTTCTAAGTTTTTCAATACTTCATTTTTTTCTAAAACGTGACCTTCAGAAATTGTCATATCAAGTTTCTTTTTTTCTTGATTAAAAATTTTGTAAGACCATTTTACATTTGGATCTCTTTTTGGTGAGCCTTCAGGATTCCTAAAAGTACCGTCAGAGAGATGATGATAAGGTTTTTTTTCCATAGCAACTGTCAAATTGTTTAAACTTAAAACTAAAATTAGAAAATATAAAAAATTTATCATATATCTCTTTATTTTATAGGAATTTAAAATTTTTTATTCTTTTATTATTTCATACTCAAAATTTTGAGTAGTTTCATTGACTTGTAAAAGTTTCGCACCATTTTTGCTATGAAATTTTGTAGCCATTTCAGTTAGAGGAGAGAGGGTGACTAATCTATTTAAATGGTTAGATTTTTTAATCTTTTTGTAAACTTCATTAACAATCAATTTTCCACCACCTTTTTTTTTAGACCAAACTGTATAAGCTATAGCAATCTGGCCAACATTTTGACCTCTGTGAGTGCTTTGTAGATGAGCATCTTGGCTAAATTTATCTAGCTCCTCAACATTTATCGGTACTTTATTTGTAAAAGCGAAGCACATTACAGCATGAATTTCTTTTTTGTATTTTACCCCGTATATTTTTCTACCGTGACTTCTTCTGAAAGTCACACTTAATTCTGGTCTAACTGGATCTTCAGAGACATTACATTCTTTAAGTTCAACTAATTCAGCACCTTTAACCCAGCCAAAAAAGTCATCAATATTTTTATTAATTATTTGTTTATTTTTTCGAATTCTAGCTTTAATTCTAGGTTTAAATTTTTTTGAATTTTTTAAACTATTATTATCTAGGTATTTCTCTGCTAGTTTATTTCTTACATTTTTAAAAATCTCTTTCATTTTCTAATTTTTATCTATTTTAACTAAAAGTATAATAAAGCAAAAATTACCCCTAATATTATTACTGTAATCGTTGCAACAATGTAATTTATCTTAATATTAAATTTTTTATAAATCGTTTCATTTATCTTATCCCAGAATAGAACTAACAAAAATATAGCAATAGCAGGTATGATAAATTTAATCATCGACTATGTGTTTTTGTCTCCAACATATACTGAAACACCTCTAGAGTTAATATCAACATCGAATTTCTTGTGTAATGGAGGGAACGCTCTTTGTGAACAGTCTAATCTATCACACGTTCTACATGACACACCTATTGGTATTTCTGTAGATTTATCATTAATGTTTAAATTTTCTGAATAAATAAATTCTTTTGCATATTTTGCTTCACATCCCAATCCAATAGACAAAATACTTTTTGATTGTCCAAATCTTCCAATCCCTTTTTCAACTGTTCTAGCAATACATACATACTTTTCACCATTAGACATTTTGCTTACAGCAGCTTGGATAATGCCAGGTCTTGTTAAAGCTGAATAAACGTTCCAACGTGGACAAGCACCACCATATCTTGGAATTTCTATTCCTGATAGTGAAAATCTTTTTGATATATTTCCAGCCATATCCACTCTTAAAAAATGAAAAGGTATCCCTGGTAATTTTGGATCTTGTAAACACGTTACCCTATGAGCTACCTGTTCAAAAGACGTAGCAAAAGTATTTTGTAGTAACTCTAAATCATACTTAAGTTTTTTACATTCTGTATGAAAAAGTTTATAAGGCATTAAGATTGCAGCACCGCAGTAATTTAATAAAGCAATTTTTGTCAATTTTTTAGATTCATCAGATGGAAAAGTAAATTTTGACAAATATTCTTCAATTTCTTTATCAGCACCTTCTTGGGCTATTTGAGCAGCTGCATGAAGTTTTTTTGTTTCTAAAGAGCTGTAATCGCTTAACAGTAGTTCTTTTTTATTTTTTTTGTATAGTTTCGAGAAAGGTTTACTCTCTTCAGGAATAACATCTTTTACTGTTATGTCGTATTCTGATTTTAAATAATCACAAAGAGCTATATATCTAGTCCTATTATTTTTTTGAACTTTCTCAAAAACATCATTTGCGAAATCTTCTAATTTTGGAAAATAGTTTTTATTGTCTTGTAAAAAGTCTGAAATAACTTCACCGGGAAATGAATTCTTTCTATTATCAACAATTTTACCAGATATTGTCTCAATTTTATTAATCATTTCATGATCCTTTTTTTTTAAAATATCTCCTAGTCTTACGATGGCTCTTCCAATTTTTGGATTAGTACCAACAAGATCTTTTACTTCCGGACCAAGAATATCTAAATCTTCAAACAATTTATCATCGAGTATTTCTGATAAAGTATTTTCTAAATTGATATCTGATTTTGAGGTTAATTGAGAAAGTTCAATGTTCAATTTTTCACAAATTTTTAAGAGTAAATCTCCATCTATTTTTCTTTTTCCACCCTCAATAAGATTTAGATAACTAGGAGATATATTTAAATCCTCAGCCAATTTATTAGCTTGAAGCCCTAACTGTCTTCTAAAAGCCTTGATTTTTGGTCCTATTTTTAGATTTAATTGACTCATATTTTCTATTAGTAAATTTTGTAAATTTATTTTTACAAGATTTTTCCCTAATTTACAACAGTTTTATACTTTTTAATAGATTTTGTAAATTTTGTAAATTATAAAATTTACATGGACGAAAAATTAAAAAACAACGAAAATGAGGCTCAAATCATAAGACATGAAGACCTTGCTAGACATAATAGCAGGGGTATCTACATGAGAGATGATCATTGTGATTGGGGTTCAAGTGGAATGAAAGATTTAGTTGAGACTCTTAACGACTCAAACTAATTTTCAAACTCTTAACATTCATTTTCAATTACTTGAACATTACAGGGGCCAATAATGAGTGCAGAAAAGATTTCTTATGATTTAAAAAGATTTGCAGGAATTAAAAGAGACTATACTCCTGAAGAAGTTGAAAGACTAAGAGGCTCAATTAAAATCGAATATTCAATTTGTAAACAACAATCAACAAAGCTTTGGAAATTATTAAACACAGAAAATTATGTTAATACTTTAGGATCCTTGTCAGGTAATCATGCAGTTCAACATGCAAAAGCTGGTTTGAAGGCAATTTATTTAAGTGGTTGGCAAGTAGCAGCTGATGCTAATAGTGCTGGAGAAATGTATCCTGACCAATCTTTGTATCCTTATGATAGTGCTCCTAAATTAGTAGAATCAATGAATAACGCATTAATTAGAGCTGATCAGATTCAACATATGGAATTAAAAGATGGTGATATGAAAAAAGAAAAGAGAATTGATTATATGCTACCGATCATTGCTGATGGAGAAGCCGGTTTTGGTGGACCTTTAAATGTATTTGAACTTGCAAAAAAATTTATTAAAGCAGGTGCTGCTGGTGTTCATTTTGAAGATCAATTAGCAAGTGAAAAAAAATGTGGTCATATGGGAGGAAAAGTTTTGGTTCCAACTGGTACCATGATAAAAAATTTAAAAGCTGCTAGGTTGGCAGCCGATATCGCAGATGTGCCTTTAATTATCCTAGCTAGAACAGATGCAAACGCTGCAAAATTAATTACAAATGATTACGATGAAAATGACAAACCTTTCTTAACAGGTGAAAGGTCTCCGGAAGGTTTCTATTATGTAAAAGCTGGAATTGAACAAGCTATATCAAGAGGTCTTGCTTATGCACCCTACTCAGATTTAATTTGGTGTGAAACAGCTACGCCAAATCTTGAGGAGGCAAAAAAATTCGCAGACGCAATTCATGAAAAATTTCCAGGAAAACTTTTAGCATATAATTGTTCTCCATCATTTAACTGGAAAAAACATTTATCAGACGATGAGATAGCATCATTTCAACAAAAAATTAGTCAAATGGGTTATAAATTTCAATTCATTACTTTAGCAGGATTTCATACACAAAATATTGCAATTTTTGAGTTAGCTGAAAAATATAAAAAAGAAGGTATGACAGCATACTCAAGAATTCAACAACAAGAATTTGCTCGTGAAAAAGATGGATATACTAGTGTTAAACATCAACGTGAAGTTGGTACATCTTATTTTGATGCTGTTTCCAATACAATAAGTAGTGGAAAAAGTTCTACCACGGCAATGGCAGGTTCAACAGAGTCTGAACAATTCTAATAAAACTATCCTTCTTAATTAAAGTTATTAACTGGCCCAGAAATGGGTCAGTTAAGATTTGATTTTATAACCTTTTTTAAGAAGAACTGTAACTACTGTTATACAAATAGATAGAAATAAAAACATAGTTCCAATACTTATCCATATATTGAAATCAGAAACTCCATAAAAAGAAAATCTTAAACCATTTATTAAGTAAACAACTGGATTAAAATAAGTCACAGTTTGCCAAAATGACGGCAGCATATCTAATGAATACAAACTCCCACCTAAAAATACCATCGGTGTCACAAACAAAGTTGGAATTATAGACATTTGCTCAAAATCTGAACTAATCAAACCTATTAAAAAACCAAATAAAGCAAAAGTAAATGCCACTAAAATTAATAAAAATATCATAAGCAATGGATATTTGACTTGAACATCAACAAAAAATAATGATGTGATAAATATAATTATACTTACTATTAATGTTTTTGTTGCACCCGCTCCTACAAAAGCAAGTACAACTTCTAATGTTGAAATTGGAGCAGCTAAAATTTCATAAATTGTTCCATTAAATTTTGGAAAGAAAATTCCGAAAGAAGTATTACTAATTGACTGGGTTAATAATGTTAACATCAACAGACCAGGCACGATGTAAGATCCATAGCTTATTCCATCAATTTTTTCCACATACCCTCCAATTACTGAACCAAAAACTATGAAATATAGCGAAGTTGTTAATACTGGAGACAATACAGATTGAGTTAAAGTTCTTCTAAAACGATCCATTTCATGAAGATAAATTGCCCTCAACGCATAAAGATTAATTTTCATTTTTTTCCCTAACTAAATTTACAAAAATTTTTTCCAAAGTACTTTGTTCAGTTTTTAAATCTTTTAATTTTAGGCCTGCATCTTTTAAATCTTGTAGTAAATTTGTAATTCCTGTCTGTTTTGCCTGAACATTATAAGTATAATTCAAACTCATCAAGTCTGGTGTAAAGGATAAGTTATATTTTTGCAGTGTTGTTGGTATTTGATTTATTTTTTCTTGTAAATCTATTGTAAGTTTTTTATGACCCATTTTTTTTAATAGTTCCTTAGTTTCATCGACTACTACAATTTCTCCCTGATTTATAACTCCAACTCGATCAGCTATTGCTTCTGCTTCCTCTATGTAATGAGTAGTTAAAATAATTGTAACGCCTGTTTTTCTTAAATTTTCAACAACCTGCCACATTTCTTTTCTTAACTCTACATCAACACCAGCTGTAGGTTCATCTAAAAATAAAATTGTCGGTTCATGAGATAAGGCTTTAGCTATCAAAACTCTTCTTTTCATTCCGCCAGACAATTGCCGAAGTTTGAGATCTTTTTTATCCCATAAACTTAGTTGTTTTAAAACTTTCTCAATATGATTTGGATCTGCTTTTTTTCCATAAAGACCTCTCGAGTAAGAAACATTATTTAAAACTGTTTCAAATTGTTCTAAAGTTAATTCCTGAGGAACTAAACCTATTCTTGAACGAGTTTCTCTGTAATCTTTTATGATATCATAATCATCTACACTAACATTCCCTGAAGTTGGATTAACTATTCCACAAATAATACTTATCAAAGTAGTTTTACCTGCTCCATTAGGACCAAGCATTGCGAAAATTTCACCTTTTCTAATTTTTAAATTTATATTCTTTAAGGCATTAAAGCCATTGTCATAAACTTTAGAAAGATTGTTTATTAAAATCTGATTATCCCGCATTGATGCATTTATATAGCTATTAATTACTTTAATACAATCAACTTATATGAAGCTTTTTAGCTTTAATAATAAGCAAAGGCAGAAAGGTCGCTATAATAAAAGATAAAAAAAGCAAAGATTGTGAAACTAAAGATGGAAATAAATCTTTTGGTATGAAAATTCCTACTAATAAACTTTTAGAGAAATCGGGTGAAGGAAACAGTAAAAATCCACCTATCAATCCAATCAAAATAGAAATATAAGCTAAATTTTCATTAATTGATTTATCATAAAAACTCAGAAAAACAGTTAATACAAAAGCACAACAAAACAGGTCTGCTAATAAAAAAAGATACAAAATGTCAAATCCTTTTGATGCAATAATAAAAGAGATAAACGATAAAAAAATAATTATATATTTAGAAAAGTTTAAATAATTAGTTTTTTTACTCAAATTAAATACTGCTTTTCCATCTAAAATTAACAAACTTGAGATTGCATTAATTAATGTGTCCACAGTTGAAATTGTTAATGCCATACCCAGTATAATTATAAATAAAGATAAAAAAATTGTTTGCTCTTTAAGTAATAATGAAAAAAATCCTAGATCTGGTCTAGTGCTAGGGTCAATTGAGAAAGCTACCATTCCTGAAAAACCCATAAAGAAAACAATAGGAATTATAATTAAAAAAGAAATAATTAAGCTTTTTTTTAAAGTTTGATAATTTTTAGCTGCATACACACGTTGCCAATTTCCTTGATGGAATAAATTAGTTGCGGCTACTGCAATAAAAAAAGTTAAGCCTGCAGTATAATTTGGAATGTAATTACTACTCAGAAGTTGAGGATTTTTTTTTAATACAAAATCAAAAGAAAATTTAGAACCTGTAAACGAAATAATATAAATAAACGAGATAAATAACAAAACTCCTATAACAATCATTTGAATATTATCAGTAAAAATTGAAGCCTTTAATCCACCATATAAAGTATAAATTAGAGTAGACGAAAGAACTACTAAAGCTGTAATCCAAAATTCAGTGCCAGATATATAATTGATCAAAACTGAAATAGCGGTTACCTCAGCGCACAAAAAAATGAACATATAAAATATGGTCATCAATAAAATTAGCTTAAATAAACTTTTACCAAATTTTCTTCTCATAAATTCTATTAAAGAAGATCCTTTGGGGAATTCATTTCTAATTTTTTTTCCTAAGTAAATTAAAAAAAATAGTGGAAAAGCTGTACCTAAAGAATAGCCAATAACTGCACCTATCCCTCCCCAAGTCGCAGCAGATGCAGGTCCAAATAAAATCCAAGCTCCTAATGCTGATGCTGTTAAACTGGTGGTTAATGAAAAGACACTAATATTCCTATTGGCAGTTAAATAATTATTTAATCCTTTGAATTTTTTAGTGTGATTAATTCCCAAAAAAGCGAATAACAAACTGATTGCAATTATTAAGATTAATGAAGTGGATTGTTCTAAAAAAAAAGAATTATTCATTTATTTCCCTTTCTGAATTACCGGACAGGTTCTTAGGGTTTAATCTCAGTCTAAAAAGACACCCCTTTAAATATAATACTTTAATATTATTAAAAAAAAAGAAGAATAATGTTTAGAAATTTAATTTCTATTTTCTAAAACAATTATTCACTAAAATTGCCATTAAAATCCACATCACAAATACCTCGCCATTTGTAAATGAATAATCAGCTCCAGCAAATCCCGCTATAAAATTTATTGCATAAATTATTATAGTTGAAATAACTAAACTGATTACAAGATTTATAAGTCCGCTTAAGTAGTTCATAATTAATCTTAACTACAATTTAATTGAATGCAAATCAAATTTCTATTTATAGGGGAAGATTTTTTTTAATGCTGGAAGACTACAAAAGACCCAGGTTGTATTCAAGAAATATATTTAAATAAATTGAAAATTAATATCTTGAATACAACCTATCTAAAATTTATCTTTTTCATACAAGGAGGTAGTTTTAATGAATCAAATGCCACCTGACACTTAGCTGGGTAGCTTTATATTTCATAAAAACATAAACGAAAAAAATAAAAGTCCATTAGGACTTAAATGCCAAAAAGGCGACTAAGGGGAGCTCTTTTGGTTGGAGAACGAAAGAGCGAACCCCTTCGTTTAATCTTAAAATTTAATGTGGTGCTCTAAATTTACTATGACAAGCTTTGCAATTGCTCCACATCATTTGAGTTAAAGTAGCTCTTACATCATCAGCATCCTCAAATAATGATGATAATTTAATCATATCGTCTGATGCTTTTTTCATTAAATCATTAAACTCTTTTTTATTTTCCCAAATTAAAGGTAGAGCTTCAGTTTTAAAACCCTCTTTTGAATTATCCGGAAAATATTCTAACAAAGTTTTATAATTTTCACTCATTTCTATCATTAAAGATTTAGCCTTATCAAATTCTCCTTTACTAGCTAAAGCTTGTACTCTTTTTGCAGTACTATAATTTTTGCTAAACAAGGCTTTTCTTCCTTTTATTATTTCCTCAACGGACATTTCAGAATTAGCAGGAAGCGACAATATTACGAAAATTAAAATGCAGAAAAAATATTTAAATACATTTATGATATGATTAATTAGCATATGCGATTAAAAAACACTCTAACAGAATATGGAGCTATTTCAAAAATATTTCATTGGTTAAGTGCCGCAGTATTAATAATTCAAATTCCTCTAGGTATGTATCTAGTAGACATGGATTTCAGTGAAAAAAGATTAACCATAGAAAATATTCATGTTGCAGTCGGTATAAGTATATTTTATTTAACTATATTAAGGCTCATATATAAAACTTTTAATCCAACCCCAAACTTAAATAATAATATTTTTCCTGGGCAAAAAATAATTGCAAAATTAAATCATGTGTTTTTATATATTTCAATTTTAATGATAACAATTTCGGGTGCTCTAAAAAAATTATATAACGGTGAAGAGCTTAATATGTTTTTTTTCAATCTTGAAATTCAAGATAATTTTGAATTAGCAGAAATATTTTATGAAATTCATATTCTAGGCAATTATACACTTATCGCATTAATATCTTTACACATTTTTGCTGTTTTAATTCATAAAATATTGTTTAAAGAAAATTTGCTTAAAAGAATTTTATAAAATAATACAAGTTAATTTGTCTTTAAATTTTAACTTATTTCTATAATTTAATTCGATTTCTTGAATACCTTGTATCAGTTGTTTTTTTGATAAAGGTATTAACGTAGAAATATATCTATTTTTAATCATATCGAGATATTTCTTTTTGCTTATTCTGACATTAAAAATAAATTTTTTTTTAATTCTTTGAGGATATAAATCTGTAATAATCTTAAATATTTTTTTATCTCTTATAAGAGATCTATTAAGTTTTAGTTTCATTAATTTAAAAGTTGGAATTTCGTTGTTTTCTGTATCTAAAGAAAAAATTATAATTTTACCTTTTGTATTTAATATTTTTTCTAATGATTTTAATAATTTTTTTACCTTACTTAATTTTATTAAATGAATTGTTTGTTTAATCAAAATTAAATCAAACTTTTGACTTTTTCTCAAAGATAGATTTAAAATATTTGCTTTCTTAAATTTAATTCTTTTATCTCTATCTTTGTGATTAACAATATCTACGCCTAAAGGTTTATATTTAAGTTTTAATCTTGATTTTAAAGAACCTAAAATCTTCCCTCTTCCACAACCAATATCTAAAATTTTAAAATTTGAATTAATTTGGGTATTTTTGATTAAAAAATTATTAAATGAATTAATATAATTTTGTGAAGATAACCAAGTTTTATTGTCCCAATTTTTAATGACAACTGATGCCATATTTTTTTAATCTCCAATAATTATATGGCCATGGTGTTAAAAAACCCACAATAAGCATCAAAGGTACAACCCACCAGGTTAATATTGCTCCACCAGTTAAAAAATAATCAGTTAAATTCATTGTGGTTTCCATGCTTATCATTGAAATAAAACTCATGCCTAGTGCTGTTTTTAAAGCTTTATTAAATTCCAAATTTTGACGGATTAAAATAATTGTTTCTAAAATTATACTTGTAATCAACCCATTTATGATTGCTAATATCATAATGGCTAAAACCGGGAATGGTATTTTAGTCAATTGAAAAAATAAAATTGTTCCAAAATCTCCAATCGAACACCCAAGTAAACACCACGCAGTATTTTTAGCACTTTGTTTCCATGTGTGTGAACAAGACCAATCAAATGTAGTGGATTCCATTCTTATATGATAATGTTTAGTTATGATTTTTAAACAACTATTTGATCAAAAATCTAGCACATACACATACCTAATTGCCTCATCCAAAGGAAGAGAAGCTTTAATAATTGATCCAGTTTTAGAAAACGTAAAAGATTACATAATTTTATTAAAAGAATTAGATTTAAGATTAGTAAAAGTAATTGACACACATATACACGCTGATCATGTGACAGGTGCTTCAAAATTAAAAGACATTACGAAATGCTCCACAATAATGGGCGATCATACTCCAGCTGATGCTGTTGAAATTAAAGTAAAAGATGATGAATACATAAATTTAGAAAATTTAAAAATTAAAGCAATGTATACCCCGGGTCATACTTCAGATAGTTATAGTTTTTTGATGGATAATTATCTTTTTTCTGGTGACACATTGCTGATAAATGGAACAGGTAGAACTGATTTTCAAAATGGAGACTCGAAAGATGCATATAACTCAATTTTTAATAAACTGTTAAAACTTCCTGATGAAACTTTTTTATATCCTGCTCATGATTATAAAGGAGAGAAAGTGAGTACTATTGGTAAAGAAAAAAAACAAAATCCAAGATTACAGGTTAGTAGTGTAGATGAATATGTTGAGCTAATGAACAATCTAAATCTAAAAAAACCCACCGAAATTGATTTTAACGTTGCAAAAAATATTAATTTAGGTGCCTAGTTTAAATTGAAGCTTTTAATGCTTCATAAATTAAATCTTCGGTTGTTTCACCAATACTTCGATAAACTTCTTGATTACCTTTAAAAATTATTAATGTTGTTTGATATTGTACATCAAAAAAATTAGAGATTTCCTTTTTAGTCACATCGAATGAAAAATATTCAATATTATCAAATTTAATGTCTAATAATTCACCTTTATTTTTTGCATTCTGAAGAATTTTCATTTGACCAGCACATGATGGGCAATATTTTATCCAAGAGCTGATTACTACAATTTTTCCATCTGATTGAGCTTTATTAAATAACTCTTTTTTAAAAGTTGTTTCTTTTTCCATTGCATTTGCACTTAATGAAAATAAAAAGAAAATTGATATTAAAATTTTTCTCATAACTCTTTATACCATAAAAATTAAAAACCAATACGAAGCTAGCCCTGAGATAATTGTCGCAATAATATTTTGACTTATTATTCCAATTAACATTGCAATTATTGCTGCCATTATTTTTGGATTGTTTTCTAATTGGAAATCTCCAGAATTATCCAAAAAAATAGCAGGAAATATAATTGCAGGAAAAATTGCTGAAGGCACAAAAGAGAGAATTTCTCTTATTCTATCATTGAACATTTCTTTCTTTAATAATGCAATCATTGAAAACCTTGTCAAAAAAGTTATCAAACCACAGTATATAATTAATAGCCAGTTACTCATTTTTTTTATTCAACTTAGTTAAAATTGCTGCAGTAACTAAAGCAGTTACTCCGGCAACAATTACATATGCTTTATAAGGAACATAATTAAATCCAAACGTTGCCACTAATCCTGAGATAATTATCACAATTACATTTATTAATTTTCTAAAATCATTAACCAGTAATGCTAAAAAAGTTAACGGTACTGCAAAACTTAAGCCTAGTTTTTCAGGAATAAAAGCTCCCAAAACAATTCCTAAAAAAGTGGTTGTCTGCCAAATAACCCAACAAGTGATACCACCACCAAATAAATGAAAATATTTATGTTTATCTTTATTTTTTTTAAAATATTCATTTGATCTTGCAAAAGCTTGATCAACTAAAAAATATGAGATTACAATTTTCCAAACAAGTTTTAAATCTGATAAATGCTCAGAAACAACAGCTCCATACAAAAGATGTCTTGAGTTCACTGCTCCAACTGAACTTATTATAACTAAAGATGAGGCACCTCCTGAAAATAATTGGAGTAAAACAATTTGTGAAGCACCACCAAAGACTATTAATGACATTCCCATTGTTTCTATTGGGCTAAATCCAATATCGATTGAAAGAACCCCAAAAATTAAACCAAATGGAACAACTGGTATCATCAGTGGGCTAACATCAAAAATACCCTTTAAAAAAACTGTAAATTTATTATTCATTTTAGAGAGTTTTTATTAGAAGCAAACAATATGATCAATATGAATTGGTCTTTTTATGCCAAATTTTTCATTCTCCTCGTGTTGGTGAATATGATGAGAGTGAACAAAAACTGGAATTAATAAATTACTTGGCGTTTTGAGAGTGTAGATAAAATTTGTGCCCCTAAACTTTCTATCTATTACTTCAAACTTTAAATTACTTTGGTCATCGTGATGTAAGTCCTCTGGTTGAACCAAAAGTTTTACTTTTGATCCTATTGGAAAAGGTTTATTAAAATTACCCGTAATTGTTCCAAGATCTTTATTTTCTAAACTTTTAGGACTTGTAACCTCTGCAGGAATTAGGATGCCTCTATTTAAAAAATTAACTACCTCTATTGAGTTGGGTAAATGATAAACATTATATGGATCGTCAAATTGTTTGAGTTCCTGATTTAAAATAATTCCACATTTTGATCCTAAATAAAATGCTTCGTAAGAGTCATGAGTTACAATTATTGTAGTAATTTTTGAACTCTTTAATATTTTTTTTAATTTTTCCTGTATTTCTTCTTTAAAACTTTGATCAACATTTGATAATGGTTCATCTAATAATAGTAGGTCTGGATTAGTGATTAAAGATCTCGCAAGTGAAGCTCTTTGAGCTTCTCCAGCGCTAATTTCATGTGGAAATTTATTTAAAATTAAAGAGATATCGAGTAGATCAATAATTTCTTGAAAGTTTACATTTTTATCTTTTTTATCTTTATTTCTATCGGCGCCTAATAATATATTTTTTTCTACAGTATAATGTGGGAATAAACTGTTTTCTTGAAAAGCAAGTGATATATTTCTGTTTTCAGGCTCAACATTTATTTGATTTGAAGATAATACATTTCCTTTTAACTCTATTGCTCCCCTTTCAATTTTTTCTAAGCCAGCAATTGTTCTTAAAATTGTAGTTTTACCAATTCCTGACGGACCTAGAAGACATATAATATCTCCCTCATTTTCAATGGCAAAAGACACATTGGCTACTTTTGTTTTGCCTCCAACTTTAAAATCAACATTTTTTACTTCAAAAAAATTTTTACTCATTGTTTTCTCTTAAAATATATTTTGAGCTAATTATAATGAATAAAGATGCAATTAATATCAAAAATAAAGAAGGCACAGCAGCTGCCTCTAATAAATCCTCCGAGGCAGAAATATATGCTGTAGTTGCAAAAGTTTCAAAATTAAAAGGTCTTAAGATTAATGTTATAGGTAATTCCCTAATTATCTCTAATGAAATTAAAATAACTATAAATAATAAGGAATTTCTTAAGAAAGGAATGTGAATATTCATAAAGGTCTTTCTTTTTGAGTAACCAAGTAAGTATGCACTTTCATCAACAGATATATTTATTTTTTCATATCCTGATTTTATTCCATTAAATGCTAAAGAGTAAAATCTTACAAAATAAACTAATACTAATCCTAAAATAGAGCCAATAAAAACTTTCTTGATAGAGTCAAATCCCAAAGATTTAATTATGCTGTTATCAAACCATGCAATAAAACTTATAAATGCTATAGCCAAAATAACTCCTGGAATTGCATATCCTGAAATAGATAAAGTTGATAAAACATTTAAGACTTTATTTTTAGAAACTCTATTTCCATAATTAGATATTAATGAGAATAAAATTAAAACAAAGCTAGACAATATTACAACGTAAAGAGTATTTGTTAAAAGTTCAAAAATTTTTAAATCAAATAAATTTTCTGGAAATTTTATTGTCCAATACATCATTTGGAGTAACGGAAATAAAAAACTAAAAAAGAATATTAAAAAACAATATGAAAATGCATATAAAGATTTATTTCCAATAAGTTTAATCTTTTCTTTTTGTTTAAATCCTCCTCGAGAATTAAAATGATACCTTGCGTTTTTTCTGGAAAAATTCTCCAAAATAAATAATGCGAAAATAAATAATAACAAGAAAAAGGATATTCTATTTGCAAAGGCTAAATCATCAAAAGCTATCCAGGAATTATAGATTCCAGTTGTAAGAGTATTGATTGAAAAAAAATCAACTGCACCAAATTCTGCTAAAGTTTCCATCGCAACTAAAGATAGTCCAGCAACTATTGCAGGCCGAGCTGCAGGAAGTATTATCTTGTAAAAAGATTCAAATTTTGAAAAACCTAAGTTTTTTCCTAGATCAATAAGACTTTGAGATTGGTATAAAAATGAGGCCCTGGCTAAAATATAAACATATGCAAACAAAGAGAAAGAGATAGATAATATTGCGCCTAACATGCCGTCAAATTTAGGAATGTATTGGTTATAACTTCCTTCTCCAAAAAGATTTTTTAAGATTGTATATGCAGTGCCATAATTTTCAAAAAAAGCAGTTAATGAATATGCATAAATATAAGGCGGTACTGCAAAAGATAAAATTAACGCCCATTTAAAAAAATTAGAAAATGGAAAATCAAAAAAAGATACCAAATAAGCTGAACTAGTGCCTATAATAAATGTCAAAACAAGAACACATATTAATAATACTGATGAATTAAAAATGTACTCGATTAAAAATGTATTTTTTAAAAGATCATAATAATTTGAAGTTTCTTCAAAGAAACTTGTAAATACAGTAATTATTGGAATTATAACAAATATTGAAACTAATAATGAGAAAAAAAACCATATGTTAAAAAATTTATACATTTAAATTTTATATTATATTAATTTTTTTTGGAAAAGTAATTAATGTTTATTAAGTGTATCAAATTTAGTGTCCACCATAAATCTCCATTTACGATGGACACCGGAAAGAAAAATTAAAAATCGAAAACTTTAAGGAGATGCGGAACTTCCTTAGGTTCGATTTCTTCTAGTTTTCTTTTATTTATTCTTTGATCGATTTTTTTACACTCCATAATACATGGGGAACATGCCTTGGAAGATTTATTTAAATCAATCTCTGAAATAAATTTTTTTTCTTGTTTCATTGTCACTTCCAACCAGCGGCAGTCATTACTTCTACTGCAGCAGCCTGATTTTTTCCATAAGAAGCTAACTTAGTTTTCATATCTTGTTTGAAATCTAATCCTAAGTTATTTACTACTAATGGACTTGGTGAAACACCGTTAATCATTGGAAACTCAAAAGTATTGTTAGTAAAATGCTCTTGAGATTGTGGAGTAAGTAAAAACTCTACAAGCTTGATAGCGTTAGTTTTATTAGGAGCACCTTTGACTAAAGCTGCACAACTAACATTCATGTGTGTTCCTCTATCATTTTGATTAGGGAAGAAAGCTTTAACTTTCTTAGCTGCTTCTTGTTGCTCTGCACCTTTTTTACCAGACAACATAAGTGCTAGATAATAAGTATTAGCTACAGCAATATCGGCTTCTCCTGCTGCAACTGCCATAATTTGAGCTCTATCATTACCTGTAGGTGTTCTTGCCATGTTTGCAACAACTCCTTCAGCCCATTCAGCTGTAGCTTTTTTTCCATTATTTTTAATTAATGATGCTACTAAAGACTTATTATAAATATTGCTAGATTTTCTAATTACTAATCTACCTTTCCACTTAGGATCAGCTAAACCTTCATAAGTCATTCCAGATAGTTCTGCACCTGTAACTCTCTCCGGCGAATAATAAATTATTCTTGCTCTCTTAGCTATTCCAACCCATTTATTTGTTCTAAAAGTTTTTGGTACAGCATCTTTGATTGCTGCTGATGTTAAACCACTTTGAAGTGCACCTTTTGCATCCATCGCTCCACATCTTCCAGCATCAGCTGTAATATATAAGTCAGCAGAAGAATCAGCACCCTCACTTAGAATTCTTTTTTCTAAAGCACCTGATTTTCCGTTTATCAAATTGACTTTAATGCCCGTCATATTTGTAAACTTAGAATAAAGTTCACCATCTGCTTTATAATGTCTTGCATTAAAAACATTCACCTCATTTGCCATCACAACTGATGAGGCAAATAAAGATGCTATCAATGCAAAAATTGATATTTTTTTTATTATTTCTCCATTCTTCCGCATGATTTAATTGAGAATGAGAACTATTCTCATTGAGAATGATTATCAATCGCAAAGATGTCGCAGGCTAACTAAGACTTCCAGTCGCCTATTTTGCTGAATAAAAAGTTCCTAAAAGCCTGAACTCTGGCTGTGTTTTTTAAAGATTGTGGATAAACGAAGTGTGCCTCTGTGATTGGTCCCTCAGATTTAGGTAAAACTTTAATAATATTAGCTGAATTACTCACTAAATATTCGGGCAACGCTGCTAGACCTACTCCAGACTCCACAGCTAATAAAAGTCCCATAACACTGTTAACCTTCATTATAGGTTTTCTTTTTTTTCCGTCATGCATCCCTAACTTTAATGCCCACTCTGGATTATAAACTGGTGAAGGTGCTCCTTTGCCAAATGATATGAATTTGTGTTTATTTAAGTCAATCACAGTTTTTGGCATACCATATTTTTCTAAATATTTGTTAGATCCATAAATATAATATTTTAGATCTATGAGCTTTTTTTGAATATAATTTAATTGTTTAGGTCTTCTCATAAAAATACCAATATCTGCTTGTCTTGTACTTAAGTCCAACTCCTTATCCTCAAAAATCAACTCAATTTCAACCTCGGGATTTAACCGCATAAATTCCTCAATTCTAGGTGTTAACCAATGAGTTCCAAAACTTCTAACTGTTGTAATTGTCAATTTTCCTGTTGGTTTATTTTTTTGATCTCCTAGTGAAGTTTCCACTTCTTTGAGTTTACTTATAACTTCGTGTGCAGTCTTAAATACATACTCTCCATTTTCGGTGAGCGTAAGACCTCTTGCGTGTCTTTCAAATAATTGAACTTTTAAGTCTTGTTCCAAAGATTGAATTTGTCTACTTATTGCTGATTGACTAAGATTTAAATTTATAGTTGCATTAGTAAAACTTCCTGCTTCTGCAACTGCATGAAAAATTTTAAGTTTATCCCAGTCCATTATTTGTTTAAATCAACTAAAACTCTTCCAGAAATTTCACCCTTTAATATTTTAGGATAAGTTTCAATTAACTCCTCCAAGCTAACAATTTGAATAGATTTTTCTATTAAGTTAAAATCGATTAATTTTGCAGCCTCTCCCCAAATAAATTCTCTTCTTTTGATGCTGCAATTTGCTGAGTCCATTCCCCAAAGTTTTATTCCTCGTAACATAAAAGGAATTACATTAGTATTTAATTCATTTGTACTTGCATTACCACATACTGCAATAATCCCATTTGAATTAGTTTGAACAATTGCATTAGCTAAAATTTTACCACCGACGGTGTCAACTACTCCATCCCATAAACCTTTATCGATAAGTTTTGGATCTTTATCAAATTCAGCACGATTTATAACACTTTTAGCACCTAATGATTTTAAGTAATCCGCTTTAGAATCTTTTCCTGAGACTGCAGTAACATTATATCCCATCTTATTTAATATCATAACCGCAATACTTCCGACTCCACCCGTTGCACCTGTAACTAAAACATCATTTACTTTTGCACCAAGCAATATTTCCTCTCGAGCTTTTATTGCAAATGCTGCCATTAAAGATGTAAAACCAGCAGTCCCTAAAATCATTGCTTGCTTACTTGATAAATCACTTGGTTTCTTTATTAAGAAATCTCCGTTAACTTTTGCTATTTGGGAATATCCACCATAAAAAATCTCTCCAACTCTAAAGCCTGTTAAAATTACTTCATCGCCTGACTTAAATTTTGAATTTTCACTTTCCAAAACAGTTCCTGAAAAATCTATCCCTGGGATATGCGGAAACTCTTTTACTAACCTACCACCGTTTTTTAAAATCATTCCATCTTTAAAATTAAGATCTGAATAATCAACTTTGATAGTTACATCACCATGTTTTAAAAAACTTTTGTCTAATGATTTTACTTCTCTTGTAAAGTTGTCACCCTCTTGATTTAAAACTAATGCTTTAAATTGGTCTGACACTTTTAATCTTTTGAATTACTTATTAACCTTAAATATCTATTTTGATAACTTAAATCTTCTTTGAATTGACCTAAATAATAATTTGTGACCGTTGTAGCTTGTTCCTTTTTAATTCCTCTCATAGTCATACATTGATGAGTTGAGTCTATTGTGACTGCTACCCCTTTGGCATCTAGAGATTGCATTAGTGTATTCGCAATCTGCATAGTTAATCTTTCTTGAGTTTGTAATCTTTTAGAAAAAACCTCTACTACTCTTGCTAATTTACTTAATCCAACAACTCTCTCATTAGGTATGTATGCAACATGAGCTTTACCAATTATTGGTGCCATATGATGTTCGCAATGACTTTGAACAGAAATATTTTTTTGAATAACCATATCGTCATACCCATCTACATCGCCAAAAGTTTTATCTAAAACTTGAATAGGATCTTCCTTATAACCTTTGAAATACTCCTTAAATGCTTTAACAACTCTTTTTGGAGTTTCTAATAATCCTTCTCTATTAGGATCTTCACCCATCCACGACAAAATAGTTTTAAAAGCTTCTTCTGCTTCTTTGTCAGAAATCTTCTTTGAATTTTGATTATTATCAATGTCTTTAACTAACTTCATGGAGGGGTTTATACATATAAATGTGCATTTTTAAAATATTTAATATATCTCTATATGTGCTACATAATCACCGAATATGTTCAAAAAAAGAGAAAATGTGGTTGAAATTGAAGAAGGAAATCTTCTATCACCAAAATTTGATAATGAAGGTTTAATACCTGTCATCACAATGTGCTCTCAAACAAAAGAAATTTTAATGCATGGTTATATGAATGTTGAAGCATTAAAAAAAACAATTGAAACAAAAGAAGCTCACTACTATAGCAGATCAAGAAAGGCTATTTGGCACAAAGGCAAAACAAGTGGTTTTATTCAGAAAGTGACTGAAATCAAAATTGATGATGACCAAGACTCGGTTTTGCTTACTGTTGATATTGGAGACGGAGCTAGTTGTCACGTCGGTTATAGATCTTGTTTCTATAGATCTATACCTCTTGGGCCTATTGAAAATGCTAGAGAAATTAAGATGAAATTTACTGAAAAAGAAAAAAAATTTGACCCAGAAAAAGTTTATAAAGGTCAGCCTAATCCAACTAAAATTTAATATTATTATGAAAGTCTTAAAACCTTTTGGCCCCAAAATTGCTGTAACTAAAATTCCTTTAAAAATTATAAATTTAATTAATAAAGAAGTTGATTTAATTGTTAATAACAGATCAAGATTAAAAAAAAGTGACTACTCAAAAAAGCTTGTAGGTCAAGTTAAACAAGAAATAAGATTGTCAAACTCATTTGTTAAAAAATATCTTCTTAAATTCATAAAGATAAATGTAAAAAAATATATAAAAAAAAGCACTAATAAGAATTTAAAAAAAATAAATTTAAAAAGTTTTTGGATAGTCAGACAATATAAAAATGAGTATAACCCAGTTCATTTTCATGGCGGTCATATCTCAGGTGTTGGCTATTTAAAAATTCCTAAAAATATTACAAAAGGCACAAAAAGACTTAAAACGAATGGAACAATAGATTTTATACATGGATCAAAATCTTTCTTAAATAATAGTTTATATAACCATAATCCAAAAGTTGGGGATATGATTATATTTCCAAATTACCTGATGCATACTGCATACCCTTTTAAAAGAGAAGGAGAAAGAAGATCTTTTTCATTTAACTTAGATATCGATAAAAAAACATTTGATGTTTTCAATGGATAAAATTCAAAAAAATGTTCTTGGAGAAAAATTAGAGGAATGTTCTCTTGATCCTTTAACTGGTTGGTATAGAGATGGTTGTTGTAATACTGATGAAAATGATCATGGGTTACATACTGTTTGTGCAAAAGTTACGACAGAATTTTTGGAATGGTGTAAAGAGGCTGGAAATGATTTAATCACACCTCACCCTGAGTTTGGGTTTCCAGGCTTAAAAGATGGAGACGGCTGGTGTGTTTGTGCAACTTGGTATGCAAGAGCAGTAGAGGCTGGAAAAGGCTGTCCAATTTTCTTGAAACGAACTCATGAAAATACATTGAAAGTTTTACCAATCGAAACACTTAAAAAATTTGCAATAGATCTTTCATAAGATAAATTTGGATTATGGGTGAAAATATTCTATCAGTTATATATCTTTTATTAGTAATTGTACTGGTCTTCCCAGGTTTTTATTATGCAAATAAAAATAAAAAAGTTTTTTTGAAAAATCTTATTATTTGGCTAGGTATTATTGGAATAGTAATAATTTTTGCTAATTTTCTAAGATAGCTAATTACATATTTCCATACTTTGGTCCACCACCTCCCTCCGGAGTGACCCAAACTATATTTTGAGAAGGTTCTTTAATATCGCAAGTTTTACAATGAATACAGTTCTGAGCGTTAATAACAAATTTGTTAATATCATTTTCTTTTTGAACCTCATAAACTCCCGCTGGACAATATCTTTGTGCTGGTTCGTCATATTTCTCCAGAGTATATTTTATAGGTAAATCTTTATCTTTTAGCTGTAAGTGCACTGGCTGATTATCCTCATGATTAGTCCCAGTCAAATAAACTGAACTTGTTTTATCAAAAGTAATCACATTGTCAGGTTTAGGATAATCAATTTTTGGCATTTTATCTGCAGGTTTTAAGGTTTCATGATCGGAATGCTTATGTCTTAATGTAAATGGAAGTTTTCCTCTAAATAAAATTTGATCAATTCCTGTAAAAATTATACCTAAAATTAAACCCCAACTAAAACTAGGTTTTACATTTCTTGCTTGATACAGTTCTTTATATAACCAGCTTTTTTTAAATAATTCCTCATATAATGATAAATCTTTTTTAGATTGAATATGTTCATTGATAGCCTCTGCAGCTAAAATTCCACTTTTCATAGCAGTGTGAGATCCTTTTATTTTTGGCATGTTTAAAGTTCCCGCGTCACATCCAATAAGTAATGCACCTGGCATAAACATTTTTGGTAAACTTTGAATCCCCCCTTCAATTAAAGCTCTAGCGCCATAAGAGATTCTTTTTCCACCTTCTATAATTTTTTTTATTGATGGATGTGTTTTGAATCTTTGAAACTCATCAAAAGGAGAAAGATGAGGATTTTGATAATCTAAACCTATTACATATCCTAAAAACACTTGTTTGTTTTCTGCATGATAAATGAAACTTCCACCATAAGTGTTATTATCTAAAGGCCATCCAGCTGTATGCATCACTAATCCTTCTTCATGATTTTTTTCATCTATTTCCCAAATTTCTTTAAATCCAATTCCATATTGTTGGGGATCTTTCTCTTTATTAAGATTAAATTTTTTAATTAATTGTTTTCCTAAATGACCACGACAACCTTCAGCAAAAACTGTAACCTTGCCTAAAAGTTCAATACCTGGTTCAAAACTATCTTTTTTATTTCCTTGTTTGTCTATACCCATGTCCTGAGTGGCTACACCTTTAACGGAGCCATCGTCATTAAATAAAATCTCACTTGCAGGAAACCCTGGAAATATTTCTACACCAAGTGTTTCTGCTTGCTCAGCAAGCCATCTACATAAATTTGCAAGACTTATAATATAATTTTTATGATTTTTTTGAACAGCAGGTAGCAACCAAGTGGGCCAACTTAAAGATTTTGTTTTTCCTAAAAATAAAAATTTTTCCTTAGTGACTTTTGTTTTTATAGGTGGATTTAAATCTTTCCAATTTGGAATTAATTCGTCTAGTGCTCTAGTTTCAAAAACATTTCCACTTAATATATGGGCACCGATCTCAGATGCTTTCTCTAAAACACAAATATTTAAATTTGAATTTAATTGTTTTAATTTAATAGCAGTTGTTAATCCTGATGGTCCTCCACCAACAATTACAACATCGTATTCCATTGACTCTCTGGACATAACAATTTTTTACAGATTATATTATTTTTGTATAGTGTTTAATTTGTTCAGTTCCTCAATAAATTGAGGTACTGCTTCAAAAAGATCAGCTTCTAGACCATAGTCTGCAACACTAAAAATTGGAGCTTCACCATCCTTATTGATTGCGACAATCACCTTGCTTTCTTTCATTCCAGCTAAATGCTGAATAGCACCAGAAATACCAATGGCAATATATAAATCTGGAACCACAACTTTTCCAGTTTGACCCACTTGATGATCGTTGCTTATATATCCAGCATCCACAGCTGCTCTTGATGCTCCAATAGCAGCATTTAATTTATCAGCAACAGAAGTGATCAATTTAAAATTGTCTCCACTCTGCATTCCTCTTCCACCAGAAACAACCACTCTTGCAGTTCCAAGTTCTGGTCTATCTGACTTAATTTCCTCTCTTTTTACAAATTTTGTATTATTAAACTCTGCACTTGGTTCAGCTTTTTCAATTGGTGCAGATCCACCTGAACTCTCACATGGATCAAAAGAAGTTGGTCTAATAGTTATACATTTTTTTGGATCTTTGCTTTTAACAGTTGCAAATGCATTTCCAGCATAGATTGGTCTTAAAAATGTATCTGCAGAAATTACCTTAATAATATCACTGACTTGAGAAGTGTCTAAAGAGGCCGCAATCCTTGGCATCAAATTTTTACCAAATGTATTAGCTGAACAAACAACATGTGAATAGTTTTCTGCTAATTTCACTATTACTGGTGCAAAATTTTCTGCCACAAAGTTTTCGTAATGAGCTGCTTCTACTTGAATTACCTTTTTGACTAATGGTAACTCCGATAATTTTTTTGCTGCATCTCCACAGTTATTACCAATAATTACAGCATGAAGATCTGTATCCATTTGAGAGGCTGCAGTTACAGCATTAAGTGTAAAAGGTTTAAGTTCTTTATTGTTGTGTTCTGCAACTAATAAACCTGACATTATATTACTTTAGCCTCATTTTTTAATTTTTGCACTAGCTCAGCCACACTTTTTACTTTTATACCAGCTTTTCTTTTTGGTGGCTCTTCAACCTTAATTTGCTCGATTCTTGGTGATGTATCTACTCCTAAATCTGACGCATTTATTTGCTCAATAGGTTTCTTTTTAGCCTTCATTATGTTGGGCAAAGACGCATATCTTGGTTCATTAAGTCTTAAATCACAAGTTACAATAGCAGGAATATTAATCTCTATTGTCTCTAATCCTTCGTCAATCTCTCTCGTAACTTCAAGTTTTTTATCTTTAATCTCTATCTTTGAAGCAAATGTTGCTTGAGGCCAATTTAGTAAAGCACTTAACATTTGACCTGTTTGATTACAATCATCATCAATTGCTTGTTTTCCCATAAAAACTAAATCTGGTTTTTCTTTTTCAACAATTTTTTGTAATAATTTGGAAACGGCTAAAGGTTCTAAAATTCCATCAGCTTTAATAAGGATGCCTCTATCAGCTCCAACCGCTAATGCTTTACGAACGGTTTCTTGAGCTTTCTCTTCTCCAACACTTACTGCAACTACTTCAGTCGCTTTTCCTGACTCTTTAATTTTTACTGCCTCCTCAATCGCATTATCATCTGGTGGATTGGTAGACATCTTAACATTTTCAGTTACTACACCAGTGTTATCCTCTTTAACTCTGACTTGAACATTGTAATCAATTACTCTTTTTACTGCGACTAAAATTTTCATTAGGCTCTCAATAGTTTATTTTCAGCATCGTATGGACTCTCTTCTACTATTGTAGCCTCATACATTTTTCCAAGAATATCAACTTTAAGTTTTTCTCCGATATTTGCTAAATCAGGTTTCACCATAGCTAAGGCAATAGATTTATCTAATCTAAATCCATATTCCCCTCCTGTTGCTCGCCCAACGACTTTGTCATCTTTATAAATTGGATTATTACCTAAAACATCTGAGTCTGTTGTGTCATGAACCTCTAGTGTTACTAATTTATTATCAAAACCCTTTTCTCTCCATTTGTTTAATGCATCAAGTCCTATGAAATTACCTTTGTTTGGATGTATAAATCTATCTAGACCAGACTCATAAGGTGAATACTCAATTGATAGTTCAGTTCCTACAAGTTTATAAGATTTTTCAACTCTTAAACTGTTCATAGCTCTGATACCAAAAGGTTTTAGACCGAGATCTTTACCTGCTTCCATTAATTTATCAAAAATATGGTTTTGATATTCAATTGGATGGTGTAATTCCCAACCAAGTTCACCAACAAAATTTACTCTCATAGCATTAACAGGAGCGTATCCAACATTAACATTTTTTGCTGTTAACCATTTAAAGTTTTCGTTTGAAAAATCGTCGGTCGAAACTTTCTGCATAAGCTCTCTTGCTTTTGGGCCAGCTACAACGAGCACACCTGTACTATTTGTTAAATCCTCGAATATAACTGAACCATCTGTTGGCATCCATTTTTGTATCCAATCATGGTCTAATCTTAAATTCGCTCCAGCTGAAACCAAATAATAACTATTTTCAGCCTCTTTCATAATTGTAAACTCAGAGTGAACACCACCTTTAGTATTTAGCGCATGACACAAATTAATTCTCCCAATTTTTTTTGGAAGTTTGTTAGCAACTAAGTAGTCTAAAAATTCTTCAGCCTTTGGACCTTTTATTCTACATTTTGCAAAGGCTGTCATATCTAAAAGTCCAACATTCTTTTTAACGTTTTCACATTCTTTCTTAATTGCATCAAACCATTTTGATCTTCTAAATGACCAATGATCTTTTTGTTCCATGCCATCTGTTGCAAAAAAGTTTGGTCTTTCCCATCCAAATTTTTGTCCAAATACAGCACCAAGATTTTTCATTCTTTCATAACAAGGAGATGTTCTTAAAGGTCTTGCAGCTGGTCTCTCTTCATCAGGATAATGAACAATAAATACATGACTGTATGCTTCCTCATTTTTTGCTTTAAGATAAGACTTTGTTGCATAATTTCCGTAACGTCTTGGTTCAACACCAAGCATATCAATCGTTGGTTCACCATCAACGATCCATTCTGCTAATTGCCAACCTGCTCCACCAGCTGCAGTTATTCCAAAACTATGTCCCTCATTAATCCAAAAATTTTTAAGTCCCCAGGCTGGACCAACAATTGGATTACCATCTGGTGTGTAACATATTGCACCATTATAAACTTTTTTCACTCCAACTTCTCCAAATGCCGGAACTCTATGTATTGCTCCCTCAATGTGTGGAGCAAGTCTATCTAAATCTTCTTGAAACAATTCATATTCAGAATCTTTTGAGGGACCTTCTACATAACACGCTGGTGCACCATCTTCATATGGACCTAATATTAATCCACCAGCCTCCTCCCTCATATACCATCTACTATCGCTATCTCTTAATACACCCATCTCTGGTAGACCCTCTTTTTTTCTTTTTTGTATTTCTGGATGCGGTTCAGTTACAATATATTGATGTTCCACAGGAATAACTGGAATATCTAATCCAACCATTTCACCAGTTTGTCTTGCAAAATTTCCTGAGCATGAAATGACATGTTCACATTCAATTGATCCTTTGTCTGTTTCAACAATCCATCCTTCTTTAGTTTGTCTCATTGATAACACTGTTGTGTTTCTATAAATCTCAGCTCCTCTGTTCCTAGCACCTGTGGCAAGTGCCTGTGTTAAGTCTGCAGGTTGGATGTATCCATCTTCTGGGTGTTGAATTGCTCCAACTAAATCATCAGTATGACAAAGCGGCCAAATTTCTTTAACTTGTTGAGGTGTCAAAAATTTTACGTCAACACCAATTGTTTTAGCTACACCAGCATATTGATGATACTCATCCATTCTATCTTTGGTACTAGCTAAACGGATATTTGAAACAACACTGAAACCAACATTCTTACCAGTTTCTTCCTCTAACTTTTTATAAAGATTTACTGCATACTTGTGAAGTTGACCAACAGAATAGCTCATATTAAAAAGAGGTAGCAAACCTGCTGCATGCCAAGTTGAGCCTGAGGTCAATTCTTTTCTTTCAACTAAAACAACATCTGACCAGCCTTTTTTTGCTAAATGATAAAGAGCGCTTACTCCAACAACACCTCCACCGACTACAACGACTTTTGCTTTAGATTTCATTAAACGATTCCTACTAAATTTTTATTCATAACGAAACAAAATTGTATTATGGATAATCAAATTGAACTTCCTAGTGCTATCGGGCTAGAAACCATTGTGGTCAACCAACAATCCTTAAGGGGTCCTTCAGCAGTATATTTTTCCACTTGCCAGTTGAACTTATGATAAATCTTATCTTTATCTAAAATTATCACCTCAAATTGTGCCCATTTGTCACCACCTCCAACCTGTGTAATTGTATGGCTTAAGTGATTTAAAAGCATTTGATATGAGTTGCCTTTAATCATCATTTTGAAATTTGGTAGAGGGCCAGTATTTTTTTTGTTACTGGGATGCGCAAAATTCCAGGTTTGCTCAATCCCACTATCTTTATAATTTAAGTCGTTTTTTTGAAGACCACTTAATTGAATCTTGACAACTTTGGAAGGTTTTATATCACTATTAGGTTTCAGTAATTCAGCTTTAGTTATTGAAATTGAAAAGAGCAGAATAATAAAGACTTTAAATATTATCTCGAATTTTTTTAACATCTTCTATTAAAATTTAATTAAAGTATTTTTCGTACTCTATCTTCGTACATTTATTGTCAATGTAAATGATGTCATTTGTCTCAACAATTTTTTTTGCTTCCTCGTTACTAATGTCTAATTGTAACCATAATACTTTTGCATTTATTTTGACAGTTTCTTCTGCAATTGTAATAACTTCATTCGATGGCCTAAACACATCTACTATTTCTACTGGATTATCAATCTCTGAAATATTTCCAAAAACTTTTTCTCCTAATATTTTTTCTCCTTTCATGGACGGATTTACGGGGTAAACTTTAAAACCATTGTCTTGTAAATATTTCATAACAATAGATGATGTTTTTGTTAAATCTTTACTTGCACCTACTAGAGCAATATTTTTATATTTTTTTAAAATTTCTTTTATATTTTCCACTCTATTTACTTTTTACTTATTATCTTTTCTTCACAAAACTTCTTAGCTTCTTCAATAGTCATTGGTTGATCCAACTTTTGACTACCTGCAATACAAGCATCGATAGATCTTTTAAAATTATGGTCTCTAAAGGTAAAAATAAAATATATACCAATGATTATTAAGATAATTGTTAGAATATTTTTTACTTTCACTTATTTCTCCACTTTGGTTTTCTTTTTTCTAAAAAAGCTGAAATACCTTCTTTTGCATCCATAGCCATCATATTGTATGTCATCATTTGACTGGTATATGAGTAAGCTTTTCTGAGAGGCATTTCTAACTGCTTATAAAAAGCTTGTTTTCCAATTTTGATTGTTAAATTTGATTTTGATGCAATTTTTTTTGCAATTTTCATCGTCTCACTATTTAATTTTGATTTTGAAAAATAATCGTTAATTAAACCAATTTCCTTTGCATAATTTGCTTTAATTGGTTCACCAGTAAGAAGCATCTTCATCATAGGTTTTCTATTAATCTTTCTACTAACTGCAACCATAGGAGTACTACAAAATAATCCAATATTTACTCCTGGTGTTGCAAAAAGTGCATCTTTTGTGCTGTAAGCTAAATCACAACTAGCAACTAATTGACATCCTGCTGCATAAGCTGCACCATGAACTTTTGCAATAACTGGTTTTTTACCCTCAACTATTTGAAGCATTAGCTTTGAACAAAGATTAAATAATTTTTTATATCTTTCTTTTTTCTTTAAGTCTTTAACTTCTTTTAAATTATGACCTGCACTAAAACCCTTTCCAGCACCCTCAAGAATAATAACTTTAACCTTTTTATCTTTGTCTAATTTTTTTAAAACATTAATTAAATCTTTCAAATTTTTGTAAGATAAAGAGTTGTATGTTTTTGGCTCATTAATAATAACTCTTGCTATATCTTTATTCTGATTGATGATTTTGATATTCATTAAAAACTATTTAAGTTTACCCTCTTCTCTCATCTTTGCTCTTATCTTAGTGGCTGAAATTTTTTGTATTTCCTCAGGTAAAACAATTTCTTCTATTTTGTAACCAACACCTCTTCCATAACAAATGTTTGTAATATTGGGAACTAACATAATTTTAAAACGTCCCTCGAATTCTGGATTAAGTTTATCTTCAATATTTTTTTTTACTGTTTCAAAGTCAAATGGATTATCATCCACACCTTGTACGTCTCTGATTTGTATACAAACTTGTCCAGTTTTCTTAATTATTTCTTTAAATAAAGTATAGTGACCATCATGAAATGGTTGCCATCTTCCAAGCATTTGAGCAGTTGGTTTTTTATTATCCCACTTGTAAGTCATTATTTTAATTTCTCATATATCTTTGAAGCCCAATTTTTAGCATCTTGAGTTGTTACATGAAAGTCATACTTATCAGGTTTTACAAACATTTTATTTGTATCATCAAACCTACCTTCCTTAATTGTATCCACCCAAATAATAAAATCTGCTGGAAATAAACTTCTTGCCTCAGGAGTAGGACAAATAAAATCTGCTACAACATAATTTCCATCGTTTTTCAGTTTTACTGCAAAGTCAGCCATTCTTTTTGCTTGTCTTTTTCTTCCTTCCTCGGAAAAATCCCAATCATTGGCTTCTTTTCTTACTTCATCAGCATTTAATCTTTTAGCATTTAACATCGGACCAAGTTCGTTTGCTAACGTAGTTTTTCCTGATCCCGGTAGTCCCATTATTAAAATTATTTTCATTTGATATTAAATTGACACCTTTTTCAAAAAAGATAAAGATCTTAAAATGAAATTTTCTCTTGAAATAGGCCCTCAGACAGATCTTGATACAGTACCTCAAGTAAAAGATGTTTATATCACAATGCTTCCAGGGGGTGACTATAGAGAAACAGCTCAACAGGCAGTTGAGTTAGTTAAAAAAGGTTTTAATCCTGTTCCTCATTTTCCTGCAAGGTCAATGCTGGATGAAAAACAACTAAAAGATTATGTTTCTAGGTGTAAAGATGGTGGGGTTAAACAAGTTTTAGTAATTGGTGGCGGGAGAGAACCAATGGGAAAATTTGATAGCTCGTTTCAACTTTTAGAGACTGGTTATTTTGAGAAGATGACAATAGGAATTGCTGGACACCCAGAGGGGAGTCCTGATATATCCGACTCAGATTTAGAAAAAGCTATGATAGATAAAAAGCCTTATGCTGATTACATCGTAACCCAATGGTTATTAGATCCCCAGCCTATTATAGATTTTGTTTCTAAACAAAGTGTACCAGTGCATGTGGGAATTACTGGGCCTCTAAAAATATCTAGCTTAATAAAATTTGCTAATATCGTTGGTGCAAAAAATTCTCTAAATTTTCTTAAATCTAATTTTAGTAAGGCGTTAGATTTATTAAAACCTAAAGACCCTAATGATTTAATTGGGAAAGTTAAATCGCATACTGATTTCTTCCACATTTATACATTCGGCGGCTTGAAGGAAACAAACAAGTGGTTGAAGGAGAATGGTTATGTCTAAAGAATTTGACTATACTAAACTAAAGCATGTTACTTCTGTTGATCAGTCAGATCGAAAAGTACCATACAATTTAAGACAAAGTGGGCCTACAAAAGTTGAAATGTTAATTTCAACAAGAGTAAGAAAATCACCATATTGGCATTTATCAATGCAAGCAGGTTGTTGGAGAGCAACTGTTTATAATCGAATTTATCATCCTAGGGGATATGTGAAACCTGAAGATGGTGGTGCAATGGTTGAGTATGATGCAATTGTAAATCATGTAACTATGTGGAATGTTGCTGTTGAAAGACAGATCCAAGTAAAGGGTCCTGATGCAGAAAAATTTGTTGATTACGTGATAACTCGAGATGCAACAAAAATCTCTCCGATGCGAGCAAGATATGTAATTTTATGTAACGCTTACGGAGGAGTTTTAAATGATCCAATACTTTTAAGAATTGCAAAAGATGAATTTTGGTTTTCTTTATCAGACTCGGACATTGGAATGTATTTACAAGGTGTTAATGCAGACGGTAAATTTAATTGCACTATCGAAGAAATAGATGCATGTCCTGTTCAAATTCAAGGGCCTAAATCAAAAGCTCTTATGAAAGATTTGTTAGGTGATCAGGTTGATTTAGAAAATATGCCTTTCTATGGTTTAGCTGAAGTTAAGGTTGCCGGAAGAAGTTGTGTTATCTCTCAATCAGGTTTTTCAGGTGAAGCTGGATATGAAATATATTTAAGGAATGCAACTTTATATGCCGATGAGATGTGGAATGCTGTTCTTGAAGCTGGAAAAAAACACCAGCTAATGGTTATTGCCCCTGCTCACCACAGAAGAATTCAAGCTGGGATTCTTTCTTGGGGTCAAGATATGGATCAACAACATAACCCTTTCCAGTGTAATTTAGGTTATCAAGTTTCTTTATCAGGAAAAGGAGAATGGAAAAAAACTTCTGATTACGTAGGAAAAAAAGCTCTTGAAAAAATGGGTGCTGAGATCAAAGCTGGAAAAAAACCATATAAGTTACAGTTGGTTGGTCTTGAGTTAGGAGGAAAACCAATTGATGATTATGCACCAGATTTTTGGTTGATATCTAATGCAGATGGTGGTGATCCAGTTGGTTTTGTAACATCACCGTGGTGGCATCCTGAAAAGAAAACTAATATTGCTATGGGATATGTTCCATTTGATGGAACTTTAAATGCCAATGGCTTTCCTAAAGGTAAAGTTGGAACTAAATTTAAAGTTCATTTACCAGAGAAATATTCAAATAAACCAGGAACACCTGTTGATGCCGTTATAGTAGATATTCCATTTAAGGAATCTTATAACGCTAACACAAGAGAAGTGGTATCAGGTTAATTATTTTTTTAGGGGAGTTTGCGCTCCCCTTAAAATCATAAATGACAAAGAGTTTCATTATTGTAGTTTGCATTATCATTGCTATTGCATTATTACTATTTCCGTTAATTGTATCTTACAAAGAACAAAAAAATAAAAAAAAATAAATGTTTGCTGAATTTTTAAATATAATTTTTAAATCTATAAAATTAGATAAAACACTTTATAGTGATAATAAAAATTTTGGTGAAGCTGCGATATATTTTGCGGGTTTAATAATGATATTAGATGGTGTAGCTGGAGCTGTGGCTGCAAATACTGTTGTAAAAACAGCTATAGGAATGTCTGGTCTTACTGCAATTTTAACATGGTTCATTTGGGCAATTTTTATTTATGTGATCGGTGTAAAATTATTTCCAGATAAACAAACAAAAGTACCTTTTAAAAAAGTTCTGGTAGCAGTTGGTTTTGCTCATTCGCCAGGTTTACTTAGATTTTTTGCATTAACCCCCGAATTAATGATACCAATCATTTTTCTTACTCAATTCTGGATTTTTGCAAGTTTAATTATTTCAACAAAACAAATTTTAAATTTAAAATCTAATTTTAAAGCGTTTGGCATAATATTTTTATCATTTTTAATTATTGCTTTTTTATCAATATCTTTTGTTATGAGTAGAATGAATGCTTTACCAATAAATAGTATCTAAATTGGAAAGATTGTTTTCGAAACCATACATGATTTACAAATTTTAAATCCAGTCAAAATTAAATTTTGGGTAACACTTTCATCAGTTTTTTTACATTCATCACAAATATCATTTAATTCATCAGCGTTGGTGTTATGCTGATCTTTTATATTATCATCTTCAATCATTATCAGTTAAGCCCGCCCCTGCAGCACCTTTTTTTAAACTTTCTTTTTCTTCAACAAAAGTTTTTTCTGATAATTGATATAAACTTTTCCAATCTTGCTCAGTAAAGTTGTCATTATTTTCTAAAATTTTTACCTCTACATTATTTGCAATATTTGGACAATTTTTATTTAATAAGTTTGTGGAAATATTAACATTTATATTTAATAGAAATTCATTTTTTTCAAACTTAAAAAAAATTTTTTTACCTATAACCTCTGAGCTTCTACTAAGAAATGGTAAAAATAGTAATGGGTATGCAATTTTGGAAAAATTAATAGTTTTTATTTTTTCAATTTTTTCAATTTGATCTAAAAAACTTACACCTAAAATAATTGGGCAATAAGAAAATTCAGAACATTCATTATTTTCATTAATTAGATTAAGATTCTCAAACTTTTTGTCTTTTTTTTCTTTCAAATATCTATTTAAATTTTTAATTCCCTCAAAGTTAAACATTTCTAGTAATCTTACACTTTTTCCAATTTCTTCGCTTATTCCCCAAGAATAACCTAATGCTCTACTTGCACGTTTAGAGGTTGTTTCAATTTCACTCAAAGATTTCATAAAATTTAATCAACGATAGACCCAATGCTGATTATAATCTCTTAATTCATGCGGAAGTGGTGCTCCTTGAAACATGCAAATTCTTAACCACTTATCTGATCTAGGATCAAATTTTAGTGCACCAAAAAAAGATAACTTTAATCGTAGCATATCGATTGGGACAACGTTTTCATTAATTGTATTATCTTGAATTTCAGCATATGGAAATTTTTCAACGATAAACGCTCGTCTTACAATATGTCTTAAATCAGCATTATTTATTAAAAATCTATCAATAGTTAGATTATCTTTACATGAAATTAATTGATCATTTAGTTTTTTAATATCTCGAGCAATTGCGAGAGGTTGTTCTAATTCTGCACCTCCTTCCTCAAAACGATCTGCATACCTAGGCTCTTCTTTATTTTTAGAAATAAACCAAAAATTTCTTAAATTTGATTTATCTTTGAAATCAATCTTAAGAATATCAGGATACCTTTGCTTTAAAATATTTTTAAGATCTAAAACTGTTCGTTCTGTGGGAATTCTAAAATACTTTTCCTCATCTGAGCTCATTTTTTTTATTAATGGCCTTACAATTTTATCAAAAGGTTCCATCATCATAGACACGATATACTCAATAGTTTCCTCACAAGTCTCTTTCTCTAACCATAAATATATTTGATTGAAAGGATATGGAGTTTTAAAATCTAATTGATTTTCAATAAATTCTAAAAATTTTTTTACATTAAAAAGTAGTGAATTTATTTTTTTAATTTGAAATTCACTTTCAGAATTCCAACTTGTAATATTTTTTAAGGAACCTTTGACACATTTTTTGAATAAATCTGCATCTTTTAAATTTACATTTTTAATTTCTCTAATTTCTTTTAATGCGATTTCCCTTGATAAAATCCAATTATTTAACAAAGTAGGATGATTTACAATAAAAGGTGCCATTCCTAGTCCAGTTGAATTTCCAATGCCAAGGTTTCTACAAATTTTTGAGTCTAAATTAACAGCCTTCTTTGGATTTTTATGCTTTGCTACATGATTAACCTGATCAAAAGTGAATTGCCTTACTAAATAGACTAACATCATCTCTAATCTAAATGGTCCATTAATTTCTGCCCTATTTTTAATTCTAAATCGATCTGCTAAACCAAACTTTCCAGAACCATAAACGGCGGTAGTTCTATATAAGTATCCAACTTTTTCTAATAAATTTAAATCTGGCTGATTACCTTCGCTTAACTTTTCAACTACATGATTAAAAACTCTAACCGATTTATTTGCTCTAGATAAGGTTAGTTCTTTATATGAAAGTCTACCAACCTCTTGTCTTGGAACTTCATTCTTCAATCTTTCAATATCTTTTTTTGAGGGAACCCCATCATGCAAAGTAAAGGCAGCATCCCATTTTGTTGCAATAACTCTATCTGATCTATCATTATCATCTATCTTGTTAGCAAAACAAACTAAGGAGTAAACCCTTTTATTTTTTTTGAAGGAATATATCGCTACTCCATATCCGCCAGGATCTAAGTTGAATAAATCCCTGTTGTATTCCCAGTCTTTGAATTCATCTAAAAAACTTCTTAGAAATGATAATTTAGATTGATGAAAAGACCCTAGTCTAGACAATTTCATTATTATGTTTGGATCTCTTAATTCGACTTTCATACTCTAAATATTTCTATAAAAATTATACCAATTGTTACCTAATATCCCATTAGTTTCTTCCTCAGAAAATCCAACTTTTCTTAATCCCTTCTCTATGTTAAAAAAACCTCTGGCATCCTCAAACCAACCTGGTTGTTTAGGGAAACCAGGTTTGTTCTTTGAGCCTTCTCCATAATTTTTATTTTTAGACCAGGTACCGTTCCTCATCCATTCTACAATTTCATCAGGCTGATTCAAACATAAGTCAGATCCAATACCAATATTTTTGATATTCATTATATCTGACGTTCTAGCAATCATTTCACAAAAGCTATCTAAAGTACAATTAGTATTATTCTTTAAATGGTGAGGATATAAAGAAAAACCCAAAATTCCTCCACTATCACTTAAAACTTTTAATAGCTCGGTAGATTTGTTTCTTTTAGCAGCATGCCAAAAGCTTGGGTTAGCATGTGTGATTGCAATTGGTTTCTCACTTATTTCAATTGCGTCTAATGTACTTTTTTCAGCAGAATGGGACATATCTATAACTATTCCAACCCTGTTCATTTCTTTAATGACTTCACGTCCAAAATTAGTTACTCCACTATCAATTTTTTCATAACAGCCAGTCGCTAGAAGAGATTGGTTATTATAAGTTAATTGCATAAACCGACATCCGAGTTTATGTACTTTTTCTACTAAAGATATGTCATCTTCAATTGGTGAGCAGTTTTGGAATCCAAAAAAAATTGCAGTTTTTTTTTCTAATTTAGCTTTTTCAATATCTTTAAAATTTGTACCTTGAAAAATTAAATCTGAATTTTTCTCAAAAAGTTTTTGCCACTTTTTAATTTCTTTTAAAAATTCATTATAATCCTCATGATATACAATTGTTACATGAACAGCATCTAGCTCAGCTTGTCTATTAATTTCAAAAACTTCTCTTGTCCAATTACAATACTGTAAATTATCAATTTTATATTTCATGAGTTAAATTTTATTAAACCATATCAATATGTATTTGAAATTCTATTAATTTATTGAAATTTCAACAATTTTTTGAAATAAAGTTTCAATAAATATATTCATGAATAAAAAAAATCTGAAAGTTTCAATAGTGATGGGCAGTCAATCTGACTTTAAAACAATGAAATTAGCAAAACAAATTTTAAAAAAACTTAAGGTTCCCATGGAAACAAAGATTATTTCTGCACACAGAACTCCAATGAGAATGTATAAGTACGCATCAGATGCAGAAAAAAATAATATTGGTGTAATTATTGCAGGTGCAGGAGGCTCAGCACATTTGCCTGGAATGATAGCAGCACTTACTCAAATACCTGTATTAGGTGTTCCAATTGAGAGTAAAAAACTCAAAGGCTTAGACAGCTTGTTATCTATTGCTCAAATGCCAAAAGGAATTCCTGTAGGGACTTTAGCGATAGGAGAAGATGGGGCAATTAATGCAGCTATACTTGCTGCCTCAATTATTTCTAATAGTAATCCCAGCGTTAAATCTAAACTTAGAAGTTGGAGATTTTCTCAAACAAAATCAGTTAAAAAAAATCCAAAATAATTCAATGTCTGAAATTAGATTAGGAATTCTTGGTGGTGGTCAATTAGGTAGTATGTTGTCGGTTGCGGCAAAAAAATTAAATATCAAAACTTTGATTTACTCAGATGATCAAGATGCGCCAGCACAAAATTTTTGTGATGAATTCATATTTGGTGATTACAAAGATAAAAATAAAATTAATGATTTTGTAAAAAAGGTAAGTATAGTTACTTATGAATTTGAAAATATTCCTTATAAAACTTTAAATGAAATAAATAAATTCAAAACAGTAAATCCAAAGCCATCGATAAATAGATTAATACAACATCGTTTAGCTGAAAAAGATTTTGTAAATAAATTAAATATTAGAACTACAAGATATGTTAGTATAGAAAAAAAATCAGATTTAGAGACCCTTGGTGATTTTCTACCAGGAATTTTAAAAACAGCAACTATGGGTTACGATGGAAAAGGTCAGTATCCTATTAAATCACCAAATGAGTTAAATAGATTAAATATAGATTTTTCAAAAGAATATATTCTTGAAAAAATAGTTAAATTAAAAAAAGAAATCTCGGTTATAATTACAAGATTTGGTAATAACAGATACGAAATTTATGAAGCAATCGAAAATATTCATGAAAACCAAATTTTAAAAAAATCTAAAATCCCTGCTGATATTAGCAATAAACTTATTGATCAATCTAGAGAGTGGAGTAAACAAATTTCTGAGGAATTAAAATACATTGGTACACTTTGTGTAGAATTTTTTATTGATAGAAATGATAATCTATATGTGAATGAAATTGCACCCAGAGTTCATAATTCTGGCCATTTAACTATTAATGCTTTTAATATTAGCCAGTTTGAAAATCACATAAGAGCAGTTTGTTCTTTAGAGCAAATCCCCTTAAAGAAATTACATAATGCAGAAATGATAAATCTTATAGGTAATCAAATTACCCCATATAGACAAAATATAAATTTAAATGATAATGAATTTTTTTTCGATTATCAAAAAAAAGAAATAAAAGATAAAAGAAAAATGGGTCATTTAACAAAAATTTTATAATGTTTAAAACTATTGAGGGAAACTTCGAAAATTCAGATGTTAATGAACTTTTAAAAAAACATTTTATAGAACTAAGGGCGGCTTCTCCTGAGGGAAGTGCTCATGTTTTGGATATCGAAGGTTTAAAAGTACCATCTATTAAGTTTTGGAGCTTGTGGGATGATGATAAATTAATAGGATGTGGTGCTCTTAAAATTTTAGAAAAAGATCATGGTGAATTTAAATCAATAAGATTACATGATGATTTTAGGAATAAAGGGAATGGAATAAAACTTATAGATCATTTGTTTGATGAAGCTAAAAAATTAAATATCAAACGAATTAGCATAGAAACCGGAGCAGGAATATTCTTTAAACCAGCAAGAAAATTATTTGATTTATGTGGATTTAAGCCTTGTAAACCGTTTGCTCACTATAAAGAGGATAAAAATTCTATTTATTTATCAAAGTTAATAAACAACACTTAAAAATTAAATTTTAAGTATTGATCTATTTTGTTGACAAAACTGATTAAATTATAAAGAAAGTCATCATTACTTAAATATAAGTAATAAATTAACAAACAAAAAAGTAAGAAGAAAAATATGAGTCTACAAGGAAAAGTAAAGTGGTTCAATCCAACCAAAGGTTTTGGTTTTATTGAAAGAGATGATAAAGAAAAAGATGTGTTTGTACATGTTTCAGCTGTAAGAGATGCTGGTATGAACGGTTTAGATGAGGGTCAAGCTTTGACTTTCGATGTTGAAGATGGTCCCAAAGGTCCTTCAGCAGTTAACTTAAAAACTGCATAATTTTCATTACATAGATTATTGGCTATAAGATTTACAATTTGATAATATTTGTATATTTGTAGCCAATAAGAAAAATTTAAATCAGTAAAATATTAGTAGAATGATTGGAATTTTAGGTGGCATGGGCACACAAGCTGGCCTAGACTTTTGTAACAAACTTGCAATCCTTTATAGAGGAAAAATTGATCAAGAATATCCATTATTTCTCCTTTTCAACAAATCGAATATTCCTGGAAGACCAGAGTCAATAGGTGTTCAAACTAAGAATTTATCAAATCGGAAAAAAAATAAAAAAATTGAAAGAAAATACTCATTAGTATTAAAAAGTTTATTACACGGATGTAATATACTTAAAAAAAGTAAATGTAAGTTCATTGTTATTCCATGTAATACAGCACACTATTGGTATGATGATTTAAGAAAAAGAATAAAATTACCAATTATAAACATGCCAAAAGAAGTATTTATTCACACAAAAAAAACATGTAAGAAAAATTCATCAATTGGACTACTAGCAACAGAGGGTACTTTAAACACTGGTATTTACAATAAATTTTTCGATAAGAATTACAATCTTGTTTTTCCAAATATTTCCTTACAAAAAAATTCCGTAAATAAAGCAATAAAATTTGTCAAAATGGGAAATGTAAAAGCTGCAAGCAAAGTTATTAAGCCAGCCATAAATTATTTGATTAAAAAAAAATGTAAAAAGATAATTTTAGGGTGTACCGAATTACCAATAGCCATATTCGCATTTAAATCTTTTAAAAAGGTAAAGACTTCAAAAATTTTTTTAGATCCAAATTTGATATTAGCCAATGCGGCAATGAAAAAATATCGTAAATAATGAAATCAAAAGATAAACCATATATTTTATATGTAGCTGAAAAAATATATTTAGAGGTTTCAGAAATTAAAAAAAAAAATAATGGTTTTTCTAATATAGATGCCATAGATGGTTTTATTGGATCTGAAACTTATAAAGAAGTAAGTAGTGGTAAATTTCATGACAATTGGTTTGAGGAATTAAAGAAAAAAAATGAAAAAATTCCTGAGGAGACAATGAGATTACTGAAAATACAAAGAGAAATGATGATCAAACAATTAATTCAATACCCGGAACTTTATTACACTAAAAGTCATTTTCCTCTAGAAATTTCTCAACGTGCGTTTGATCACTTATGGAGAATGTGTGAAAGTTACGAATTGTGGTGTAAAGAAACTAACCAAAAAAAATTGATTCTTTTAAATCTTACTGATTAATTTTCTGTTGTATTAACTTATTGTGAGTCAATTTCACTCTTTTTTCAACTAATAGTTTAAAATCTTTAATTACTTTTGCCTCGTTATTTTGATCAACTAATTTTTGGTGTACTATTTTTACTCTTTTTTCTATTAAGTCTTTAAAATCTTTATTAAGGCGGTTTTCTTTATTATTTTTGGATACTTCCTCAGTTATGTAATTAAGAGAACTTTTGCCTGTTTTTTTTTTTAATTCATTATCAAACACCAATTGAGCAGTTGCTTTAACCAAATTTCCTGAAGTGGCTACTGTGATTGCAGGACCCAGCACTGCAGGTAAAGGGACGAAACCAGTCAAAAATAAAAAAGAGGTAAGAAAAAAACTAAGTTTAAAAAATTTTAAATTCACCAGATAAATTTATTTGATTTAATCAAAGGCTACAATTAATAGATTGTCCAAAATAAGCTTTAATATAGATAAAATATTGTGGTAATTCATCATGTTTTACGTCATTTTTTAATATGATAAAAATTTTTCCTTTTGTTTTTATTATTCTTTGGTCATCCGCATTTATTACTACTAAACCGATCATCGATAATAGTGATCCATTTGCTGCCTTGGCTTTTCGTTTTTTTTTTGTGGCGGTTGGGTTTTTGTTGTTCTCACTTTATTATAAATATTCAATTATTATAAAAAGAAAAAACTTAATTGAGTCAGTCCTTAGTGGTATTCTATTCCACGGTCTGTATTTAGGGGGAGTTTTTTATTCAATTTCTATTGGCATGCCCACAAGTATTGCAGCATTAATTGTAACTCTTCAACCAATTTTGACAAATATCCTTAGTGGGCCAATTTTAAATGAAAAGGTCACTTTAAAACAATGGATTGGTGTTTTGCTTGGATTTCTTGGAGCAACACTAGTTTTGGGTTTAGATTTAGGATCGAAGATCCCATTGCTGGGATTAGTTGCCACTTTAATAGCGCTAATTTCAATAACAGCATCAACAATCTGGCAAAAAAAATTAAGTAATAATTTACCTCTGTCAGTTGGTAATTTTTATCAAGCTATAGGAGGATGTTTTTTTCACATTCTTGTTGTCATATTTTTTGCAAAACCATATATAGCCTTCACAAAAACATTTCTTCTTTCAATAGGTCATCAAATATTTCTTGTGTCTTTTGGTGCTTTTACAATTTTAATGTTTTTAATTAAAAAAAATTCTGCGAGCAAGACTGTTTCAATTTTTTTTCTTATTCCCGCAACATCTGCTTTAATGGCTTGGTTCTTTTTAAAAGAAAGTTTAACAGCAATTGATCTCTTAGGTTTTTTGATAACGTCAATAGGGGTTTATATAGCTACTAGAGATTAATATAGCTATTTATTTTCGTAACCAAACTCTAATGATGCATCTGTAATAGAATGGTATAACGACTCTCCAAAACTTCTTAACGTGAATAATCTTACTTTAAATGGTTTGTCATTTAGTAAGTCTACTGTGAAAGCAATATTATTATAAAGAGAGTTTATTGAATTATTTTTCTTTAATTCATCAAAATTAAATGGTGACCCTTTCTTTAAAACTTCTATTAAATAATTGCCCTCTATATCAATTACAGCTCTTGAGTGGGATAAATCAGTAATTGCAAAATCTATTTCTTTACATGTTGAAGAAATATCATTGATTAAATCTTTTTTCGAAGAGACCAATAACCAATTTTTTGGACCATTCCATAAAATTCTTGTGTTATCATTAAAACTCACATTTAAAGGAGTATCTTTCAGTTTTAAACCGTCAATATCTATACTTTCAATCGGAATATTAGAATTTTTGAATTGTACAATTTGCACAATTAACAAATTTTTTTTCTCTGAGATTTTTAAAAGGTCGTCCCCTTTTTTGTCCTCAAAGTCTCCAAATTGTCCTTGATGGTGAACATTTGCTAGTGCAGAAATTAAACTCATGATCTAACTCGCTCACCTTTTGGGTCAACATAATGTGAGGACACTATCTCGACTGGGATTACTTTATTTTTTAGAGGAGACATAACAAACAACTTTTTTCCTATCATATTCTTACCATCCTTTAGAATTGCTAAAGAAAATGGGTTATCATGTTCAACACTCCAGCATGAAGCTGAAATATAACCTAATTTTGGGTTTGGAAGTGGTGCGTTTGAATCTTTAACTAAATGAGATCCCTCTGGGATGCTTGTTTTTTTATCTAGTGGGACAACACCAACAATTTTTTGTCTATCTTCAGCTACAAAAGCTTTTCTTGATAAAGATCTTTTTCCAATAAAATCTTTCTTTTTGCTCAATAGTCCCTCAAGTGAATTGTCATGAGGAATAGTTCTACCATCAAGCTCTGAACCTGCAACATGCCCCATCTCAATTCTTAAGGTTGATAGTGCCTCTGTTCCATATGGTTGAATTCCAAACTCTTCTCCAGCTTCTATTATTTTTTCCCACATAAAATATCCATTATCTGACTCAACATTTACTTCGTATGCAAGTTCACCTGAAAATGAAATTCTAAAAATTTTTGCTTTTACTCCAAATAAATCAGCTTCCATGTAACCCATAAAAGGAAGACCCTCATTCGAAACATCAGACTTTGGAAAAAGTTTCTTTAATACTTCTCTTGATTTTGGTCCAGCAATCGCTGCTCCCGCCCACTGTTCGGTCGTTGAAACTACATTTACATTTAATTCTGGCCAAACAAGTTGTAGATAATATTCTAGATGCGATAGAACATTAGCAGCTTGAGCAGTTGTTGTGGTCATATGGTAATGATTTTCTGATATTCTTGTTGTTGTTCCATCATCCATAACAATTCCATCTTCTCTCAACATCACACCATATCTTGCTTTGCCAACCGGTAATTTTAACCATGCATTTGTGTAAACTCTATTTAGAAGCTCTGCTGCATCTGGTCCTTTAATATCAATTTTACCTAAGGTGGTTACATCGCAAACACCAACATTAGTTCTAACATTTCTAGCCTCTCTCTTTGACGCCTCAAATAAATTCTCCTCACCGCGTTTGTAATACCTAGGTCTTAACCATACACCCGCATCAACAAAGACTGCATTATTTTTTTCATGCCATGAATGCATTGGAGATTTTCTTGTTGGTTTTGAATGTTTTCCTACTTCCCTTCCAACAATTGCTCCAATAGAAACTGGTGAGTAAGGTGGTCTAAAGGTTGTGTGCCCAACTGCTGGTACAACTTTATTTTCAATTTTCGACACTAGTTGTAAACCATTAAGATTGCTTGTCTTACCTTGGTCAGTGGCCATACCAAGTGTAGTATATCTTTTTACATGTTCAATAGACCTATACCCTTCTTTAAGAGCTATCTCTATGTCAGAAACTGCAACATCATTTTGGAAATCTAAAAATCTTTTGTAGTTTTTTCCCTTTGGTAAGGGCACACACCAAAATTTATCATGTACTGTAGACTTCTTTTCAACAACATTAGGAAAAGAAATCTTGTTCTCATTATTTGTTATTTTTTTTGATAATAGGTTTCCTTTTTCAAATGAGTCTTTTAATGTCTCCTCTAAAGTGTAAATTCCGTTTGCAGCCCCTAAGGTTTTTTCATTTTGTTTAGATATGCCGGGAACAAATGCATCAATATCTTCATTGAATTTTGTTTTATTTCCAGATTGTGATGCCAAATGAATTGTAGGTGTCCAAAACCCAGAAACACAAATACAATCACACTCAATATTTTCAATTGACCCGAGTTCTTCTTTATTATCTGAAATTTTAGCTACGTCAGCTGATTTTACTTTTTTATATCCTTGAGCAGCTACAACTACATATGAATTTTTAATATTGATATTCATATTTTTTGCTTCTTCGATAATCTCTGATTGAGGCTCTTTTCTTGTATCTAAAATTATTGGATCAATACCATTCTTTTTAAATTCAATTGCTGTTTCATAACCACTATCATTATTTGTAAAAACAAGCGGTTTTTTTCCAACTAATACTCCATACACTTTCAAGTATTCCTTAGCGGCTGAAGACAACATTACGCCTGGAGTATCATTGTTACCAAATACAATGGGTCGCTCAATTGATCCAGATGAGATTAATACTTCCTTTGCTCTAATATACCATAGTCTCTGCTTTGGATGAAATTTTTTTGTTTTTGGTAAATGGTCACTAATTCTCTCAGACATTACTAACATGTTATGATCGTAATAACCAAAAACTTGAGATCTGTTTTTTACAGTAACATTAGGCATTTCTTTTAGCTCTGAAATGATACTATCTGCCCACTCTTTACCTGATTGATTCCCTATATTTACTTCACTAGTTAATAAAGTTCCTCCAAATCGTGATTTGTCTTCAGCAAGAATAACTTTTGCACCATTTTTTGCAGCTGAGTAGGCACTTGCTAATCCCGAAGGACCTGAGCCTGTGATTAACAAATCACAATATTCATATTTATGTTCATATCTTTCTTTGTCATGTTTTATAGATGCTGTACCCAAACCAGCAGCTCTTCTGATAAATGGCTCATAAATTTTATACCAAAAACTTTTTGGCCACATAAAAGTCTTGTAATAGAAACCAGCTGGGAGAAATATTTTTAAAAAATTATTTATAGCTCCCACATCAAAATTCACACTTGGCCAACAATTTACACTTTTTGCTTCTAAACCCTCAAAAAGTTCCTGTTCAGTAGCTTTTATATTTGGTTCTGTTTCACCATTTCTATATAATTGAACTATAGCATACGGCTCATCAACTCCGGCACCAAAGAAACCTCTGGGTCTATGATATTTAAAGCTTCTTCCAATAAGATGAACCCCATTAGCAATTAATGCAGAAGCAAGGGTATCGCCCTCATAACCAAAATAATTTTTACCATTGAATTTAAAAGAAATTTTTTTATCTCTATTTATAAGTCCACCACTTTCTAATCTAAAACTTTGTGTCATTATGAAATTTCTTCGTTTGCTTTTAGAGTTTTAAAAATTTCATGAGTAGCTGTATCTCTCTGAACTTTTATCCATTGTCTGCAACCTGATAAATGTTGCCATAGCTCCCAATGCTTCCCTCTTAAACTTTTTCTATTATAAACAAAATTGTCCCAATCTTGATCGGATATTTCTTTTCCTAATTCTGGCCGTTTGACAGTTGCATCGCCACCATATGAAAATTCATTCTGTGATCTCATTCCACAATGTGGACATTTTATATGAAGCATTTATGAAATCCAGGTTTTGGTACCAAGTCCCTTTTCGTCAAGTAAGTGACCAGTATTAAATCTATTTAAACTATAGCCAGCATTTAATTCATGAACTCTATCTTGCGCGATCGTATGTGCAAATGTCCAACCAGATGCAGGTGTTGCTTTAAATCCACCATAGCACCAACCACAATTTAAATACAAACCTTCAATATGGGTTTTGTCTATTATTGGTGAGCCATCCATAGACATATCCATTATCCCACCCCAAGTTCTAAGCATTTTTAATTTACTTAGGAAAGGCATCATTGCGATCCCTTCAGTTAGAACATGTTGAAGAGTTGGAAGATTGCCTCTTTGTGCATAACTATTGTAGCCATCAAGATCTCCACCCATAACCATTTCACCTTTATCAGATTGGCTTATATAAAAATGTCCAGCACCAAAAGTAACTACTTTATCTAAAACTGGTTTTACTGGCTCAGATACACATGCTTGTAGTAGATGAGTCTCAATTGGCAATGTCATATTTAATTTTTCAGCTAAAATATTTGTACTACCTGCAACACATAATCCAATTTTTTTTGCTTTAATGTCTCCACGAGAAGTTCTCACTCCATTAATTTTTCCTGCAGAAACATCAAATCCAATTACTTCACAATTTTGAATTATGTCTACACCCATATCGTCCGCCTGACGTGCATAACCCCAAGCTACAGCATCGTGTCTAGCTGTACCCGCACTTGGCTGCATTAATCCACCAAAGATTGGAAATCTCACATTCTCAGAAAAATCAGCCATAGGAATAATTTCTCTCACTTCTTCCCTATTTAAGAGAACTGCATCGATACCGTTTAATCTCATTGAATTTCCTCTTCGAGCATAAGTATTCATTTGTGCATCTGAGTGAGCAAGATTTATTATTCCTCTTGGAGAAAACATCACATTGTAATTTAAATCTTGACTCATTTTTCTCCAAAGATCCATTCCAAATTCGCTGAATAATGCATTGTCATCATGCATATAATTTGATCTAATTATTGTAGTGTTTCGACCAACATTACCTCCACCAATCCAACCTTTTTCGATTATAGCAACATTGGTAATATTATGTTCTTTAGCTAGATAATATGCTGTTGCTAAACCATGTCCGCCACCACCAATAATAACAACATCATACTCTTTCTTAGGAGTTGGATCTTTCCAAGCTAAGTCCCAATTTTCGTGATTTGAAAGGGCATTTTTAACAAGACTAAAAACTGAATATTTTTGCATGAATAAATTTTATAATAATAAGTATAAATAGTTCATATTTTTTTTATATATAATTTTTAGATATTTCCAAAGGCTTTAAAAAGAGATACTAATCGACCAATTTTTTATTATTTTATATAGAATTCAATGAGCGACATAAAATCAGATATTCAAATTGCTCGTGAAGCAAAAATGCTTCCAATAAAGGAAATTTTAGCGAAAGTAAATGTTCCAGACGAAAGTTCAGCTTTCAGCCCCATGGGCAGACATATTGCAAAAATAAACTTGGAATACTTAGATACATTAAAAGATAAGCCAGACGGTAAATTGATTTTAGTTACAGCAATAACTCCAACTCCTGCTGGGGAAGGTAAAACAACCACTTCAGTAGGATTAAATGATGGACTAAATAAAATTGGAAAAAAATCTATTGTATGCTTAAGAGAACCAAGTCTAGGTCCATCTTTTGGTATGAAAGGTGGTGCTGCAGGAGGAGGATATGCTCAAGTAGTCCCAATGGAACAAATTAATCTTCACTTTACTGGAGATTTTCACGCAATAACATCAGCACATAATCTTTTGTCTGCTTTAATTGATAATCATATCTATTGGGGGAATAAATTAAACATAGATGTCAGAAGAATTGCTTGGAAAAGAGTTATGGATATGAACGACAGAGCTTTAAGATCAATTAATGTTAATCTTGGCGGTATTGCTAATGGTTTTCCAAGAGAAGATGGTTTTGATATCACGGTTGCTTCTGAGATAATGGCTATCTTTTGTCTTGCTAATAATCTTGAAGATTTAGAAAAAAGGATCGGAAATATTACAGTAGCATACACTCGAGAAAAAAAACCAATCTACGCTAAAGATTTAAATGCACATGGACCAATGACTGTTTTACTTAAAGAGGCGATCAGACCTAATATTACACAAACACTAGAAAATAATCCTGCGATAATTCATGGTGGACCATTTGCAAATATTGCTCATGGATGTAATTCTGTAATTGCAACTAAAGCTGGATTAAAACTAGCTGATTATGTTGTAACTGAAGCAGGTTTTGGAGCAGATTTAGGAGCTGAAAAATTTTTAGATATCAAATGTAGGAAATCAAATTTAAAACCAAGTTGCGTTGTTATAGTAGCAACTGTTAGAGCCTTGAAGATGCATGGTGGTGTTGCAAAAGATGATTTAAAGAATGAGAATGTAGATGCACTAAAAAAAGGATTAATAAATCTTGAAAGACATATTGAAAATGTGAAAAAGTTTGGTTTACCTGTGGCAGTAGCTATAAATCATTTTATAAAAGACACTAATAAAGAAGTAAATGCTTTAGTAGAATTTTGTAAAAAGCTAGGGGTTAAAGCTAGTATTTGTAAGCATTGGGCTGATGGTGGTGAAGGAACAAAGGATTTAGCTAAACATGTAACAGAATTATGTGAAAAGAATGAAGCTAAATTTAAATTTTTATATGAGAGTAAAACTCCACTTTTCAAAAAAATAGAAACTATAGCAAAAGAAATTTATAGAGCTAATGAAGTTATTGCAGATACTAAAATCAGAGATCAACTAAAAAACTTTGAAGAAGCTGGATATAGTGAATTACCTATATGTGTTGCAAAAACTCAATACAGTTTCTCAACAGATCCAAATCTGAAAGGTGCTCCGACTGGTCATTCGCTACCAATTAGAGAGATTAGGTTATCATCTGGCGCGGAGTTTATTGTTGTTGTTTGTGGAGCAATCATGACAATGCCCGGACTTCCAAGGGTACCAGCAGCTGACTCTATTAAGCTAAATAAAGACGGTGATATAGAAGGTCTATTTTAAACTTTTATCTTAAGTTTTTTATTTTCTTTAATTGTCTTGAGTAAATTGATCATTAGTGGAATTTTCTTCTTTTCAATTTTTTTTAAAATAAATGGTGCGATCTCTCTTGCGAGTTCTTCACCTTCAACAGTTTCTCTAGGCATAAATCTTTTTTTTGCAGTTTTAAACGTAAATCCTTTACCTAAAAAACTACCCATTTTACTGTTTCTTCCACCAGCAGCACTAACGTAAAGGTCACCTACTCCAGCAAGCCCAAGGATTGTTTCATCCTTACCTTTAAAATATTTATTTAAATATCTCATTTCAAGAACTGCCTTTTGAAATAGATTAGATGAAGAGTTAAGACTTTGACCAGCTCCAATGATCATTGAATATATATTTTTTATTGCTGAACAGACCTCTACTCCCACTACATCCTGGGAGTATTCTGTTAAGTAATATTTTGTAGAAATTTTTTTTCCTATAGATTTTGCAATATTAATATTCTTATTTGCTATGACTACACTAGTTTGATTTTTTCTGGCTAATTCCTTTGCCAAACAAGGTCCTTTTAGTACTGAAATATTTTTTAGATTGTAGTTTTTCTGAAGCTGTTCTGAAATTGTTAAAATTTTATTCTTTTTTTTTTCAAATTTTAATCCTTTAGTCAAAACCAAAATTGGTGATTTAACTCTTAAATCTTTTAATTCTTTGCCAATAAAGTCTATACCTGGAAGACTTAAGGCTATTACTATTAGATCAAAATTTTCTTTTAATAAATTTTTAGAAAATTTTCTAAAATTTAATTGTTTTGGTAATTTTATCTTAAGAGCAGAATGAAATTTTTTTTTAGAAGATAAATCTTTAATAAATCTTTTGCTATAAGGCTCAGTAATTGTAACATTATTTTTATTTTCTAAACTTGGGATTGTAAATGCAGAGCCCATTGCACCTCCACCAATAACTAAGATATTTTTCATAACAAATAATTATTTTATTGTAATTGTCATCATTTTGTTAGTAAAATACAGAATTAATTATTTAATTTAGTAGATTAATGACAAAAGTAGCAATTATTGGTGCAGGACCTTGTGGACTATCAATGTTAAGGTCTTTTGAACTAGCGGAAAAAAATGGTGAAAAAATCCCTGAAGTTATTTGTTTTGAAAAGCAAGAAGATTGGGGTGGCTTATGGAATTATAGTTGGCGAACAGGATCTGATCAATACGGGGACCCTATACCTAACAGTATGTATAGATATCTTTGGTCAAATGGACCAAAAGAATGTTTAGAATTTGCTGATTATTCCTTTGATGAACATTTTGGAAAGCCAATACCATCTTTTCCACCTAGAGAAGTTTTATATAACTATATTGTTGGAAGAGTAAGTAAAGGAAATTTAAAAAAAAAGATTAAATTCAACACGAGAGTTATAAATACTATTTTTAAGAACGACAAATTTGAACTTAGTTATCAAGATAAAGTTAACAATAAAGTATTAAAAGATAATTTTGATTTTGTTGTTGTTTCAACTGGTCATTTTTCTGTTCCATTTATTCCAGAATACAAAGGAATGGATACATTTCCTGGAAGAATAATGCATTCTCATGATTTTAGAGATGCAGAAGAGTTTAGAAATAAAAATGTAATAGTACTAGGTAGTAGTTATTCAGCAGAAGATATCGCACTTCAGTGCAATAAATATGGAGCTAAAAGTGTTACCATTGGTTATAGACATAACCCAATGGGATTCAAATGGCCTGATGGAATGAAAGAGGTTCATTATCTTGACAAATTAGTAGGAAAAAAAGCAATGTTTAAAGATGGCACTGAACAAGAGGCTGATGTTATAATTCTTTGCACAGGTTATCTTCATCATTTTCCATTTTTAGAGGAAAATTTACAATTAAAAACTAGAAACAGACTTTATCCACCAAAATTATATAAAGGGGTGGTTTGGCAAGATAATCACAAACTTTTATATCTTGGCATGCAAGATCAATTCCATACATTTAATATGTTTGATTGCCAAGCTTGGTACGCAAGAGATGTTATTATGAATAAAATCAAAATACCTAGTAATGATGAAGTTGAAAAAGATATTAATAAATGGGTTGCAATGGAAGAAAAGCTAGAGAACCCTGATCAAATGATTGATTTTCAAACGGAGTATACAAAAGAACTTCATGAAATGTCTGATTATCCAAAAATTGATTTTGAGTTAATAAGAAAACACTTTAAAGAATGGGAACATCATAAAGTAGAAGATATTTCAACATATAGAAATAAATCTTTTTCATCTCCTGTAACTGGCTCAGTAGCTCCTATTCATCATACGCCATGGGCAACTGCTATGGACGACTCTTCAAAAACTTTTTTAGACAAATAATATAAGATTAATCAATACCTAAATGTTTTTTTCTTTTTTGGACATAGGCTCTAATCAAATTATCAAATATTAAAGCTATGAAAGCTACACAAATACCAAGTGTTAATCCAATTCCAGCACCTTTTTTATCTGATAATGCCTTTAATATATATTGACCTAAATCTTCTGTTCCAATAAATGCCCCGATAATTACCATGAATAAGGCAAAAACAATTGTTTGATTTATACCAAGCATCATATGTGGGAACGCCAAAGGAAATTCAATTTTAGTCAATCTTTGAAATTTATTTACACCCGACATCGTTGCAGCATCATGAAGACCAGCTGGAACACTTCTTAATCCTTCGATTGTATATCTTGTGGCAGGTATCGTTGCATAAACTATAACTGCGATAAGTACTGAAGTATCTGTTATGCCAAATAACATCATTACTGGAATTAAATATACAAAAGATGGGAATGTTTGAAAAATATCACAAACGCCTAGCATAAAGTTTGCTGAATGTTTGTTTTGGAAACACAAAGTTCCTACTGTAAATCCAATGATACAAGAAACAACAACTCCAAAAGTTGCCATATATGCTGTAACTAAAGCTCTATCCCACCAAGGGCTGAATGCAATAAAAAGTGTCAAAGCACAGACTACCAATGCTGAACGTAAGCCACCAATTAAATATCCTGCACCAACAACTAAAACTATCGTAGCGATTGCAGGCATTCTTAAATACAATGCTCTCATTGGCTGAAGTACATCTTGTATCAACCACGTATTGAACGCTTTAATATAAACAAAGAAAGTCTCAAAAATCCAATCTACTCCTTTGTTCCAAAAATCAGCAGTTGATATTCCTTTGTTATGTGGAATTTCAAATAAATAATTGAAAGTATCTTTGAATAAAAAAGTCCCAATGTAAGCTAATATTATTCCAACAACAAATATAACCCCAAAAAATAAAAGATTTTTGTTTCTTTGATAGAAAGTAAGATTACCAAAATAATCTGTTTGTTTATTTGCCCAAGCTAAAGACATTTTATCTAAAAGAATTGCAATTAAACTGATACATAAGCCCGCTTCTAAAGCTAGTCCAATGTTTAATTGGTTTAGAGCTAACAATAAATTAAAACCTAAACCTTTTGCTCCAATAAAAGCTGAGATAACTGCCATTGAAAAACACACCATGATGACTTGGTTAACCCCGATTAAAATATCTCTCCTAGCAGTTGGAATTAATACTTTAAACATTAATTGAAAATTATTACACCCACTCATCCTTCCAGCTTCAATAACTTCTGGAGGCACTGCTCTTAGACCTAAAAGAGTTAATAATATCATCGGTGGTATTGCTACAACCATAGTAATAATCACAGCAGCATGGTCACCTACTCCAAAAAGAACTAATGCTGGAACCAATACAGCATATTGTGGCATCGTTTGCATCACTAGCAATATTGGATATAAAGCTTTTTCTACACGTTTACTTTTAAAAGCTGCTATTCCTAATCCAAGTCCAAAAATAAAAGATAGTGGAGCAGCAACTAATATAAATGAAAGAGTTTGCATGGAAGGTTTCCATTGACCAAACACAGAAATGTAAACCATAGTTAAACCTGCAAACAAAGCTAGACCTTTACCGCTTAATTTATAAGAAAGTAATGCTGCACCTGCTGCAACGATAGTCCAAGGTAATCCTGGTAATTCAGCCCATGGGTTTTTATCTATCCAATCCCAACTGGTGAAGGCAACAATAGTTTCAAGACCCCCCAATAAAATCTCTCTTATTAATTCTATTAAAAAAGTCATAAAGGCAGTCAAATTTCTACTAATTTGTAAAACTATAGGCCGACTTTTAAATTCTTGGATATCTTCATTCCAAACTTCAATTGGCATCCATTCGTTCATTAAGAAAAATAATGAGTCATTAATCCAGATGGGTAACCACCCAAGCAATGGAGGCAATCTCCAAAATACATCAAAAGCGTAATATCTTACTTCCTTGCCTAAAAAAACATAACTACTTTGATTAGGATCTTTAACAAATTCTGCTTGACCCCTAATAAATTTATATGTTTCAGGAACATCAATCGCAAAGCATAAAGCAAAGAATACAATCAACAAAAATAACCACTGAAAAGTTTTTGGATATTTTTTTAAAAATTCCATAATTTAATTATTATTTTTTCTTCCCCCAAAGACCGTATTGATTATTTTTGTTGGATTGATAGAGCCTATAATTTCATTATTGTTATCAACTACGGCGACTATTTTTTCCTGTGTAAGAATTTTTTCTGCAACATTCTCGATGATTTCATTTTGAGAGACTTTTAAATCACCTAAATTGTCTTGTGATATATCCATAACATCCTTAATCAATAAAACTTTTTCTCTCGGTACTTCTTCAGTAAATTTTCTGACATATTCAGTGGCTGGATTTAAAACAATATTTGCTGGTGTATCTAACTGCTCAATTATTCCATCTTTCATAATTGCGATTCTGTCAGCAAGTTTCAAAGCCTCGTCAAAATCGTGTGTAATAAACATAATTGTTTTTTGTAATTTATCTTGAAGTCTTAAAAACTCATCTTGCATCTCTTTTCTAATTAATGGATCCAAAGCTGAAAAAGGTTCATCTAAAAACCAAATATCCGGCTCAACTGCTAAAGATCTTGCTATACCTACTCTTTGTTGTTGACCTCCTGAAAGTTCTCTAGGAAAATAATTTTCTCTACCTTCAAGTCCAACTAATTTAACCATATCCATCGCTTTATTTATACTGTCCTCAGTTTTGATCCCTTTAATCTGAAGGGGAAAAGCAATGTTCTCAACAACAGTTTTGTGTGGAAGTAAAGCAAAGCTTTGAAAAACCATTCCCATTTTATTTCTTCTAAGATCTATTAAATCTTTGTTGTTTAATTGTAATAAGTCCTGGCCCTCTATGAAAATTTTACCACCTGTTGCATCAGTCAATCTTGAAATACATCTTAATAAAGTTGATTTACCTGAGCCAGATAAACCCATAACAACTAACATTTCTCCTTTTGCAACTTCAAAAGAAGCATTATTCACTCCAACAATGCAGCCATTTTCTTGAAAAACTTTAGCATCAACATTTCCATTTGAGTTTTGAAGCATCTTCTGAGCATTCGCTCCAAAAATTTTATACACATTTTCACATTTGATTACTGGCTCAGACATAAATTTCAATTAAGTTATATGAAATTAGGATAAAATTAAATCCATAATATTGTTACTTCCCCCTTAAAAATTTTTAATATAATAAACCCTTGTATCTAT
>CACMXJ010000001.1:15000-150247 GCA_902617625.1 uncultured Pelagibacteraceae bacterium | reverse complement strand
AAGCAATTGTTTTAGTTTTGCTAGGCTCCTTTTCGTCTTTAAGTTTACCCCCATTTAATTATATTTTAATTAATTTTCTTACTTTTAGTTCTTTTTATATTCTTTTGATAAAAATATTTGAAACTAGTAAAAACAAGAAGATATTTTTTCTTTATGGTTGGTTATTTGGACTTGGATATTTTACAAGTAATCTTTATTGGATTTCAATATCATTGACTTTTGATGAAAGCTTTAAGTTTTTAATTCCTCTGACTATAATTTTAGTTCCAGCTTTTTTAGCTTTATTTTATGGTGTAGCTTCATTTTTATTCTTAATTTTAAAGCCAAAGAAAAATTTGAGCTCTTTTTTCCTTTTTTCTTTAATATTTGGAACGATTGAATTTGTAAGAGGAACAATCCTGACTGGGTTTCCATGGAATTTAATTGCTTATAGCTTTTCTAATTATATTGAAATTTTAAATATTACATCAATTATTGGTACTTATAGTTTTAATCTTTTTTGCATTTCTCTTTTCGCTAGTACCTCATTTTTAATCTTAAGAGAAAGTAAAAAAGAGATTATTGTTTGTATTTTGTTTTTCATAATTACTCTATCTTTTTATTTTTTTGGATCTCAACGATTAGAAAAATTCAATAATCTTGAGGCTGTTAAGTTAAATTACAAAATACGTTTAATAAGCTCAAATGTTAGTATTGATAGATTCTATAAAGATACTGACCCTATTTCAGTAATTGATGATCTAATTAAAATTAGTTCACCTCAAAATAATGAAAAAATGATTTTTATTTGGCCTGAAGGTATTTTGCCGGACATTTTAAAAGATCAACTTAGGGAATACAAATTTTTATTTGAGAATAGATTTAATGAAAATCACATATTATTTATCGGGATAAATGAAACAAAAAAAATAAATCAAATTGTAAGATATTTTAATTCACTTACAATTTATGATCATAACCTTGAAATATTAGACTCATACGACAAGGTTAATCTGGTACCTTTTGGCGAATTTTTACCTTTCGAAAATTTCCTAAGCCAAATTGGATTAAAGACAATAACTAATAATTATCAATCTTATTCAAAAGGAGAAAAAAGAAATATTTTAGAAGTCAATAAACTTAATTTTTCTTTAAGACTATTACCACTCATTTGTTACGAAATAATTTATACAGGTAATATTTTTAATGACAGAGATTTTGATTTTATTGTAAATATTTCTGAGGATGGTTGGTTTGGTCAATCTATAGGTCCCCATCAACATTTTGTACATAGTATTTATAGGGGAATTGAAAGTGGCAAATATGTTTTAAGGTCTGCAAATAATGGTATAGCAGCAATTGTTAATCCTTTAGGAGTTGTTGAAAAAAAAATTGATTTGAATCAATCTGGTTATGTTGACTTTATTGAGTCAAAAAAAATTACACCGACATTATTTTCAAAATATGGTAATAAAATTTTTGGTTTAATGATTTTATTGTATATTTTATTAGTATTTTCATTTAATAGAATAAAAAATGAGTAATTTGAAAAATTATCTTTTCACAAGTGAATCAGTTTCAGAGGGACATCCTGATAAAGTATCAGATAGAATTTCAGATATGGTTGTTGATACTTTTATCTCTAGAGATCCTTATTCCAGAGTAGCATGTGAAACATTAACAACTACAAATAAAGTTGTTCTTGCAGGTGAAGTAAGGGGCCCTGAAATTAAAAAGGATGAATTAATTGATAAGGTTAGAAATTGTATAAAAGACATAGGTTATGATCAGGAAGGTTTTTCTTGGAGGGAGGCCACAAAAATTGAAAGTCATTTACATTCCCAATCTGCTGATATAGCAATGGGTGTAGACTCATCTGGTAATAAAGATGAGGGAGCTGGTGATCAAGGAATTATGTTTGGTTACGCTTGTAATGAAACAGATGTATTAATGCCAGCACCAATTCATTACTCTCATAAAATTTTAAGATTAATGGCAGAAGATAGAAAATCTGGAAAATTAAAAAACATTGAACCAGACTCTAAAAGCCAAGTAACTTTTGAGTATATTGATGGAAAGCCAGCAAAGGTAAAGTCAGTTGTTATTTCCTCACAGCATTCTGCTGATGTAAATCAGACTCAAGTCAAAGATTTGTTGAGATCATATATGTTAAAGTCTATACCCAAAAATTTTCTTGATGGTTTTAATGAAGATGAATTTTATGTTAATCCAACAGGTAATTTTGTTATTGGTGGTCCAGATGGAGACTGCGGCTTAACTGGAAGAAAAATTATAGTTGACACCTATGGAGGAGCTGCACCACATGGAGGTGGTGCATTTTCAGGTAAAGATCCCACAAAAGTTGATCGATCAGCAGCGTATGCAGCTAGATATATCGCTAAAAATATCGTTGGCTCAAAAATTTCGGAAAAATGTTTAATCCAGTTAGCATATGCAATTGGTGTTTCAAAACCGTTATCTATCTATGTCGACTTATTTGATAATGATTTAGATAAAAACAAATTTGTAGTAGATAAAATTAGGAAAAATTTCGATTTGAGTCCAAGAGGAATAAGAGAAATGTTAAATTTGAATAAGCCAATTTATGAAAAAACAGCAGCCTACGGTCATTTCGGTAGAGTTCCTGAAGATAATGGTTCGTTTTCATGGGAAAAAATTGATAAAATAGGCATTTTTTCTAAATAGTTTGAGTTGAAATAGAAAAAAACTTTATTATATTCCACTTACATTGTTGAATTTACAAAATGGGCATTAGCCCATTTTTTTTTGGGGCATATAAAAATGTTAAACAAAAGAGCTGATAAACTTGAATTATTAAGAATTGCTGAGGCAGTTGCATTAGAAAAATCCATTGATAAAGAACTTATAATAAATTCAATGGAAACTGGTATTGCAAAGGCAGCAAAATCTAAATTCGGTCAAGATAATGAGATTAAAGTTTCAATAAATAGAGATAACGGAGATATAGAGATTTTTAGAAAATTAATTGTTACTGAAAATCCAGAAAATTCAAATACTGAAATAAAGTTAGAGGATGCTATTAATCTCAATGAGGTAAACAAAGAAAAATCAATTGGAGATGAAGTTTTACAACCATTACCAACCTTTGATTTTGGTAGAATAGCTGCACAAATTGCTAAACAAGTAATAAATACAAGTGTTAGGGAAGCAGAGCGTGATAAACAATTTAACGATTATATTGATAAAAAAGACTCAATATTAAGTGGTATAGTTAAAAGATTGGAATTTGGAAATGTAATTGTTGATTTAGGTAGAACAGAAGCAATTATACAAAAAAATGAGCTTATACCCAGAGAAATTATTAAAGCAGGTGATAGAATTAAAGCTTATTGTTTTGATGTAAGAAGAGAGCAAAGAGGACAGCAGATTTTTTTATCTAGGGCTCATCCAAAATTTATGGAAAAACTTTTCATCCAAGAGGTTCCAGAAATCTATGATGGACTTATAGAAATAAAATCTTCTTCCAGAGACCCAGGAAGTAGAGCAAAAATTTGTGTAAAAGCAGTCGAAGCTTCTTTAGATCCAGTTGGTGCTTGCGTTGGTATGAGGGGTTCAAGGGTGCAAGCAGTCGTAAATGAACTTCAAGGTGAAAAAATCGATATAGTTAATTGGTCAGAAGATCCTGCTATTTTGGTATCTAACTCTTTATCACCAGCGGATGTTTTAAGAGTAAATGTAGACTCAGAGAGAAAAAAATTAGACGTGATATTGACAGAAGAAAATTTAAGTAAAGCTATTGGAAGAAGAGGTCAAAATGTTAGGCTGGCAACAAAACTTCTGAATTATGAGATTAATATAATGACTGACAAAGAGGACTCAGAGAGAAGACAATTAGAATTTAAAGAAAAAACAGAAAACTTTGTAAAAAATTTGGAATTAGATGAAACATTAGGTCAATTATTAGTTGCCGAAGGATTTTCAACTATTGATGACATAAAAGATAGTTCAGTAGAAAATTTACTGAAGATAGAGGGTATTGAGGAAGACACTGCAAAAGCCCTTATAGAGAGAGCAAAAGAATTTTATGAAAAAGATCAAGAGGATATATCAAAAAGAATTAAAGAACTTGGACTTGATGAGTCTTTAATTAATTTAAAGGGTTTAACTCCTGGTATGTTGGTTACACTAGGTGAAAAAAAAATTCTTAAGCTAGAGGATTTTGCTGATTTAGCTTCTGATGAATTAACAGGGGGATATGATGTTATAAAAGGTTCAAAAATTAAAATTGAAGGTTATCTCGAAGATTTTGCATTAACAAAAGAGGAAGCAGATACTTTAATAATGTCTGCCAGAAATATTATTTATAAAGATTGAGAGATGATATATGGAGAACAAAAAAATAAAACTAACAATATCAGGGAAACCAAAAAGGCCTATAAAGAATTTTGAGTCACCTAACCCTCATCCAAGAAAGCCAGTTTCATCTAATAAATCAAAAGATAGATTTAATAAAGGAAGTAATTTTAGACCTAATAAGCCTTTATTTGCGTCAAAAAAACAATCAATATCTAATGACTTTGAAAAAAGAAAACTTGCAGAGCAGAGAGCTACTAAAAGATTAAAAGATGAAGGAAGTTTAAAAGATAAAAAAACTAAACTAGGAACTAAAAAGAGAGAGGTAAAATTAACAGTTTCTAGAGCGCTGAGTGACGAGATAGAAGCAAGAGAGAGAAGTTTAGCATCAGTTAAAAGAGCAAGAGAAAAAGAAAATAAAAATCTCAACAAAGAAAATAGAAAAGAGGATTTAAAGCCTGTAAAAAGGGACGTAAATATTCCCGAGGCAATTACAGTTAGAGAATTAGCAAATAGAATGGCAGAACAATCAACTAATGTCATTAAATATCTTTTTGGTATGGGTGTAACTGTTACAATAAACCAGACATTAGCTTCTGATACTGCAGAGTTTTTAGTTAAAGAATTTGGTCATAATCCGATTAGAGAGGAAAAGGCAGAGGAAATAATTCAAAAGATAAAAGCATCAAGAACTGAAAATTTAAAAAATAGACCTCCAATAATTACTGTAATGGGCCATGTAGATCATGGTAAAACTTCGCTACTAGATGTTTTAAGAAGTGCAAATGTTGTTTCAGGTGAGTTTGGTGGAATAACTCAACATATAGGAGCTTATCAAATTGAAGCCCAGGGAAATAAATTAACATTCATTGATACTCCTGGTCATGCTGCATTTACAGAAATGAGAGCAAGAGGATCAAAATTAACTGATGTAGTAGTTTTAGTGGTTGCTGCAGATGATGGTGTAAAACCTCAGACTATAGAGTCAATCAAACACGCTAAAGCTGCAAATGTGCCAATTGTTGTTGCAATTAACAAGTGTGATTTACCTGATGCCGATCCACAAAAGATTAAAAACCAATTGCTTGAGCATGAATTAATTGCAGAGGATTTGTCAGGTGACACTTTAATGGTAGAAATTTCTACAAAAACAAAAAAGAATTTAGATAAATTAATTGAGTCAATATTACTTCAAGCTGAAATTCTAGACCTTAAAACAGATTATGAGTCTAAAGCCACTGGTATAGTTTTAGAGTCAAAAATTGATGCTGGTAGAGGTCCGGTTGTGAGCATAGTTGTTACGACTGGAACACTCAAAAAAGGAGATTTTTTTGTAAGTGGTTTAAAATGGGGAAAAATAAGAGCAATAATTAATGATAAAGGTCAAAATATAAATGAAGCATACCCTTCTACCCCTGTTGAGGTTTTAGGGATAAATGGTGCATCTAAAGCAGGAGATGATTTCATTGTGTTTGAAAATGAAAAAGAGGTAAAAACGCTAAGTGAGACCCGAGCTCAAGAAAAAAAAGAAGGTCAAAATCCACTTACATTTGCAACACAAGAATCTGCGTTTTCTAGTAATTCATCAAAAGAACTTAATATGATAATTAAGTCTGATGTCCACGGTTCATCTGAAGCGATTAAAAATGCAATTAGTCAAATCAAACATGATGAAGTTAGGGCAAAAATAATTTTAGCTGATATCGGAATGGTAACAGAAACAGACGTAACTTTGGCTAAGGCTTCGAATGCACTTTTAATAGCTTTCAATGTTAAACCAAGTAAAGAAGCAAAAAAGCTTGCAGAAAATGAAAATATAAAAATTTCGTCTTATAATATTATTTATGAAGTTTTAGACTTTATAAAACAAAGAATGTCAGGACTGTTAACACCTGATGTCAAAGAAAATATTACTGGAACAGCCGAAATTTTGGAAATTTTTAAAGTCTCTGGTGCAGGAAAAGTTGCTGGCTCAAAAGTTACTGAGGGCGAAATAAGCAGCTCATCTGATGTAAGGATTATTAGAGATGGAGCAATTATTTACACTGGAAAAGTCTCAACAATTTTTAGGGAAAAAAACCAAGTGAAACAGGTTAGTGGTGGTCAAGAATGTGGAATTACAGTCAAAGATTACATGGATTTCCAAAAAAATGATATAATAGAGGCTTTTAATGTCACATCTACAGAAAGGTCAATTTAATGGCAGATAGAATAGGAAAACCAGTATCTCAAAGACAACTTAGAGTAGGAGAAATGATTAAGCAGTCTTTAAGCATGATTTTTATAAGAAATGAGGCTAAGGTGCCGAATTTAGAAACAAATACTATAACAGTGACAGAGGTTAGAATGAGCCCAGATTTGAAAATTGCTCAAGCATATGTTCTTCCATTAGGGGGAAAGGATGCAGAGGAGACAATTCAAGTTTTAAAAAAATATTCATTTATAATTAGAAAAATTTTATCACAGAAAGTAGTTTTGAAATTTTTACCAAAATTACTTTTTAGAAAAGACGAGTCTTTTGAATATGCAGAAAAAATAGAGAATTTAATTAAACAAACTAATAAATAGAAAGAAAGTAGTATGAATAAAAAGATACAAGAATTAGCAATGCATGATAAGGATACTGGCTCATCTGAAATACAGATTGCTTTGCTAACAGAAAAAATTGAAAATCTCTCCAAACATATTAAACAATTCAAAAAAGACAAACACTCATCTGTTGGATTGTTGAGAGCAGTTAATAGAAGAAAAAAATTGTTAGAATACCTTAAGAGAAATAAAATGGACTCTTACAAAAATGTACTGTCGAAATTGAATTTAAGAAAATAAAAGTCAAGATAGATAGAACGGAATAGAACGAAAACAAATGGAAATGAAATGTTTAAAGTGAATAAAAAGGAAATCGAAGTAGCAGGAAAGAAGTTAAGTTTAGAAACAGGTAAAGTAGCAAGACAGGCAGACGGTGCAATAATCGCAACATGTGGTGAAACAGTCGTATTAGCAACAGTAGTTGGGGTAAAAAAAATAAATCCTGATGTGGATTACTTTCCATTATCTGTAAATTACCAAGAAAAATATTATGCAGCTGGAAAAATCCCAGGTGGATATTTCAAAAGAGAGGCAAGGCCAACTGAAAGTGAAACGTTAATTTCAAGATTAATTGACAGACCTATTAGACCATTATTCCCAGATGAATTTAAAAATGAGGTTCAGTTGTTACCAACTGTAATTTCTTATGATAAAGAAAATGAAGCTGATATTTTGTCTATTACAGCGTCTTCAGCAGCATTAGCAATTTCAGGCATGCCATTTATGGGGCCGGTAGGAGCTTCTAGAGTTGGATATATTGATGGCAAGTATGTTTTGAACCCATCAAAAACAGACTTAGAAAAATCAAAATTAGATTTAGTCGTGGCAGGTACAAAAGATGCTGTGCTAATGGTTGAATCCGAGGCAAGTGGTTTAACAGAGGAAGAAATGTTAAATGCAGTTAAATTTGGTCATGAAGGTTTTGTTCCTGTGATTGAAATGATTGAGGAACTTGCAAAAGAATGTAGAAAACCTGAATGGACTGTTGAAAAGAAAGATCTTTCGGAAGTGAAGAAAAAACTTGAAGAAACATTTACTGAAGATCTTAAAAAAGCTTTTGCGACTAGAGATAAACAAGATAGATCAAATCAAATTTCAGAGATCACTGATAAAGCAAAAAAACTTTATGAGGAGGATGAAAATTATACTGATCTTGATGTAAATTCTGAGCTTAAAAATCTTGAAAAAACAATAGTAAGGACTGACATTCTCAAAAATAAAAATAGAATTGATGGTAGAGGATTATCTGATGTAAGACCTATTTCTTGTGAGGTAGGAATTTTACCAAGAACTCACGGCTCGGCTTTATTCACTAGGGGAGAAACACAGGCAATTGTAACTGCAACTTTAGGAACCTCAGATGATGAACAAAGAATCGAAAGCTTAGATGGATTACAAAGAGAAAGGTTTATGCTTCATTATAATTTTCCACCGTTCTCAGTTGGTGAAACAGGTAGAATAGGAACTGGTAGAAGAGAAATAGGACATGGTAAATTAGCTTGGAGAGCTATCCACTCTTCATTACCATCAAGTGAGTCATTTCCCTATACATTTAGGGTTGTTTCAGAAATTACAGAATCTAACGGTTCTTCTTCAATGGCTACAGTTTGTGGAACATCACTTGCATTAATGGATGCGGGTGTGCCTATCAAAGAACCTGTTGCGGGTATTGCGATGGGATTGATTAAAGAAGGAGATGAGTTTAGCGTCTTATCAGATATTTTAGGTGATGAAGATCATCTTGGGGATATGGATTTTAAAGTTGCTGGAACTAAAAATGGAATTACTTCACTTCAAATGGATATTAAAATCACTGGTATTACATTTGAGATTATGGAACAGGCATTAAGCCAAGCTAAAGATGGAAGAATTCATATTTTAGGTGAAATGAATAAAGCATTATCAGCTTCAAGATCAGATGTTGGAAAACATACTCCAAAGATGGAAAAAATCTCTGTTGATAAAAAAGATATTGCTGCTGTGATCGGAAAAGGTGGAGCAACAATAAGAGAGATTGTAGAAAAATCAGGTGCAAAAGTTGATGTAAATGATGAAGGTATAGTTACAGTTGCTGCTCCAGATGAAGAATCAAGAAATATTGCAATGCAAATGATCAAAGACATAACTGCAAAAGCTGAACTAAATAAAATTTATTCAGGAAAAGTTATGAAAATTATGGAATTTGGTGCATTCGTAAACTTTTTAGGCAAACAAGATGGACTTGTTCATATTTCAGAGCTTGCAGATAAAAGAGTAGCTAAAGTAACTGACGTTATTAAAGAAGGTGACGAGGTAAAAGTTAAAGTGATTGGTTTCGATAGAGGTAAAGTTAAGTTATCTATGAAACAAGCAGCTAAATAGATTTAAAAAATTATGGAGATATTTATATTTTTAGTTTGTTTAGTATTTGTGATTTATTATTTATTTAGGCCCACTTCTAAAAAAGAAAAGGATCAATTTAATGATAAAAGTAATTGGCGAGGTGGGTTTTAAACTTAAAATTTAACTTATATTTTTAGGATCTGGCATTCCAACTTTATTATATCCGGCATCTACATAGTGGATTTCACCTGTAACACCATTCGCGAGTTCACTAAGTAAATATAATGCTGAATTACCAACATCATGAATATCTACATTTCTTTTTAAAAAAGAATGATCTTCGTTCCATTTATATAAAAATTTTGCATCTCCTATTGCTGATGCTGCTAGTGTTTTGATAGGCCCAGCACTTATTGCGTTTACCCTTACTCCTTTTGCACCTAAATCTCTTGCAAGGTATTTAACACTCGCTTCAAGAGCAGATTTACAAACACCCATCACATTATAATTTGGAATAGCCTTAGTGGATTCGTAAGTCAAAGTTAACATACTGCCACCACTTTTCATCACTTTTGATGCCTCTCTAGCGACTTCAGTAAACGAAAAGCAAGAAATTAACATACTTCTCAAAAAATTTTCTCTAGTCGTATTTAAATATTCACCAGATAACTCTGATTTATCAGAAAAAGCAACGGCATGGACTACAAAATCAATTTCTCCCCATTGTGATTTAATATCCTCAAATAATTTTATTATTTCCTCTTTTTTTTCGACATCACAGCTAAATGTCACTTTTGAATTTAATTTTTCTGCCAAAGGTATTACTCTTTTTTTAAGTGCATCACCCAAATAAGTAAATGCTAATTCTGCTCCTGCATCAGCTAATTTTTGAGAGATACCCCATGCGATAGACCTCTCATTGGCAACACCGATTATTAATCCCTTTTTACCTTTCATTAAACTCATTATTAAACCTTTTCAAAAATTAAAGCAGCATTTGTCCCACCAAAACCAAAACTATTTGACATAACAGAATTTAAGTTCACTCCAGTTTCTGTTTTAGAAACTATTGGGAATTTTTTAGCTTCCTCATCCATATCTTTTATGTTCGCTGATCCTGCAATAAAATTATTTTTCATCATAATTAAACAATAAATTGCCTCGTGAACAGAAGCAGCACCTAAAGGGTGACCAGACAAAGATTTTGTTGAACTTATTTTTGGAATATTGTCCCCAAAAGTATTTTTTACTGCATTTAGTTCTGTAATATCTCCAACTGGAGTAGACGTCCCATGAGTATTAATATAATCAATTTTGTTTTTTGTTGTAGCCATTGCCATTTGCATACATCTTACTGCCCCTTCTCCTGATGGTGCTACCATATCATATCCATCGGAGGTAGCACCATAACCTGTCAATTCTGCATAAATTTTAGCTCCTCTAGCCTTAGCATGTTCGTATTCCTCAAGTACCAAAACTCCACCACCTCCAGCTATTACAAATCCATCTCTAGTTTTATCATAGGCTCTCGAAGCCGTTTCTGGTGTGTCATTATATTTTGATGATAAAGCAGTCATAGCATCAAACATAGCAGTCATTGCCCAATGGATTTCTTCACTACCACCAGCAAATACAACATCCTGTTTACCCATTTGAATTAATTCCATAGAGTTTCCAATACAATGTCCACTAGTTGCACAAGCAGAGCTCATTGTATAATTTGTTCCTTTGATTTTAAAAGGTACTGCAAGTGTTGCAGACGCAGTACTAGCCATTGTTCTTGGAACAATAAATGGGCCCATTAATTTTGGAGTTTTTGCTCTAGTTTTGTCTGCAGCCAAAATTACGTTTTCTATAGAAGGACCTCCAGAACCCATTACAATACCAGTTTTGTAATTGCTGACTTCTTTTTCCTCTAAGCCCGAGTCCTTAATTGCCTCTTTCATTGCAATATAATTATAAGCTGAGCCCGAACCCATAAATCTTATAGTTTTTCTATCTACATGATCTTCAAGTTTAATGTTAGGTTTTCCATGAACGTGGCTTTTAAGATTATGTTCTTTATATTCCTCAGAAAAAGTAATTCCTGGTTTTGAGTTTAAAAGAGATTGGTGGACTTCTTCTTGATTATTACCCAAACAAGAAACAATACCCAATCCTGTGATTACTACCCTTCTCATTATTTAAATAATCCTACTTTTAAACTATCTGCTGAATAAATTTTTTTTCCATCAGCCAATACCACTCCATTAGCTAGGCCAACAGTTGTTCCACCTGGAGACATAATTTTTTTCATATCAATTTCATACGTTACCAGTTTAACGTTTTGTAATACTTCACCTGTGAACTTTACCGTTCCAACTCCTAATGCCCTTCCTTTTCCAGGATTTCCTATCCAGCCTAGATAAAACCCAACTAATTGCCACATAGCATCTAATCCTAAACATCCTGGCATAACAGGATCTTCCTTAAAATGACAATTAAAAAACCAAAGATCATTTTTAATATCTAGCTCAGCTTTTAATAAACCCTTTTTAAAAGCTCCTTTGTCATCATTAATTTCTGTAATTCTATCAAACATAAGCATTGGTGGAAGAGGTAATTTAGCATTACCAGGACCAAATAGTTTCCCTTCACCACAATTTATTAGTTCGTCATATGAGTAAGAGTTTTTTTTCATAAAATTGAATACTCTTATTTACTTGATTTTGTAACTATATAATATAATTATAATACTTGTTTAGAATAATTTTAACTAACAATTTGCTTAAATAGTGAAATATATAGATAAATTAAGAAATTCTGGATTAAGACCTACTAAACAAAGACTTCAAATATGCGAAGTTTTGTTTAATACTGAAAGGACCTTTCATTTTACAATAAATGAATTAGAGAAAAAGATTAAAGATAAAATAGATAGTAAAATATCCTTAGCAACAATCTATAACACAGTACATGCTTTTGAAAAAAAAGGGTATTTAAAACAAATCCCTGTAAATTCAAACCAAACTTATTTTGACACAAATACTACAAATCATCATCATTTTTATAATTTGAAAGATGGTAAATTAATTGATTTAGAAAACTCTGATGTAGGACCTATAAATATAAAAAGAAAAATTGATGGGAAGAAAATCAAATCCATTGAGGTTCTGGTCAAACTTGAAGATTAGTTCGTCAATTTACTGAGCGTCATTATTAACCAATTGACAGTTGTTTAGAACCATTATAAACTGATTTCATAATCAACTTAAATCATGGGGAGTAAATGAGTACTGAAAATTTTAAAAATAAATCTTTTAAAGCTAATGAGTTAAGCAAATGTCCTTTTACAGGAGCAGGCACACCTGCAAAGTTTTCTGCAGGGAGAGGTCAAACAGTAAGAGATTTCTGGCCAAATAGTTTAAATCTAAAAATTCTTAGTCAGCATTCTGATTTATCCAACCCTATGGATAAAAAATTTAATTACGCAAAAGAATTTAAAAAACTTAATTATAAAGCGCTAAAAAAAGATTTAAAAAAATTAATGACAGACTCACAAGAATGGTGGCCTGCAGACTATGGTCATTATGGTCCTCTATTCATACGATTGGCTTGGCACGCTGCAGGAACTTATAGGACAGGTGATGGTAGAGGTGGCGCAGGTACAGGTAATCAAAGATTTGCTCCGCTCAATTCATGGCCGGATAACGTGAATTTAGATAAAGCTAGATTACTGTTATGGCCAATCAAAAAAAAGTATGGAAAAAAGATTTCATGGGCAGATTTATTTATATTAGTTGGAAACGTTGCATTAGACTCTATGGGGTTCAAAACTTTTGGTTTTGGTGCAGGTAGAACTGATATCTGGGAACCAGAGGATGATATTTATTGGGGTTCAGAAAAAGAAATGTTAGGTGTGGAGCGATACAGTGGAAAAAGAGATTTAGAGCAGCCGTTAGGTGCTTCTCACATGGGTTTGATTTATGTGAATCCACAAGGTCCAGACGCAAATCCAGATCCATTACTAGCAGCACACGATATTAGAGAGACATTTGGAAGAATGGCTATGAACGATTATGAGACAGCAGCTTTAGTGGCTGGTGGTCATACATTTGGTAAATCTCATGGAGCAGCATCAGAGTCATACAAAGGTCCAGATCCGGAAGCTTCAAAACTTCAAGATCAATCAACTGGATGGAACAGTGGATATAAATCTGGAAAAGGTGTCGACACTATAAGCAGTGGTATCGAGGGTGCTTGGACTCAAAATCCTACTAAGTGGGATATGGGTTATTTAGATTGCTTATATGGTCATGATTGGGAACTAACAAAAAGTCCGGCGGGAGCTCATCAGTGGACTCCAAAGAAAAATGGTCAAAAAATTAAAATGGTTCCTGATGCGCACCAAAAAGGCGTGCTTCATCCACCAATGATGCAAACAACAGATATATCAATGAAAGTTGATCCAAGTTATGGACCAATTACAAAGCATTTTCATCAAAACCCTAAAGAGTTTCACGATGCATTTGCTCGGGCATGGTTTAAATTAACTCACAGAGATATGGGTCCAAGAGTTTGTTACTTAGGTAATGAAGTTCCAAAAGAGCAATTAATTTGGCAAGATCCAATTGATAAACCAAAGTACAAACTTAAATCAAAAGATATTAAAGATTTAAAAAACAAAATTTCTAAATCAAAAATATCAATTTCAGATTTAGTTTCTACTGCATGGGCATCAGCTTCAACTTTTAGAGGATCAGATAAAAGAGGTGGTGCTAATGGTGCAAGAATAATGCTAGAGCCGCAAAAAAATTGGACTGTTAATAATCCTAAGAAGTTATCAGTTGTGATAAAAGCTTTAAATAAAATCAAAGATCAATTTGATAATAAAAAGAAAAGTGTATCAATGGCGGACTTAATTGTGTTAGCAGGCGGTGTTGGTATTGAGATGGCTGCTAAAAAGGCAGGTCATAAAGTTAATGTCCCATTTTCAGCAGGCAGAGGAGACGCAAGACAAGATCAGACTGATATTCATTCTTTTGGTCTTCTTGAGCCTCAGGCAGATGGTTTTAGAAACTATCTGAATGGAGGAACTTCAAATGTATCAGCAGAGGAAAAATTGCTTGATAAAGTACAACTAATGGGTCTTACTGCACCAGAAATGACAGCACTTATAGGTGGTATGAGAGTTTTAAATACTAACTATGATGGTTCAAATTATGGCGTTTTTACAAATAAGCCTGGTTCTCTTACTAACGATTACTTTGTAAATCTATTAGACATGAATACTACATGGAAAGAGGAAGATAAATCAGAACAAACATTTGTAGGAAGAGATAGAAAAACTCAAAAAACTAAATGGAAAGCAACTAGAGTTGATTTGATTTTTGGTTCAAATTCTCAACTAAGAGCTCTTGCAGAAGTTTATGCCTGTGAGGACTCAAGTGAAAAATTTGTTAAAGATTTTATAGCTGCATGGGTAAAGGTTATGAATTCTGATCGATTTGATCTGAAATTAAATTAAATTTGAAAAAAAGATAAAGTTATATGGCAACAGCAAATTTTGAGGATTTTTACGAAGTTCCAAATTTAAATTTTGACATTTCAAAGTTAAAGGATGACTTAGATAAAATTTTGAAATTAAAAAAATTTAATTCACCAGGTGTTACACATTTTGGCGCAATTCCAATAAACCAAATTCCAAATGATAAGAGCTCGATTGAAGGGAGTAATATTAGAGGAAAATATTGGACAATTGCAGACGAAACCGGAAAAGAGGTTTCAAGAGATGTTGATATAGATGAGTCTAAATATACACAATTAATACCTGAATTTAAAAATACATATTTTGCAGAAGTTTACAAAGTTCTAAGCAAGAGATTTAAATTGGGAAGGGTAAGGCTTTTATTAAAAGAGCCTAGATCAACTTTAAGTTGGCACAAAGATCCAGAATGTAGACTTCATGTGCCTATAATAACAAACAAAGGGTGTTCAATGGTTATAGAAAATGTTGCTAAACATTTGCCTGCTGATGGAAAAGTTTGGATTACAAATAATACAAAATATCATAATTTTTTTAATGGAGGTGAACAGGCTAGAATACACCTAGTAGCTTGTGTTCTTGACAGTCCTTTCAAAAACTGATGGAAATTACTAAAGGTATATTTCAAGCATCTCAAAATATTTATCAAAATAATAAAGGCTCTTTACTTAGAACTGTAATTTATACAATTGGACATTTTGCAATAGCGATTACAGTTTTAATGATAGTAGCGGATGTTTCTTTTAAAATTGCTCTAACGGATGCAATTGTTGAACCGATTGCGAATTCAATTTGGTATTTTATTTTAGATAAATGGTGGACAAGCAAGTCAAAAAAATGAGAAGTTTCAATATCCCCCAAAAAAAAAGCTATTAGTAATCATTCTCAAAAAAAATTACGCTAATAATAATCATTCGCATGAAAAGTAATTGCAATAATTTTATTTATGATTACTTTTTTCTTATGCAAACAGAAAATTATAATTGTAAAAAATGTGGACTAACAATTTCTTCAACTTGTTCTAAGTGTGATAAAATTGTAGACGTTGAAGTTCTTGACGATGGTTGCATTGTTCAGAAAACAAAATGCTTAGACTGTGCAAACGCTCCAGTAATCAAGGATGTTTGTGAGCAACAAAATTAGTTTACGATAAAATTAAATAAGGGTGATGAAGACTAGTTAAGACCCCAAATATTTCCTAATTGAATCCAGCCTTTAAAATTACCAGTTTTTATCTTACACCAATCATCACTACAATTTTGAAATAACAAAACTCTACCCTTTTCTATTTTTGCTAAAGGCTTTGAAAAATTTGTTGGTTTGCTGAACAAGATTTTATCTGTTTTAGGTATAATGGAATTTACTTTCTTAAGTTGAGAGATATGTATCCATCCACTATTATTTTTGAGATCTATAATTCTCCTAAAATTTTCTTTTTTATCAATCTGCTTTATAGGTAAATTAATTTTTTTATAAATATATTTAATAGGATATTCAAATCCTGGTCCATATCTAACATTTACCTTATCTTTTTTTAATGAGAGAAAAGTTTCATCAGCAAAAACGTTTGATGGAAAAAAAATCCAGATTAAAATCAAAAAATATAATTTTTTCATTATTTAACAACACCTTATTTCTTATTAAATTTAACTTTTCTAAAATTAAGATTTAGAAGATCTATAATTAATATTTGATTTTTTAAGTTTTGACCAATTTTCATAATCATTTTCAATGCCTCATTTGCCTGAGTTGTTCCAACAATTGATGCAGTTGTGCCTAAAACTCCCTCAAATTCACAATTAAGGTAATTGTCTGAAATCTCATTTTCTTGGTAGAAACTTTTTAAAGAAGCTGTTTTTTTATCATTAAAATCAAATGTAAATACATGACCATCAAATTTGCTAATTGCTCCCGTCACTAATTTTTTTTTTAATTTTTTACAATAATCATTAATTAAAAATTTAGTTTTAAAATTATCTGAACCATCAATTATAATTTCATAATTCTTAATAATATTTTTGATATTACTCCTATCGAGTCTTGATTTGTATGTTTTAATTTTGGTAGATGGATTTATTTCTCTTAGTTTTTTTGCAGCTACACTAACCTTTGATTTTTTTATATCTTTGGAGGTAAATAAGCTTTGTCTATGTATATTAGAAAGGTTAACAATATCGTTATCGATTAGACCAATATTTCCAATACCGGCTCTTACTAGATTTTCTGCAGCTGGACAGCCCAAACCTCCAACACCAACAATTAAAATTTTAGAGGATAAAATTTTTTTTTGACCTTTCGCACCTATGTTTTTTAAAACTAATTGTCTAGAGAATCTTTCAATCTGAGATTTGTTTAGACTTTCTCTCATTTGCCAGTTGAACCAAAACCCCCCGCTCCTCTTATTGACTCTGGGAGTTCGTTCGTTTCTTCTAAATCCATTTTTATAACTGGAGTTAAAATCATTTGAGCGATTCTATCATTTTTATGGATTTTAAAACTTTTGTTACTATGATTAAATAAAATGACTTTTATTTCTCCTCTATAATCACTGTCAATAGTACCAGGTGTATTTAAAACACTAATATTATTTTTTGCCGCTAATCCTGATCTAGGTCTAATTTGAATTTCATATTCTTTAGGAAATGCAACTGATAATCCAGTCGGTACTAGACATGACTCTCCTGGCTCTAATTCGATTGATTTATCTATATAAGCCATTAGGTCCATACCAGATGCGCCACTTGTTTTATATGATGGTAATTTTACAGCAGGTTCTAATTTTTTTACTAAAACTTTAATCATTAGTTTAGATGATTAATAATTTTTTCTACTAATTCGTCTGAAATTTCTGATTTAGATTTATATTTAAGTCTGTCTATCTTTTTATTTTTATAAAGAATTGATACTTCATTAAATTCTGAGTCAAAACCAATTGATTTACTTGATACATCATTTGCAACTATCCAGTCACAGTTTTTTTCACTTAGTTTTTTTTTAGCATAGTTTTCTAAATCATTCGTTTCAGCTGCAAAACCTACCACAAGTTTTGGTCTTAAGGAGTTATGATTAGAGACATAATCAAGAATATCTACGTTTTTTTCTAATTCTAAACTAATTTCATCTTGTTTTTTTATTTTTATTTTAGAAGTTTCTTTCACTTTATAATCACACACTGCTGCTGAAAATATTGCAACATCAGCTGGCAAACTTTTAAGTGTCGATTGAAACATCTCTTCAGCAGTTTCAACCTTGATCAAATTAATATCATCATTTACTTTTAAATTTGTTGGACCTGAAATTAAAGTTGTTTCAAAACCCTTTTTTGATAATGATTTCGCAATTTCATAACCTTGTTTGCCACTCGATTTATTAGATATATACCTTACCGGATCAATGTACTCTTTAGTGGGTCCTGCAGTTACGATTGCCTTTAATTTATTTCTAAGTTTTAAATTTTTGAAATAAATTTTAAGGTTATCAATTATCTCTTTAGGTTCTAACATTTTGCCTTCACCATATTCCCCGCATGCCATATCTCCAATTTTAGGACCAATTAGTTCATAGTTATAGGTTTTAAGTTTTGTTATATTTTGTTTGGTGGACTGATGTTCCCACATTCTTACATTCATTGCAGGAGCAATAAAAATTTTTTTATTTGACGCAAGTGCAACGGTTGAAGCTAAATCATCTGAATTTCCATTAGCAAGTTTAGATATCGTATTAGCTGTTGCAGGTGCGATTAAAATGAGATCTGCCCATCTTGAAAGACTTATGTGATCCATTTCCGCCTCATTTTCTATACTAAAAAGATCCTGATAAACTTTAGATTGAGATAAAGAGGTGATTGAAAGAGGTGTTACAAATTCAGCACCACTTTTAGTAAGAATTGTTTTTATACTTACACCATCTTTTTTTAAGAGCCTGATTAATTCAAGGCTTTTATATGCAGCTATACCTCCACAAATTATTATTAAGATTTTTTTATTATTCAAGTTACTCATGAAATGGATTAAAATACCAATAGACCAAAAATTACAAGGACTAAAAAGCCAATAATTGATTGATTTCTAAAAGCGGTCATTTCTGATTTTTTTGTATTTAAAGCGTTATAAGAGTTTGAATTTTGCGGAATTTGACCACTGGCTAAATATGTTAGAGCTTGATTAGCTTTATCCATTATTTCTGGGAATTCAGGTAATCTTTTAATGACTTCAGTAGTACTTTGAATTGTCTCATTAATTGCGGTCATAGGATCTTTTGTTTCTCTTAACCAATTTTCTAAAACAGGTTTAGATGTAGTCCAAATGTTTGTATTTGGATTTAATTTTCTAGCTACACCTTCCACAACGACCATTGTTTTTTGTAGCATTAGAAGTTGAGGTTGTGTTTGCATGTTAAATTTTTCTGTAACATCGAATAATTGTTTTAATAATTTTCCACCTGAAATATCTTTGACGGATTGACCAAAAATAGGTTCTCCAATAGATCTTAATGCTTGAGCAAGATCATCTATTGGGACCTCTTTTGGAACTAAGCCTGCCACTAAATGTACTTCTGCAACTTTGCGGTAATCTCTTTGAATGAAACCAAATAATATTTCTGCTAAAAATCTTTTGCTCATTTTGTCGAGTCTGCCCATTATTCCAAAATCTATTGGAACGATATGGCCGTTATTATCTATAAATATATTTCCTTGGTGCATATCCGCATGAAAAAAACCATCTCTGACCGCGTGTCTCAAAAAATTTTGAATAATATCGTTTGCAATTTTCTCAATATCTAAATTTCTTTTTTTCAGCTCCTCTGTTTCTCTAATGGAAATTCCATCAACCCAATCTAATGTCATCACATTTTCATTTGTAAAATTCCAAAAAATTTCAGGCACCCTAAATCCTACATCGTTTTTAGTATTTTCTGCATATTCATTTGCAGCTGCAGCCTCAAATCTTAGGTCCATTTCTAGGTTAGTAATTTCTTTTAATAAAAAAACTACTTCTACTAATTTTAATCTTTTTGTCTTTTTCTTAAATGACTCTATCAAAAAAGCAAAAAGCATCATTGCATCTATTTCATCATTAAAAATTTTTTTTATATTTGGTCTCAAGATTTTAATTGCTACATCTTTTAATGTTCCATTGTCATTTATTTGAGCTTTGTGAACTTGAGCTATAGATGCTGCAGCCACAGGTTCACTTAAATTTATAATTGAATTGAAAGTATCCTCTCCTAAATCATTTTTTATTATTTTTTTAGCCTCTTCTAATGAAAACGGTGGAAGTTTATCCTGAAGATTTTCGAGTTGTTTAGAAAGATCTTCACCAATAATGTCAGGTCTTGTTGCAAGGAATTGACCAAGTTTGATGAAAGTTGTGCCCATAGACTCCAATGTATCCGATAATCTCTCACCCTCATTTTTATTTAAATTGATTTCTTTTTTCTCAAAAAAAGACAATGCAAGTACTTTAAATAATAATTTGATTGCTAACGGTGGTTTTTGAAATTTTGAAACGATATTTAAAATATCAGATTTTGCAATTTTTCTTCCAAGTTTAAACAATGTAATTATTTTTTTAATCATTAAATTTTCCAACCACTATGAATTGAAACTATCCCATTACTTAAATTTCTATAATTACACTTTTCAAAATAACTTTTTTTCATTAAATCTAATAACTCCTCTTGATTGATAAAATTTTCTATACTTTCAATTAAATATTCATAAGGCTCTTTTTGCCCGACAATATATTTTCCTACTATAGGAATAAGTTTAGAATATTGTTTATAAATAAATTCTAATTTTTTATTTTGTATTTTAGAAAACTCTAAACAAAAAAATCTCCCTCCAGGTTTTAATACTCTGTAGGCCTCAGATAAAGATTTTTCTAAGCTTTCAGTATTTCTTAATCCAAAACTGATTGTATAGTAATCAAATGAATTATTTTGAAAGGGCAGTTTTTCAGCTTTCGAAACAACCCATTTGATATTTTTATAATTTGCCAATTTTTTTTTACCTTTATCAATCATTCCTTTGTTAGGATCGACACAAGTTATTTGACTATCAATAGCTGTATTATCTAAATAAAGTTTTCCAACATCCCCAGTACCACAAGCGACATCGATTAAATTTTTACCTTTAGATGGACCCATCATATTTATTAGATCTTTTTTCCACAATCTATGTATCCCAAGAGACATACAATCATTCATTAAATCATATTTATCAAAAACTTGATCAAAAACATTTTGTACAAGACCTTTTTTATTTTGAAGAATTTGTTGCATTTTAAAAAAATTATTCCTTTAATATAATATTAAATGCCAGAATTACCAGAAGTAGAAATTGTACGACAATCATTATCAAAAAATATAAAAGCTAAAAAAATCAATAAAGTTTTAGTTAGAAACAGAAATTTAAGATTTAAACTAAAACCATATTTTGAAAATAAGTTAAAGAATCAATTTATTTCAAATATACAAAGATTTTCAAAATATATAATCCTAATGTTCCAAAATAAAAGTTTTTGTGTAATTCATTTAGGTATGTCAGGAACAATTCACATAATCAAAAATAAGAAAAAAAACTTACTTACAAACACTAGTTTTTATCATTCCCCAATCTTACCAAAAAAACATAATCACATTGAATTTTTTTTTGATGATATCAAGTTAATTTATAATGATCCTAGAAGATTTGGTTTTTTCTTGTTTATAAAAGATAAAGAAAATTTAAAAAATTTATTTAAAAATTATGGTCCAGAACCTTTCGATAAGAAATTCAATTTGAATTATCTTACAAATTTTTTTAAAGAAAAGAAGAAAGATATTAAAGGTTTTTTATTAGATCAAAAATTTGTTTCTGGAATAGGTAATATTTATGCATGTGAGATATTATATTCATCTAAAATAAATCCACTTACTCCAGCTAAAGATCTACACAAATCCCAATTAAAAAAAATAATTAAAAATTCAAAAAAAATTTTGTATAGAGCTATTAAAGAAGGTGGATCAACTATTAGAGATTTTAAAAATACAACCGGTGACACAGGTCAATTTCAAAAAAAATTTAAAGTTTACGGTAGAGATAAAAAAAATTGTAAAAGATCAAATTGTCTAGGCACTATAGATAAAATTATTCAATCAAATAGATCAACTTTTTACTGCAAAATATGTCAAAAATAATAAATATATTATTGACCATATCAATTTAAGCAGATATACCCCTGCAAAATAATGGCTAATACAAAATCAGCAATAAAAAGAATAAGAAGAATATCAAAGCAAACATCTGTTAATAAAGCTAGGAAAAGCAGATATAAAAATGCACTAAAAAAAATGAACGCATTGATAGAAAATAAAAAGAAACCCGAGGCATTAAAATTCTTACCCAAGTTGAATTCTGAACTAATGAAAGTAGCAAAAACCGGAATTGTAAAAAAACAAAATGCTTCAAGAAATGTTTCTAGAATAACAAGAAAAATTGCTTCATTGTAATTGTTCTATACCTCAAGTTGATTCAACTTAAAGAATACGCATCATATATTAGATATTGACTTTAATTTACAATATTTAGAATTAGTAAAAAAATAATATATTTAATTCAATTATAAATTTTATTTTCTTTTGATGCATAAAAATTCTTTTTGTCAAAGAAATTTTTAAAAAAAAATTTTTTTACACAATCGTAGATTTTATTTTTTTTTTCCAAATAGAAATAATTTGTTGCAATAATTTTATTATAGATCTAACTGGACTCTCCCCAAAAAAAAAGGATGATTAACACATTTACTAATAAAAACTTAGAAAGATTTAATTTAGATTGGGAACTTATTCAGTCTGAATTGAGATTAAAATTAGGCACAGAAGTTTATGAAAGTTGGATTAGAAAAATAAAATTAGTAGAAGAATTTAATAATTATATCTTGTTGTCTGTGCCAACTAGATTTATTAGAGATTGGATTACATCAAGATATTTAGATCAAATATTACAAAATATAAAAAAACATAAAAAAGAAATTATAAGAATAGAATTTAAGATAATTGAAAATAGAGATAAAAAACTTGAAAGCTCAATTGATCTTAGCCAAACAGTTAAAGATGAAAAAGTTTCTTTTATAAAAGATACTCATCTTCAATATACTCGAATAGATCCAAATAAAAGATTTGAAAATTTTTTAACTGGGTCAAGTAACAAAATAGCATTTGAAGCTTCATTAAAAGTTTCTGAAAATTTTTCATACTATAATCCACTTTACATCTATGGAGGTGTGGGACTCGGAAAAACACACCTATTAAATTCTATTGGTCATCAAATGAATAAGAATAAAAAAGTTATGTTTATTTCTGCTGAACGTTTTATGTACCAATTTGTTAAGTCAATAAAATCTAATGATATGGTTAAATTTAAAGAATACTTCAGAAATACAGATGTATTATTAATAGATGACATTCAATTTATGAATGGAAAAGAGGCTATGCAAGAGGAGTTTTTTCACACTTTCAATGCACTTTTAGAAAAAGGGTCACAAATAATTGTTTCTGCAGACAGACCTCCAAATAAGTTAATGAGAATTCAAGAAAGGATTAAATCCCGTTTTTCTGGAGGTTTAGTAGTTGATATTCAAAAACCTGAATACGATCTTAGAAAAAAAATTCTAAATCATAAAATTAATGAACTAACTACTTTGTATTCGGAGAAATTAAATATTTCGGATGAAATTCAAGATCTTATAAGCACAAAGATAAAAACAAATATTAGAGAATTAATTGGAGCAATAAATCGTATTGCATCCTTTTCAAGAATTTATAATAAATTGCCAAGTTTAGCCGAAACAAAAGTTGTTTTAAAAGACTTGTTAAACTTAAAAGAAAACACTGTAAATATTGATATAATTCAAACAGTTGTTTGTAAATTTTTTAAAATCAGTAAAAATGAAATGTTATCCTCTAGAAGATCTAGATATTTAGTTAGACCGAGACAAACAGCAATTTATTTAACTAAAATTTTAACTACAAAATCTTTACCTGAAATAGGACGGGAATTTTCTAATAGAGATCATACGACAATAATCCATTCTGTAAAAACTATTGAAAAATTAAAGGAAAATAATCCTGAGATGAATGATAACATTAACAAATTAAAAAATATAATTTTATATAACAAGCAAGATGAAATTTAATGTTAATCAAAATGATCTTCAAGAGGCGTTAAGTTACTGCCAGGGAGTTATTGAGAAAAGAAGCACTCTTCCTATATTATCAAATGTTTTATTGGATGCAGAAAATTCAAAATTAACTATAACAGCTACAGATTTGGATTTGATATTTGTTCATCAAATAAATAACGTAGAGATTTTAGAAAATGGTAAAACAACCACAACTTCATCCATAATGTTTGATATAGTGAGAAAATTTTCCTCTGGCAAAAAGATAAATTTAACAATGAATAGTGATAGTAAACTTCAATTAGAGTCTGATAAATCAATATTTAATTTAAATTGTATTAATTCGTCAGAGTTTCCTTTAACTGATGAAAATTTTAATCAAAATGAGTTTATAATTAATTCAAAACATTTTTTAAAACTTTTAAATAAATGCAAATTTTCGATATCAACTGATGAAACCAGACATTACTTGAGCGGAATATACTTTCATCAAACAGAAGTTGAAGATAAAATTTATCTTACTGCTGTGGCGACTGATAGTCATAGAATGTCTATTTCAAAAATAAGATTAGACGAAAAAATAAACTTTGATCCAATCATTTTACCAAAAAAAACCATTTATCAACTTTGCAATTTACTTGAAAATTATGATGGAGATTTAAAAATATCAAATCTGAAATCAAAAATTAAATTTGAGTTAAATAATAGCGTCTTAATTTCAAAGTTAATTGATGGAAAATTTCCAAACTATATTCAAGTAATTCCAAAAAATAACCAAAAAAAAATGGAAACAGATCTAAAAGTGTTTTTAGGATCTATTGATAGAGTAGCTTCGGTTTCACTTGATAAAAAAGACGGTGTAAAGTTTCAATTATCTAAGGATAATCTAAATCTTTCAGTTAACAATACTAACTCTGGAGATGGTAAAGAGACGTTGAATGTTAAATTTGATCATGATTTAGAAATCAGTTTTAATTCAAGATATTTAATTGATGTTGCGTCCCAGCTTGAAGGAGAAAAAATAGAGCTATACTTTAATGATACTGGATCCCCAGCACTAATTAAAGATCCAAGCGATTTTGATAGTATTTACGTTGTAATGCCGATGAAGGGTTAATTTATAAGATCTAATTCTGAGTAAATTCTATTTTCTAAAGTTTTAAGAAATTCCTCTTTTTTTAAGTTTTTATTTATCTTAGGCAAAATCGATACTGTAATTATTTTATTATAAGCTTTTTTTCCTATTTTAGGCCAAACATGTCCTGAATTTATTGCAATAGGCTGACATGCAATATTAAGTTTCTCATAAATTCTAGATGCTCCTTTTTTAAAAGGTGGCCTCTCATTTGGCAAAACTCTAGTTCCTTGAGGAAAAATTATTAGAGGTCTATCCGAACTTTTAACCATATTTGAGATTTCATCATAAAAACTAAGATTATCTTTTGTTATCTGACCTCTCTTAATTGATATAGAACCAATTTTTTTTAGATACCATCCAAATATAGGTATTAGTAATAATTCTCTCTTAAGAATAAATACTGGTGAGTTAAATAAAGTTTGAAGAAAGAAAGTTTCAAACATTGATTGATGTGACGCTGCTATAAAAAATTTTTCGTTTTTAATAATATTTTCTTTTCCTTTTGTTATAACTTTTGTTGAGAGAAAAAATTTTAAGCAAAAACCTGTCCAGTGACCCATTAACTTGCCACCTAATAAAACTACTTTTTTAGGTAAGAAAAATGAGGGTAAAAAAAATATTAAAATAATTATAATTCCAGTAAAAAAAAATGATGAAAATATAAAGTTTCTTAACATTTTATCAAAAGCTAGATTATTTCTGTGAGCTTTTGTCTTTTTCTAATTACGTTAATTTTTGAACCTTTAATTAATAATTCTATTGATTTAGGTCTAAGATTGTAATTAGAGCTTAACGACATACCATAAGCGCCAACATCACATATAGCTATTAAATCTTTTTCTTTTAATTTTTGAAATTTTTTTAAGGTTATAAATTTATCGGTGCTTTCACAAATTGGACCAACAAATTCATATGTTTTATTTGACATCTTATTAGATTTTATTACTGGCAATGTTCTATGAAATGCTCCATATAGTGCGGGTCTCATTAAATCATTCATAGCAGCATCTAAAATTATAAATTTCTTTCTACCACTATCTTTAATATAAAGGACTTTACTTATTAGTATACCGGTATTTCCAATTATAGATCTACCTGGTTCAAATATAATTTTTACTTTATGTTTTTTAAGAAAATTATTTATTGCAGCATTATACTTTTTGTAATTTAGTATCTTATTTTTATTAAAATAACTAATGCCCATACCTCCACCTAAATCTACAAATTCAAATTGATGATTAGTTTTATCTAAGATGTAGCTAACAGCTTTAAGCATTTTTCCATAAGGCTTATGATCTAAAATTTGACTTCCTATATGAACACTCAAACATTTTAAGTTTATATTTTTCGAATTTTTACAAAAATCTACAATTTTATGAAATGTATCTTTATTTACCCCAAACTTATTCTCTTTTTTTCCAGTGGAAATTTGATTAAGTGTTTTTGCGTCTGTGTTAGGATTAAGTCTAATTCCGACACTAACTTTTTTATTTCTTAATTTAGCAATTCTATTTATTTCAATTATCTCACTCAATGATTCAGCATTAATAAGCAGTATCTTTTTATTTATTGCAAAATTTAATTCACTAGAAGTTTTCCCAACTCCAGAAAATACTATTTTATTAGGCTTAATTCCTGCTTTTAAGGCTATCATAAGTTCACCTAAAGAAACTACATCGGCCCCTAAACCTAATTTTTTAATTTCTCTAATTAAATTAACATTAGTGTTAGATTTAATTGCAAAACAAATTAAAGGTGAAAAAGATTTAAAATTTTCTTTAAATTTATATACATTTTCTTTTAATTTTGAATATGAATAACAATAAAGAGGTGTTCCAAATTTTTTGGCCATTCGCTGAAAGTTGACTTTCTCTACTGTCAGTCTTTTGTTTATATATTTCATGAAACTTTGTTAATTATAATTGTTGATACTTTAATTTCTTCTATTGAGGATTTATATTCAGGATCTCCTTTTTTCCCACAAGAAACTAAAATACAGCAAACTAAAATAACAAATGTAATTTTTTTAATCATCTTGACTTTTTATATTTCTTTATCATTTTTTTGATATTATCAAAAGACGTTCCACCATAAGATTTTTTTGAATTTACAGAATTCTTTAAATCAAACACTTTTATTACATCATTTGTTAATGTTGGCTCTATCTTTTTTAGGTCTTCCATGGATAATTCATTTAGTTTTTTCTTTTTTTTTTCAGCTAAATTCACAAGTAAAGCTGTTTTTTGGTAGGCTTTTCGGAAAGACATTGAATTATTTCTCACAAGATAATCAGCTAAATCTGTCGCAGTAATGTATCCAGAGTAAGCTAATTCAAGCATTCTTTTTTTATTAGGACTTACATTCTTAAGAATTTCATTAAATATTTTTAAACTTTCAAAAAGCACATCATAGGATTTAAAAATGATTTCTTTATCATCTTGAAGGTCTTTAAAGTACGAAAGAGGCAATCCTTTTAATATAGTGAACATTGAAAACAAATTACCGAAAGTAGTTCCTGATTTACCTCTTAAGTATTCTAAAAGATCAGGATTTTTTTTTTGTGGCATTATTGAGGAACCTGTTACTATTTTGTCTGAAAGATTAATTAGATTGAAACCATCAGAATTCCAGATAATTAATTCCTCAGATACCCTTGATAAATGTAATGAACAAACAGAAACACTGTAAAGAAAATCCAAGACAAAATCTCTATCTGCTACAGTATCGATTGAATTATTTGTTGGCCTTTCAAAACCAAGTTTTTTTGTCGTATAATTTCTGTCAATATTAAATGAGGTTCCAGTCAGTGCAGCAACACCTAATGGGTTTTCATTTAAACTGTTTAGATTACCCTTAAATCTGTCTTTGTCTCTTTTAAACATCTCTACGTATGCCATTAGATAATGTGCAAATGAAACTGCTTGTGCATTTTTCAAATGAGTAAAACCTGGCATAATAGTATCTACATTTTTTTCAGCTAAATTAATTGAACTTTTAATTACGTTATTTAACATCATGGTAATTTTATGATTTGCAGATTTAATCCAGATTTTAAAGTCGGTAATTACTTGATCGTTTCTAGATCTTGCTGTGTGAACATACCCAGCTTCTTCACCAATTATTTCAAATAATCGTTTTTCAATATTTATATGAATGTCTTCATATTTTTTATTAAATTCAAACTTTTTATTGGATATTTCTTTTTCAATTTTATTTAGTCCGTAAATTATTTTATTTTTTGCTCTAAAAGAAATTATTTTTTGTTTAAACAACATTTCTACATGAGCAATAGAACTATTTATGTCTTCTTTATAAAGTCTTTTATCTACATCAATAGAGCTGCCTATTTTTTGTGAGAGATTAGATGAATTATTTTTAATTCTTGTGTTCCATATTGTCTGGTTGTTTTTATTTTTTACCATGATAGTTAATTATACCTTTTTAAAATGAGATTATTAATAATATTTATTTTAATGCTATCAAATTCTTTTGCTAGTGAAGCTACCGATATAAAAAATTTAGTCATTAATAAAGAGTTAAAAAATTACGGTGATATAACGTTTTTAGACATCAAAAATAAAGAAATAAACTTAAATGATTTTAAGGGAAATCTAGTTATATTGAATTTTTGGGCAACTTGGTGTGCTCCATGCAAAGATGAAATGCCATCTTTGGATTTATTAACTGAAAACCCTAATTTGGATAATCTTAAGATATTTCCTATAAACATTGGTAAGGATACTTATCAAAAATCTCTAACTTTCTTTGAAGATTTGAAAATAAAAAATTTAGAAATATATTTTGACTCCCCTAATACATTGGCAAAGAAATTCAAATTAAGAGGTCTTCCCACAACTATTTTTTTTAATAGAGAGGGACTAGAGTTTGCGAGGATAATTGGATCAATCGACTTCATTGATGAAAAATTTATGAAGTGGTTAACTAATTATAATTAATTTTTAAAAAAATATGCAAAAGCTACTAATGCTATAATTGCTATAAATTGTAGCAAGACTCTTAATTGCATTAATTTGTTAGAGTATTTTTTACTTGTTTCTCCACCTTTAAATAAAGTCCCTATACCAAGAATTAGAACTAAACCAACTGCCACCAGTAAGATTATAGATAAAATTTTTACTAATATTCCAGAAATCATAAAATTATAGTAGGCTGTTTTATAGATAAAAAAACATAAATCAATTACTATGACATTTTGCCTTGATACAACCATTATAAAACCAGAAAAAGATGTTAAAATTGAAAACGCAGTCATTTTACTACATGGGTATGGAGGTGATGGTAAAGACATAAGTATGCTTTCATTAAATTGGAAAAGGCACCTAACAAATACAATTTTTCTCTGTCCGAATGGTCATGAAACTTGTTCAATAAATCCATCGGGGTATCAATGGTTTGATCTTACAAAAGATGATCCAAAATATATCTTAGAGGAGTCAATTAAGGCTGAAAAAAAACTAAATCAATTCATAGATGAAATAAAGATTAAATATAATTTAGAAGATAATAAGATTTGCTTGTCTGGTTTTAGTCAAGGTTGTATGATGTCAATTAATCTAGGACTTACATCTAAAAACAAGTTTAGTTGTGTAGTAGGTTTTTCTGGTAAGATTATAAATCAAGAAGATCTCAAACGAAGAAAGAAAACCTCAACAAGTTTCCTATTAATTCATGGTGACTCTGACCAAGTTGTCTCACCTAGTCATATGTTAGAGGCAAAAGATTTCTTTATTAGATCAAATATTGAAATTGAGACCCATTTAATTAAAAATTGCGATCATCATATTCCTGTAGAGGCCTCTAGTATAGCATTAAATTATATTTTAAAAAAAATAAAATGAGTACTAAATATTGAAATCATTTTTTATATAAGCTAAAATTATCGTGTGAATAATTTTATTGAACAAGATGTGTCATTAGAAAAATGCCCTGCATTAGTTTTGAATGCAGATTACAGACCTTTAAGCTATTACCCTTTATCATTATGGTCTTGGCAAGATACAGTAAAGTCAGTTTTTTTAGATAGGGTAATAATAGTAAGTAATTATGATAGAATTGTAAGAAGTCCATCTTTTAAAATGCAGCTTCCAAGCGTAATTGCTCTTAAAGATTATATAGTCCCACAATCTCAACCAAGTTTCACAAGATTTAACGTCTTTCTAAGAGATAAATTTTCCTGTCAATACTGCGGAAGTGGAGAGGAATTAACTTTTGACCATCTTTTACCGAGATCCAAAGGTGGAGAAACACATTGGGATAATGTTGTTACAGCATGTTCTGCATGTAATGTTAAAAAAGGTGGAAAATTATTAAAATCTTCAGGAATGAAACTTAATCAGTATCCATATCAACCATCAACTGAAGACTTACATAGAAATGGTAAGAATTTTCCCCCAAATTATTTACACAAAAGTTGGATGGACTATTTATATTGGGATGTTGAGCTGGAAGCTTAAAATTAAATTTTCTCAGAAATATTTATTGCTAATTTAGATCCAGTTTTGATAATTCTATCAATTATAGCGTAAAAACCTTTTTTTGTTGCACCCTGCTCATAAGCAATGTCCTTATGATCTAATTCATCTTGTCTAAATTTTGTAATTTTCTTTTTTAATTCTTCCTCTTCAGGACCAAGCTGATTAATTTGATCTAAATAATGTTTATCAATAACTTCTTCAACGGATGCTGTACATAGCATTGCAGCTTTTTTGCCTAATAATGTAGAGCCAAAACCCAAACCAACACCTAGTAAATCCCATAAGGGTAAAAATTTTGTTGGTTCTATATTTCTTTTTTTTATTTCTTTTTCAAAAAATTGACAATGTTCTATTTCGTGTTCTTTCATATCTTCAATTGTTTTTTTTAAACTTTCATTTTTTACAATAGTGTTTAAAGCTAACAATTGGCCTTCATAGATTTTGACAGCACCTCTCTCACCAGCATGATCAACTCTAATAAATTCCTGTACTCTTTTATTTGTTTTTTTCATATTTCTTAAAAATTTTTAAAAGTGTTGTAATAAACAATAAACTAATTACAATATTAATGCTTGTGAGCGATAATCCAAAAATCCTAAATGTCACATCTTTACAACTTATTGTTTTTTCACTTAATTGTTTAAGCAAATCTTCTTTAGTGACAATTTCTGTTGAACTTTTTACTCCACAAACAGATGACTCCTGAAAAAAACCTTGTTCAATTCCAAAATGATAAAATGAAATTGCAAAAGAGAAGATAAAAGTAAGGATTAATAACATAACTAAGAATTTCTGATTTTTTTTAATTAAAAAGATCGCCATTATTATCATAATGCTTAATCCATAGGGAATTCTCTCTATTAAACATAAATTACAAGGCTGATGTCCAAGAATATATTCTATAAAAAAAGCAGAAATTAAAGCAATAAAGCTAAATAAAAAAATTATTTTTAAATAAAATTCAGCTTTTAAATTAAACATTAGATTTAAAAATTAGATAAACCACTAATCCAACAATAACAATTAATATCCCAATTATCGTAAACCATTTTGACCCATGTTTATCCATAAATTCATTAAACAAGTCTCCAAACTTATAAGAGAGATATGACACTAAAAAAAATCTTAACCCTCTAGAAATTAAACTTATTAAAACAAATATTAAAAAATTAAATCCTATGAGACCACTTGCAATCGTAAAAACTTTATAAGGAAGAGGGGTAAAACCTGCTAAAAAAAGAATCCCTAGCCAAGCATAAAAACTATCATTTTTTATCAAGCTTTCTTTTAAATTATAAAGTTTATCCTCATAACCGTAAAAATTCATGATATGTACTCCAAAATCGAAAAAGAATGCTCCAATTACATAGCCGAGTATACCACCTAAAACTGAAAATATTGTTGTTATAAAAAAAATTTTTTTAAAATCCGCTTTTTTGGAGATTACCATCGGAACAACCATAACGTCAGGAGGAATAGGAAAAAAAGAGCTCTCAACAAATGACACAATCGCTAAATAGTATTTAGAACTTTTGTGACCTGCTAAATCTAAACATTTTTTGTAAAGATTTTTAAACATTTTTTGGTTTTAATATAATTTTAGTTCTTATACTATTTAATAAATTATTAAACAATCGGGGCGAATGGCGGAACTGGTAGACGCGCACGACTCAAAATCGTGTTTCGCAAGAAGTGAGAGTTCGATTCTCTCTTCGCCCACCAAATTATGCAATTAAGTAGAATAAACAGTTTAGTAGAACTTTTTTTTTCCAAGTATAAAGAAATAAATTCAGTTGCCGATAAGCCATTTTTAAAATGGTTAAAAGAAAATGAAAAAAATTTTTTTACTTGGGAACAAGTTACGTTAAAAATTCAAATTTTGTCTGAATACTTAAGAACAAATTTAGCTGATGGAGACCGATGTATACTATTATCTGAAAACCGACCAGAGTGGCTTATCTCCGATATATCGATTATGAATGCAGGTGGAGTAACGGTTCCACTATTTACAACTTATTCAGAGAAAGATTATGAATACATCATTAATGATTGTAAGCCAAAAATTTGTATCGTCTCTAATGAAATCCAATTAAAAAAAATACAAAAATTTATTTCAGAGGAAATAAAAGTTTTATCTATTGAAAATATAAATGAAAGAGTTGAGAACCTAGAAAATATATTCAATGAATATTCGAAAAAAAAGAAATCAGATATTCATATAAGTTTTAATCAAAATCTTGAAAGGAAAGATCTTGCCTGTATAATTTATACATCTGGAACGACTGGTAATCCTAAAGGAGTAATGCTTAGTCATGGAGGAATTTTATCAAATTGTGAGGGAGCTCAAGAAATATTAAACCAACTAGTTCAGGATAGTGAACCTACTTTTTTAACATGGTTACCATTATCTCATTCATATGAACATGCAGTTCAATTTGTTCAAATTTCACTTGGTGCAAAAATTTATTATGCCGAAAGTCTAGAGAAGTTATTATCCAATATGTCCATTGCAAAACCTACGATTATGACAGCTGTCCCAAGATTTTATCAAAATTTGTACAATAAAATTTCAATGAATTTTTCAAAACAAAAAGGGTTTAAGAAAAAACTGATATCATCCACTATCTCACTTGGTACCAAAAAACTTAATAATGAGAATTTAACATTGAGAGAAAAATTAATTAATTTTTTTTGTGAAAAATTAGTAAGAAAAAAGATTAAAAATCAATTTGGTGGAAAACTAAGGGCCTTTGTATCTGGGGGTGGCGCTTTGGACCAAAAAATTGGAGAATTTTTAAATGCTATAGGATTGCCCACTCTCCAAGGCTACGGTCTCACAGAGGCCTCACCTGTGGTAAGTTGTAATATTCCAGAAAAAATCAAAATCGACACAGTTGGACCTCCTTTTAAAACAAACCAAGTAAATATAGCTGAGGATGGTGAAATTTTAGTAAAAGGAGAAAATGTAATGCTTGGTTATTGGAACATGGAAAAGGAGACGGCTGATGTTATAAAAAACGGCTGGTTGCATACTGGTGATATTGGAGAGATCACAGAAGATGGAAATTTAAAAATTACTGATAGAAAGAAAGAAATAATAGTTAGTCTTGGTGGTGATAACATTTCACCATCTAAAATTGAAAATTTATTATGTTTAAATGAAAAAATTAAACAAAGTTTTGTTTATGGAGATAAAAAAACTTATTTAGTTGCATTAATTGTTTCTGAAAGTAATGAAAATAGAAAAGATATTGAAATTTATTTAGAAAAATTAAATAAAACTTTATCTTTAGTTGAAAAAGTTAGAAAATTTAAATTAATTAAAGAAGAATTTACAATTGACAATGGAATGTTAACACCAACATTTAAACTTAAAAGAAAAAAAATCTTGGACAAATATAAAGATGATTTAGAAAAACTTTATTAATTGAATAAAAAAATTTGATTATAAAGCGCATAAACATTAACTTTTTTACACTTAAGATTATAAAAAATTTTTTGTTTTTAATTTTTATTTTCTTAAAATTAAAACTTTAATTAAAGAATTGACATAACGTGTATAAAAAAATAAAAATAAGTTAATTACGAATCATTTTGATTCGTTTAACTAAATAAAAGGGAGCTAAAGATGCCTAAGAGAAGAAAAAAAGCAAAGAAGGCTAAGAAAAAAGCTAAGAAAAAAGCTAAGAAAAGAAGAAGAAGATAATAACTTAGTATTCTTTATAAAAAACGCTTCTCATAACTTTTTGTGTGAGAGGCGTTTTTTTATTCTTCAATTTGCTCCTCATCATCTGAAATTGGTTCTTCCACAGGTAAATCGTTATTGTTTGAAGTTTTCGGAGTTTTATTTTCCTCTTTTACTTCTTTATTGATATTTCTTTTTAAAGCTTTATCTAATTTTTTTTGTGTATCATCTTTTGATAAATTCAAAACTATTTGAAATTCTGAGATAATTCTTTCATAAGCTTTTTCAAAAAGTTGTCTTTCACTATATGACTGATCGATCATTATATCATCTCCTTTATTTAAATCTCTTACAACTTCAGCAAGTTCATAGATTTTACCAGATGAAATTTTTGCTTCATATTCCTGTGCTCTCCTACTCCACATAGATCTTTTAATTTTAGGCTTACTTTTTAAAATAGATATACTCTTATTAACTTGGTTAATTGTAGATAATGGACGTAAATGAGATTGTTTGTTCACGGGCACCATTCCATTCGCTTTATCTTTTTCAAATTTTATGATGTATGTTTCTACATCAATTCCTCCAATGTTAATTTTTTTGAATTCAGTAATTTGTCCTACCCCATGCTTTGGATATACGACGTGGTCTTTTATTTTGTATTCTTTTTTTTCTGTGCTTTGTTTTTTAACCTTTTTTATTTCAGGTTTTAATTCATTATTTTTAGGAATTCTTAAATTTTCTGTCTTAGTTTCAATTTTTTTTTCGTTTTTTTTTATTAATTTTTTTGAAGACTTTAAGATTACTTTTGGATGTTTTTTATTTTTTTTATTTTTTTTAATATTTTTAATTTTTGGTTTTTTGGCTTTTATTACTTTTCTTACTTTTTTTGTTTTGGATTTTGTCTTAAAGGTTTTCTTTAAAATATTTTTCAAACTTATTTTGCTCATTTTTATATTTTTCATGATCCGACGGTGGATCTTTTTTCTCACTTATATTCGGCCAGATTTCAGAATATTGACTATTGATTTCTAACCACTTTTCGCTTCCAGGTTCTGTATCAGCTTTAATCGCATCAACTGGGCACTCTGGTTCACAAACGCCACAATCTATACACTCATCGGGTTTAATTACAAGCATATTTTTTCCCTCATAAAAACAATCCACAGGACAAACTTCAACACAATCCATTAATTTACATTTGATACATTTATCATTTACTATGTAAGTCATTTAATTATTTCTTTTCTAATTTTTTCTTTAATATCGCCCATTAATTTACTGTCAACATATAATAGTCCGCCTAGTCTTCTCATTAAGCTTGTCTCATAAATATCTGCTTCATTATTTGAGTAAATTATTCTCCAAAGTGTCTCAACTATTTTAATTTTATCATTTTCTTCCATATTTTTAACCTCTTTTGTAAACTCTAAAATTTGATTTGAATTTTCTTCAATTTTTTTACCATCTGAAAATATTTTTTCTAAATCCTCATCGTTTGCGCCTATTTGTAAAAGAGCTTGTTTAATTATTGCTTCCTCACTTTTTGAAAAGTTTTCATCAATTTTAGCTGCGTGAATTAAAAGTGCAGCTACTTTAGATAGATTATCATTTTCATTTTTATCTTTTTTAAAAAACATACTTTTAATTAAGATTTAAATTTTTTAGAACACCAAAAGGATTTTCTTTAATATTCTCCTTGTTTTGAAACTTTTCTTTCTTTTTTGGAATATATTTAAAGAAAATTTCATTGTTTTTTTCAAAAATCTTGTAACTCATAGCTTTAAGCAGTTTTTTAAAGTCATCTTTATTACATCCCAATAAATTTAACATTTCTGGAATCATCTTTATTTCCTTCATATCTTTTTTATCTGAGTTTATTATTTGTACAAATAATCTTTCTAAGATATCTATTCTAATATAGAAATTATTAAAATTTTCAAATCCGCAAAGTAACATAAAGTTTTTATTTTGAACTTTGTTATCATTTAAAAAATTTAAACCAAAAGTTGGTGGTTCTAAATTAAAGTATTTTTGATTATGATTTTTCCACAAAAGAGCTCTCAATGAAACTGGCTCTGGTTTTATCAATTTAAATAAAAAGACATGGTATCTGCCAAATTTTACACCAAGATCTCTTAAAATTTTTCTATCATTTTGGTCTAATCTCTTTAAGTATTCAGAAACCTTATCTCTTTTAATTATACCATTATTTTCATAAAGTTGAAAAGCTAAGGCTTTTATTGATGAGTTATTATCCTTTAGATCTTTTAAATCATAAAGACTTTTTAAAACTGTTGAAATTTTATTTTTTAGCCATTTTTCTAAAAAAGTAATTAATTTATTTTTTTGAGTTTGCTCTAACATGTCATCCACTAATAATTCTATATTAGGGTTCAAATAATCTTTACCTGGAATTAATTTACCAATTGATGCATTATTCCAATAAATCTTAGAGTCATTTTTTAACTCAACTAAACCTGTATCGATTATAATTTGGATTCTATTTTCAAGTTCAGGTCCTATAGTTTTCCTCGCAGCTTTTTTTAGAGATTTAATATCGGTTTCCAAAGCACCTTGCTTAAGATCAAGCTCTAATTTAAGTCCATTTATTTTACCTATAAATTGATCATCGATCATAACATTATTATTTTCTAAAATCTTAGTATCAAATTCCATATCTTGTTTCAAACCTCTAGCAAGTACGCTTGCTCTTTTATCAATAAATGTTTTTGTGAGTTCTTCATGAAGTCTATCTGAAAGCTTGTCCTCTAAGAGTTTAGTTTTTTCAATCCAATAATTTTGATTTTCAACCCAATTGTTTTTATTTGAAACATATGACCAAGTTCTCACATTTGCAATTCTATTTGCTAAAGAATCTACATTTCCGTCCAATTTATCCAGTTTCATAAGCTGTAAATGCATAAAATTATCTGATATTTTTCCCTTATCACTGTTTAAAAAATTAAATACTTTTTCAACGACATCGATGTGATTACCGTAGGTTTTTTTAACAAAGTCTGGAATTTGACAACATTCCCAAAGTAGTGTCAGCGTATCTTTTACATTTGGCAAATTATATAAGTCCAACCTCTTTAAGAAATATTTTAAAACCTTTTCATCTTCACACTCATGAATCTTTCTAAGCCAATCTTTATTTGGCCTCTCTTCAAGCGATTTTAATAACGAGTTGGGATTGTTAAAATTTAAATCTGAATTCCTCCAAAATAATGTTCTAATATTTTCAAATTTATGATTTTCTAAAAGTTCAACTTCTTCAGCTGTAATTTCTTTACAATCACCTGTGATACCGAAATTACCATCATTGAGATATCTACCTGCTCTTCCAGCAATTTGGCCTATCTCAGATAGATTAAGTTTCCTTAATTTTTTTCCATCAAACTTTTTTAGATTTGAAAAATACACTTGATCTAAATCCATATTTATACCCATTCCAATTGCATCGGTTGCTACTAAAAAATCAACATCACCTGATTGGTATAAGTCTACTTGTGCATTCCTTGTTTTTGGACTCAAAGATCCCATAACAATTGCAGCCCCACCTTTCTGTCTTCGTATTAATTCTGCTATTGCATAAACTTCTTCTGTTGAAAAAGCTATAATTGCCGTTTTTCTATTAATACGTGAAATTTTTTTGTGACCCGAGTAAGTGAGTTTAGATAATCTTTTTCTATCTATGAATTCTATATCGTCATTTAATTTTGAAATTATTCCTTTAATTGTATTTGAACCCATAAACATTGTAAGTTTACTTCCTCTCATATTAAGCAACCTATCGGTAAAAATATGACCTCGTTCATGGTCCGCACACATTTGAATTTCATCAACACCAACAAATTCCAAATCCTTATCTATTGGCATCGACTCAACTGTGCATAAAAAATATTTTGCATTTGAAGGTATAATCTTTTCCTCACCAGTTATTAAAGCAACTTCATCATATCTAGTTTTTTTAATAACTTTGTCATAGACTTCTCTAGCTAAAAGTCTTAATGGAAAACCAATCATCCCAGTATCAAAAGAGAGCATCGTTTCAATTGCTAAGTGGGTTTTGCCAGTATTTGTTGGGCCAAGCACTGCCGTAATTTTATTTTTATTCATTTCTATCTTTGGTATCTTAAATATTTTACCTACAAGATGTAGTTGCTCTTGAAGAACAAAAATAGACTAAAACATGACCGAATCGTTCTATAAAAAGTTCTCATTTCAAGTTATTGAGAGGATAGTTTAACATAATACGATCTATTGTCCAAATTACCTCAAATACTAAATCTTAAGACTTATTTTTAAGAATTTTCCAAACTCCAGAAGCAGATGTAATTATTTTGTTATTACATTTTAATTCACAAAATAAAAATACTAAAGTTTTCGTTTTTTTTAAAATTTTTACATGCCCTATAATTTCATCGCCAATTTTTGAAGCACCGATATATTTAAGATCTAATGAAATTGTTACACATGGTGCATTTTCGGCACTACGATGTGCTGCAGTTCCTGCTCCAGCGTCTATCAAAGCTGCCAAATATCCTCCATGAGTAATGCCTGCTGCGTTCAAATGATTTTCATTAATAACTGATTTAAATTCATATTCACTTTCAGAGATATTTCTAAACATAACACCACCATTATGTTTCATAAAACCATGCTTTAAACTGATTTGTTCAAATAAATTAGACATAATTTGTTAAAGTATAAAAGTTAAAATAAGTAAAACTATAAGAATAATTATAAAAAAATAAATAACAGACATTTGAAGAGAGGATTTGATTAGCCATTTCATCATAATTTATCTTATTAATGGTGCGCCTGCTAGGAGTCGAACCCAGAACCTCCTGGTCCGTAGCCAAGCGCTCTATCCAGTTGAGCTACAGGCGCATTTTTAAATTTTATATATTATTCTATATCATTTTTTAGTGTATTTTAATTCTAAGATAAATTTAAATTATTATGAATAATTCAATGAATGAAGTTGTAGTTGTGGAGGCTATTAGAACTCCTATTGGAGCTTATAAAGGATCCCTTAAAGAATTAAGTGCTGATAAGTTGGGATCTATTGTTATTAGGGAAATTTTAAGAAAAAGTAAATTAGATAAAGACGATATTGATGAGGTTATTATGGGTCAAGTACTTACAGCTGGTGGAGGCCAAAATCCTGCAAGACAGGCTGCGATAAATGCAGGTATAAATATTTCTAAACCAGCCCACATAGTAAATCAGGTTTGTGGCTCTGGACTTAGAGCTGTAATCTCAGGTTATCAATCAATTAAATTAGGAGAGGTAAAAAATGTAATTTCTGGTGGACAAGAAAACATGTCATTAGCCCCACATTCAATTTTTTACCGGGATAGTAAAAAAATTTTAGAAGAACATTTGATAGATACAATGATAAATGACGGATTGATAGATGCATTTAATAATTATCATATGGGTGTAACTGCTGAAAATGTTGCAAAGAAATTTAATATTTCACGAGTTGAACAAGATGACTTTGCGTTAAATTCTCAAAAAAAAACAGAAACTGCAATTAACACTAATAGATTTAAGGAAGAACTAATTAAAATAAATCAATCTGGTATCAATCTTGAGAAAGATGAACATCCAAGAAAAGATCTTACTAAATCAGATTTAAGCAGGCTAAAAGCCGTATTTTTAAAAGACGGGACTGTGACACCTGGAAACTCATCAGGAATTAATGATGGTGCTGCCGCTTTATTATTAACAACCTTTGAAGAGGCAAAAAAAAGATCAATTCAACCTTTAGTAAAGATAATCTCATGGGCCTCAGTTGGAGTTGATCCAACTCTGATGGGTCTAGGACCAATTGAGGCTGTACGTGAAGCAGTTAAAAAAGCAAACTGGAATTTAAATGATATAGATCTTTTTGAAATTAATGAAGCTTTTGCCGCTCAAAGTATTGCAGTAATACGTGAGTTAAAAATTGATGAGAATAAAGTTAATGTTAATGGAGGAGCTATAGCTTTAGGTCATCCTATAGGAGCATCAGGTGCCAGAATATTAGTCACTCTCATTCATGAAATGATAAAACAGAAAAAGAATAAAGGTTGCGCCACACTATGCATAGGTGGCGGAATGGGTATAGCTATATGTATTGAGAGAATTTAAGAATTAATTTTTTTAAATTTCTCTTCAAGTAGAATTTTTTGTATCCAAATTTTAGCATCAATGTAAGTACTTTCTTTTGGTCGTAAAAGTGTATTTAATAACTTTTTAATCATTTTTAAAGGATACTTCAGAAGAGTGTCAAAAAATTGTGCAGAATGTGTTAAAATTAGCAATTAAGTAAAATTATATAGTGTATAAGATCTAAATACTAAATGAGCAAAAAACTATTAGTACCTGATATAGGTGACTTTGAAAATGTAGAGGTCATTGAATTGCTTGTCAAAGAAGGGCAAAAAATTGCCAAGAACGATCCAGTAGTTACCATAGAAAGTGATAAATCGAGTGTTGAAATACCTTCAACGTTATCAGGCATAATCGAGACAATAAAAGTTAAAGTAGGTGATAAAGTTTCAAAAGGTGATTTAATTTTGAATATTTCAGGGTCAAATGAAGAACACTCTACAACAAAAACTATTCCAAAAGACACAGAAAATTTGATTAAAGAAGCAGAAAAATCATTAGAAAAAAAACAAGAGCAAATCATCCATACAAATAATATTGAGAGAAAAAAACCAGAAATAATTCAAGTAGTTAATGACAGCGATATTGATCCATTAGAAACTAGTGAATGGTTAGAATCACTTACTGCAGTAATTGAAAAAGATGGAAATCAAAGAGCTCATTATTTAATAAAGGAATTAATTAATAAAGCTTATATGGAGGGTGCAAATATTCCCTACACACAAAACACACCATATATAAATACAATTCCAGTAAATGAAGAGAAAAAATCAAATGGTGATCAAAATATTGAAAGAAGAATTCGGTCATTGATAAGATGGAATTCCGCAGCAATGGTAGTTCGCGCAAATAAAAAATTTCCTGAACTTGGAGGACATATTGGAACATTTGCATCTGCGGCTACGCTTTATGATGTAGGAATGAATCATTTTTGGAGAGCAAAAAACAATAAATTTGGAGGAGACTTAATTTATTTTCAAGGACATAGCGCTCCAGGTATGTACGCAAGAGCATTTCTTGAGGGAAGACTTAATGAAAAACAATTAGATAGTTTTAGACAAGAAGTTAATCCAGGAGGTTTATCATCTTACCCACATCCTTGGTTGATGCCAAACTTTTGGCAATTTCCAACAGTCTCAATGGGTTTAGGACCAATGTTAGCTATCTATCAAGCAAGATATATGAAATATTTAATTAACAGGGGTCTCATCAAAGATGAGGGACGAAAAGTTTGGGCTTTCTTAGGAGATGGGGAAATGGACGAGCCAGAGTCTTTAGGGGCAATTGGTTTAGCAGCAAGAGAAAAATTGGATAATCTAATATTCGTGATCAATTGTAACCTTCAAAGATTGGACGGACCTGTGAGGGGTAATGGAAAAATCATACAAGAATTAGAGGGTATTTTTAGAGGAGCTGGATGGAATGTTATCAAAGTAATTTGGGGTTCCTATTGGGATCCGCTATTGGCTAACGATAAAACTGGTCATTTAATTAAAGTTATGAATGAAACTGTTGATGGTGAATATCAAGCTATGAAAGCAAGAAATGGAGCTTATGTGCGAGAAAAGTTTTTTGGTAAGTATCCTGAAACTAAAGAGTTAATCTCAAACCTTTCAGACAAAGATATATGGAGATTAAATAGAGGTGGACATGATCCTCACAAAGTTTTTGCAGCTTATGATAAAGCCTCAAAAAATATTGGAAGCCCAACAGTTGTAATTGCTAAAACTATAAAGGGTTATGGAATGGGCAAAAGTGGTGAGAGCGTAAATACAACACATCAAACTAAAAAATTAGATATAGACGACTTGATGTATTACAGAGACAGGTTTGATGTTCCTCTAACTGATAAACAGGTACAAAATATTGAGTATTACAAGCCAGATCAAAACTCACCTGAAATAAAATATATTAAAGAAAGAAGACTTCAATTGGGAGGATTTATCCCAGAGAGAACTACGTATGCAAAACCTATTAAAGCTCCCCCAAAAACCATTTTTGACAATATGAAAGAATCAACAGGTAAAAAAGAAATGTCTACTACGATGGCATTAGTAAGAATGCTTACCAATCTTCTTAGAGATAAAAATGTTGCTTCAAGATTAGTACCAATCATTCCTGATGAGGCGAGAACATTTGGTATGGAGGGTTTTTTTCAAAAAATCGGTATTTATGCTCATGAAGGACAAAAATATGAACCTGAGGACTCGGCACAATTAAGTTCATATAGAGAAGAAAAAAGTGGACAAGTTTTAGAGGAAGGAATTAACGAGGCAGGGGCAATGTCTTCATGGATTGCTGCAGGTACTTCTTACACAAATCATGATATTGAAATGATCCCTATCTATCTTTTTTACTCAATGTTTGGTTTTCAGAGAATAGGTGACTTTGCTTGGGCAGGAGCAGACAGTCAATCAAGAGGGTTTTTAATTGGTGCCACTGCTGGAAGAACAACATTGGCAGGAGAAGGTTTACAACATCAAGATGGACATAGTCATTTGATGGCATCAACTATTCCAAACTGTAAGTCTTATGATCCAACATTTCATTATGAACTTGCAACAATCTTTAGAGAAGGATTGAAAAGAATGCATGAGAAGAAAGAAAATATTTTTTATTACATTACAACAATGAACGAAAATTATCCTCATCCTGCAATGCCAACTGAAAAATCGTGTGAAGAAGGCATTTTAAAAGGAATGTATAAAATTAAAGAATTTAACAAATATAAAAAAACCAAAATTCAATTCCTAGGATCAGGCACAATTTTAAGAGAAATGATAGCTGGTGCGGAGATTCTACAAAAGGAATATCAAATTGACAGTGAAGTTTGGAGCGTAACTAGTTTCAATGAATTAAGAAGAGATGGCTTAGAGGTAGAAAGATATAATTTATTAAATCCTGAAAAAGAACCAAAAAAATCATATGTTGAAAGCTGTTTAGGCAAAACTGAAGGTCCAATTTTGGCTGCATCAGATTATATGAGGATGAATTCAGACCAAATTAGACCTTATATTAACAAGAGCTTTTACTCGTTAGGAACAGATGGATTTGGTCGAAGTGATACCAGAAAAAATTTGAGGAAGTTCTTTGAGGTTGATAAAGAACATGTAGTTGCATATGGACTAAGTGTTTTAGCTAAAGAACAATTAATTGCATCTAAATATGCTCAAGAGGCAATAAAGAAGTATCGAATTGATAAAGATAAACCAATGCCGACAAAATTATAATGTCAAAGAAGGATATAAAAGTTCCAAATATTGGTGAATTCAAAGATGTGGAAGTCATCGAAGTTTTAATTAAAAAAGGTCAAAAAATAAAAAAGAATGATCCACTGATAACTATAGAAAGTGATAAATCAAGTGTGGAAATACCATCCTCTGATGATGGAACCATAATTTCTTTGAATGTTAAAATTGGAGACAAGGTATCGGAAGGTGATAAAATTATTGAAATTGAAAGTGAGAAAGAAATAAAAGAAACAAGTGTTCAAGAATCACCAAAAAGTCAATTACCAAAAGAAATAAAAAAAAATGATATAAAAAAAACCGATGAATCTGAAAATATAATAATTAAAGATTTTTCCACAAAAGCTTCTGCTTCACCAAAAGTTAGAAAATTTGCGAGAGAACTTGGAGTTAATATTAACAAAGTCCCAGGTAGTGAAAGACAAGGCAGGGTTACCGAGAGTGATGTAAAGTTATTTGTTGCAACTAAATCTGATAAAAGTTTCAAGGATCAAAATAAAACTGAGCAAAAAATTGAACTAGAGTATTCCCATTCAGATTTTGGAGAAGTAGATATTAAAGACATTCCCAGAGTGAAAAAGTTGTCGTCAAAATATTTAATGAACTCTTGGACAAAAATTCCACATGTAACCAATCATGATGAAGCTGATATAACCGAATTAGAGGAATTTAGAACTTCTCTTACGGACGTATATACCGGTGAAAAAAAAAAAATTACACCTTTAGCTTTCATCGTAAAAGCATTAACAACATCATTAAAAAAATTTCCAAATTTTAATACCTCAATCGATCTAATTGAAAACGGTAAAATGACTGTTAAAAAGTATTATCATATTGGCATAGCAGTGGATACACCACATGGTTTAATGGTTCCTAAATTAAGAAATGCGGATAATAAAAATATTTCTTTAATAAGCACAGAATTAAAAAAAATCAGTCAGCAATGTAGAGATCTTAAAATTGATAAGAAAGAGTTATTCGGAGGTTCTATGACGATAACTAGCCTAGGGGGAATAGGGGGATCTTTTTTTACCCCAATTATAAATTATCCTGAAGTTGCTATCTTAGGAGTAGGAAGAGCTGAAAAAAAACAAGTATTCATGAATGGAAAATTTGTAACGCGTACTATGTTGCCACTTTCACTGTCTTATGATCATAGAATTATTGATGGTGCGGAGGCAGCTCGATTTAATAATGATTTAAAAGAAAATCTTGGTAAAAATTTTGCTTATAAGTTAGCCGTTTGATAAAAATTATGTCTAAAAGCGTTTCATTGTTAAGTGCTTTGCTGTGTACATTTATTTGGGGAACTACATTTATTGCTCAAGACACTGGCATGGATGATATTGGTCCGTTTACATTTAATGCAGTAAGATTTTTTGTGGGTTTTTTGGCAATTCTTCCTTTAGCATTGTTATTTGAGACTAAAAAATTTAAATTAGAATTTAAAACTGGTTTTAGATATTTTGTTATTCTATCTTTTTTAATAGGATTATCATTATTTTTAGGATCAGCATTGCAACAAGTAGCTCTGCTTTACACAGATGTAGCAAATGCTGCCTTCTTTACGATTTTTTATGTACCGATGGTACCAATTATTATTTTTATATTTAAGAGAGAATCATTACATTGGAGCGTATGGCCTTCAGTTATTTTATGTTTAATTGGCGGATATCTTTTAACCAATTTTTATGATGCTACAGTTAGACTTGGAGACACGTTGGTTATTCTTGGAGCATTATTCTGGAGTACTCACATCATATTTACTGGAATGATTGTTAAAACATATAACTTACCCTTAACATTAGGTGCAATCCAAACTTTATTAGTGGCTTTATTTTCTTTTATCATTGGTTTGATTTATGAAGAATTTGTAATTGAAAATATTCTCAACGAGATAGACTCCATACTCTATGCAGGAATTTTATCAGGTGGTTTTGCATTCGTTTTACAAATTTACGCTCAAAAAAACATAACACCTGCACCAGCAGCCATAATTTTTTCATTAGAAGGCGTATTTGCAACTATCGCAGCATGGTTTTTATTAAGTCAAATTTTAGATTTTAATAATATGTTAGGGTGCTTATTCATATTGTGTGGTGTTTTAATTTCTCAATTATTACCCTTGATGAGGAAAATAAATTATCAATAATAAAACTAAAGCAATAATAATTCTATAAATTACGAACACGGTTAAAGAGAAATTCCTTACATATCTTATAAAATACTTGACTGTGATAAATGAGAAGATAAAAGAAAGAGTAACTGCAATTAATAATAAATAATTAAATTCAGTAGACTGTTGTACAGCATCTTGAAGACCTAAAAAACTTGCCCCTGCTAACGCGGGTATAGATAATAAAAAGGCGATTTTACTTGAATCAACTCTGTTAAATTCTAGAAATCGAGCTGCTGTTAAAGTTATTCCAGCTCTACTCACACCAGGTATGAGTGCTAAAATTTGAAATAAACCTATGAATAATATTGATTTTATATTTAAGTTGGTTGATATATTTTGATCAGTATCTCTTTTATCTGATAAAAATAGGACTAAACCAAAAAATAGAGTTGTCCATGCAATAATTTCTATATTTCTTAAAAGATTAATTATTTCGATCGAATATATTATATATCCAAAAATTATAAGAGGTATTGATCCAACTAAAATCAAAACCAATAATTTTTGATTGTTTCTTAAATTTAGTAAATCTTTTTTAAAGTAATAGATTATTGCAAATAAAGAACCCAAGTGCAGACCAATATCAATGAATAAAGAGCTTGAGCTAAAATCATAAAAATTTGATATTAAGATCAGATGGGCTGAAGAGCTAATAGGTAAAAATTCAGAAATTCCCTGGACTGCAGAAAGAATTAGTATTTCTATAAAATCTTGAAGCATAAAGATGTCGTAACTTAAAAAATATTCATTTTAAACAATTCGATTTAATCATAATAGGTATGCAAAAAATAAATTTCTCACATTTTATGCTAAATAAAGTTAATTATAGGTCATGATTATTGACCTAAATAATACTTTTATTGCTAAAAACAATGTATAATTTGCCAAAAATTTAAAGATTCTATGACTGATAAAATGTTAAAATTTGTGAAAATAGGTCAACAAACTCCACCTAAAAGAAAGATCGGCACAAGAAAAGAGGATTTTAATGAGATCTATGACGAGTTTTTAACTAAAAAAGCTGAAGAGCAATCAAGCAGATGTTCTCAATGCGGAGTTCCATTTTGCCAAGTGCATTGTCCATTAAGCAACAATATTCCAGATTGGTTAAAACTTACAGCTGAGGGAAGATTAAAAGAGGCCTACGAATTATCTCAAAGCACTAACAATATGCCAGAAGTGTGTGGAAGAATTTGTCCTCAGGACAGATTGTGTGAAGGTAACTGCGTTATTGAAAAATCAGGACACGGAACAGTTACTATTGGTTCAGTTGAGAAATATATTAATGATAAAGCGTGGGAACAAGGCTGGGTTAAACCAATTTCTCTAAAACATGAAAAAGACCAAAGCGTTGGAATAATTGGCGCCGGTCCCGCAGGATTGGCAGCCGCTGAACAGCTAAGGAAAAATGGATATAAAATTACTGTTTATGATCGATATGATCGCGCAGGTGGATTATTAATTTATGGAATTCCAAATTTTAAACTTGAAAAACATGTAGTTGAGCGAAGAACAAAGTTGTTAAAGGATGGTGGGATAAAATTTATTCAAAATTTTGAAGTTGGTAAAGATGCAACTTTAGAACAGTTGCGAAAAAAACATGATGCAATTTTAATAGCGACGGGTGTATATAAACCAAGAGAAGTTGAATTACCTGGTAATGATTTAGGTAATATTTTTCCTGCAATGGAGTTTTTGACAGCATCAAATAAAAAAGGCTTAGGAGATAAAGTAGAGTTATTTGATAAAGGAATTTTAAACGCTGAAGGAAAAGATGTTGTTGTGATAGGTGGCGGTGACACAGCAATGGATTGTGTAAGAACTTCAGTAAGACAAAAAGCAAAGTCGGTAAAATGTTTATATAGAAGAGATAAAGAAAATATGCCTGGATCTGCTAGAGAAGTTGCAAATGCTGAGGAAGAGGGTGTAGAATTTGTTTGGCTTTCTAGTCCAAAAGAATTTAAGGGAAAAAATAAAATCGAAAATTTAGTTGTTAATCAAATTGAATTAGGTGAACCAGATGAATCAGGAAGACGAAAACCAGAAATTAAAGAAGGCTCAGAATTTATGGTGAAAGCCGATATGGTAATCAAAGCTCTTGGATTTGATCCAGAAAATTTACCATTATTATTTGATGCGCAAGAGTTACAAGTAACAAAATGGGGAACAATTAAAACTGATTTCAATACGATGGAAACAAATCTAGAAGGTGTTTTTGCTGCAGGAGATATTGTAAGAGGAGCGTCGTTAGTAGTATGGGCAATCAAAGATGGGAGAGATGCAGCTTCTTCTATGAAAACATATTTAGAAAATATGCAATTGAAAAAAACAAAAGTAGCTTAATGGAAAACTATAAAAAAAATTTAGAGTTACTAACAAAAAATCATGTTTATTCAAAAGAGATGGAACACGATGCTTGTGGAGTTGGTTTAATCGCATCTACAGAAGGAAAAAAATCTAGGGCAATAGTTGAGTATGGAATTGAAGCTTTAAAAGCAGTTTGGCACAGAGGTGCTGTTGATGCAGATGGTAAAACGGGTGATGGAGCCGGAATACATGTTGAAATTCCGAAAGACTTTTTTATAGAAAAAATACAAGTTACCGGACACGATTATGATAATTCTGAAATCTGTGTAGGAATGATTTTTTTACCTAGAAATGATTATTCAGCGCAAGAGAGTTGCAAAACAATAGTTGAGAGTGAACTAACTAAAAATAATTTTAGTATATATGGTTGGCGACAAGTACCAGTAAATTCAAAAGTTTTAGGAGAAAAAGCTCTTCAAACCATGCCAGAAATTATACAAGTTCTTTTTAAACCCAATGATCCAAATTTATTAGATAAAAACTTAGAGAGAAAAATTTATGAAACAAGAAAGAGAATTGAAAATAAAGCTTTTGATGCCTCATTAAATAATTTTTATATTTGTTCAATTAGTTCAAAATCTATAATTTATAAAGGGCTATATTTGGCAGAAGCATTATCTGACTTCTATTTAGATCTTAGAGACCCAAGGTTTATTTCAAGATATGCAATTTTTCATCAAAGATTTTCAACAAACACTGCACCGAGCTGGAGCTTAGCTCAACCATTTAGGGCTATAGCACACAATGGTGAGATAAATACTTATAAAGGAAATAAAAACTGGATGAAAGTTCATGAGCAAGAGATGAGTAGCCCACTTTTCGAAGACATAGAAAATTTAAAACCTGTTATCCAAAAGGGTGTCTCTGACTCTGCAGCTTTAGACAATGTATTTGAATTATTAAATAAATCGGGCCAATCTGCACCATTAGCTAAATTAATGCTAGTACCTGATGCATGGTCGAAAAAAAATAAGACATTATCAAAAAGTCATCAGCAATTATTCAATTTTTTAAATAGTACAATGGAGCCATGGGATGGACCTGCTGCAATTGCAGCTACAGATAATGAATGGGTTATAGCTGCGAATGATAGAAATGGTCTTAGACCTTTGAGATATGCCATTACAAAAGACAAAATGATTTTTGCAGGTTCAGAGACAGGAATGATTAATTTAAATGAAAAAAAGATTTTAACCAAGGGAAGACTTGGTCCTGGTGAAATTATCGGGGTCAGAATTGAAAAAGGTAAGGTTTTTTCTAATAGTCAAATAAAAGATTATTTGGCTAAAGAATTTAAACATTTTAATTCTCAAATAATTGATCTGGATGAAAAATTATCAATCTCCAATGAAAAACATAATTTTGATGGCGAAAGTCTAAGGAGAAGACAATATACTTTCGGAATAAGTTTAGAGGATCTAGAACTTATATTACATCCAATGGCAGAAGATTCAAAAGAGGCAACAGGTTCAATGGGTGATGATACCCCTCTAGCAGTGCTATCTGACAAGTATAGACCGCTTTACCATTTTTTTAGGCAAAATTTTAGCCAAGTAACTAATCCACCAATTGATTCTTTAAGAGAAAATAAAGTGATGAGTTTAAAAACTAGATTTGGAAATTTAGGTAATATTCTTGATTTTGATACTTTAACCAAAGAGAATATTTATGTTTTAAATAGTCCTATTTTATCAAATTCACAATTTAACAAGTTCACTAATTTTTTTGGTAAAAGTTCAGTGACCATTGATTGCTCATTTTCACAAAATGATAATTTAGAAAATTCTATTAACAGGATTCAAAAAGAATCTGAAATTGCAGTAAGACAAGGTATTACCCAACTGATTTTAAGTGACAAAAATCTCTCATCTGAAAGATTGCCTATGCCTATGTTATTATGTGTCGGAGCCATAAACACATTTTTGATACAAAAAAAACTAAGAGGTTATGTTTCTATAAATGTTCAGTCTGGAGAGGCTATAGATACTCATTCGTTTGCAACATTAATTGGAGTTGGAGCAACTACAGTAAATCCATATCTGGCTTTCGATAGTTTATATCAGAGATATGAAAAAAAACTTTTTGGTCAATTTAGTTTTGATGAATGTGTACAACGCTACATTAATTCAGTTAATGCAGGTTTATTGAAGATAATGTCAAAAATGGGGATTTCGGTTTTAAGTTCTTACAGAGGTGGATGTAATTTTGAGACAGTAGGATTGAGCAGAACAGTTGTAAATGAATACTTTCCTGGAGTTACCTCGAAAATTTCAGGCATTGGTTTAGTTGGAATTGAAAAAAAAATAAGAGAAATTCACAAAGAAGCATTTGAAAGCACAGAAACTATATTGCCAATTGGAGGTATTTATCGATACAGGAAAAACGGTGAAACACATCAATATCAAGGAAAGCTAATTCATTTATTACAAAGCGCTGTAGGCTCAAATTCATATGAGGCATATAAGAAATATGCTGAAGGTATATATAATTTACCACCAATAAATTTGAGGGATCTAATTGATTTTAGAAAAAAAAAATTGGGTTCATCAATAGATTTATCTGAAGTTGAACCAATAGAAAAAATACTGAAAAGATTTGGTAGTGGAAGCATGTCCCACGGTGCTTTATCTAAAGAAGCGCATGAAACACTTGCTATTGGAATGAATAGAATTAAAGGAGCTTCTTGTAGTGGTGAAGGTGGAGAAGATGCAGAAAGATTTAAGGTGATGGATAGTGGTGATAGTGCAAATTCTAGAGTTAAACAAATTGCATCTGCTAGATTTGGTGTGACTGTAAATTACTTGAATAATTGTAATGAAATAGAAATTAAAATGGCACAAGGCGCTAAACCAGGGGAAGGCGGTCAGTTACCTGGCTTCAAAGTAACAAAGGAGATTGCAAGACTACGTCATTCCACACCAGGAGTAACATTAATTTCTCCACCTCCACATCACGATATTTATTCCATAGAAGATTTGGCACAACTGATTTATGATTTGAAACAAACAAATCCAAAAGCACGAGTTGGTGTCAAGCTAGTTGCATCATCTGGAATTGGAACTATTGCTGCAGGTGTAGCTAAAGCAAAAGCAGATATTATTTTAATTTCAGGTCATAATGGAGGAACAGGCGCAACTCCTCAAACAAGTGTCAAATACGTTGGAATACCTTGGGAGATGGGTCTCACTGAGGCAAATCAGGTTTTAACGTTAAACAATTTAAGACACAAAGTTACGTTAAGAACTGATGGTGGTATTAAAACTGGAAGAGATGTTGTTATTGCTGCAATGATGGGAGCAGAGGAGTATGGAGTTGCAACAACAGCTCTAGTGGCAATGGGATGTATAATGGTAAGACAGTGCCACTCAAATACTTGTCCAGTAGGTGTTTGTACACAAGATGAAAAATTAAGAGAAAAATTTACTGGTACCCCAGACAAGGTTGTAAATTTATTCACTTTCATTGCATCTGAAGTAAGAGAAATTTTAGCTGAATTAGGTTTTAAATCATTAAATGATATAATTGGAAGAACTGATTTATTAATGCAAGTTAATAAAGCTTCACCAAATTTAGATGATTTGGATTTAAATCCATTATTTGTTCAGGCAGACCCAGGAAACAAAAAAAGATACTGCGAGTCATTGGAGATCAATAAAGTACCAGAAACATTAGACCAGGAAATTTGGCCAGAAATAGAAAAATCTTTAGATAATTTAGAAAAAGTTGAGAAAGAATTTATTATCAAAAATACAAACAGGGCAGTTGGTACAAGAATTTCACATCATCTTTACAAAAAGTATGGTTACGAAAAACTTGATGAAAATTTTCTTACAATAAATTTTAAAGGCTCTGCGGGTCAGTCATTTGGTGCTTTTTCATCAAAAGGACTAAAATTAAATCTTAAAGGTGATGCAAATGATTATGTCGGCAAGGGATTGTCAGGCGCTACAATCTCAATAAAACTTTCGGATGAAAGTAATTTAATCTCTAATGAAAATACAATCATCGGAAATACAGTTCTGTACGGAGCTACTTCAGGTAAACTTTTTGCTGCGGGTCAAGCAGGTGATAGATTTGCTGTAAGAAATTCTGGTGCAACTACAGTTATTGAGGGTTGTGACTCAAATGGTTGTGAGTATATGACTGGAGGAACAGTTGTTATTTTAGGAAATGTCGGTGACAACTTTGCAGCTGGCATGACCGGAGGTATGGCATTTATCTATGATAAATCTAAAGAGTTTGAAAAAAAAGTAAATCCAGATTCAGTTGTTTGGCAAAATGTTGAGACAGATTATTGGACAAGTTATTTAAAAGAATTAATTTTAGAACATTCAAAGGAGACAGGATCGTTGATATCAAAAAATATTTTTGAAAATTTTGAAGTTGAAATTAAAAATTTTGTTCAGGTTTGTCCAAAAGAGATGATTAATAAACTTAAAAATCCAATTACTTTTAAGTCTAAGATTAAAGAAGTTAGTTAATCATAATTTTTAACTCTTTTTTTAATATGCCTAACCACTTAGGTGAAGATAAGCTGTGATCACCCTTTTTAATGATAACTAATTTTTTTTTTGAATTTATAAAAATTTTTAAAACTTTTTTGGAATAACTGACAGGGACAGATTCATCCTTTTGTCCATGAACCATAGTAATCTTTAACTTGTCGTAAATTTTTTTATGAAATACTTTATTTTTCCGGCCATCTTTAATTAGTTGTAAAGAGATTGGATATTCATAATTTCCATGCTTTAAGTTGATAATCCCATTTATTGTTATTTCTTTTTTCATTTTTTTTGAAAATTTTTTCCACATTAAACCCTCTAAAAATTGAGGTGCAGAACCAATTCCTAAAAAACCTACAATTTGTTTTTTAAAAAATTTAAATTGATTTAAAGCGATCCAAGACCCCATACTTGAGCCAACTAAGATGATTCTATTTTTTTTGACAATTTTTTTAATTAATAAAGTTGTCTCTTTAGTCCATTTTGAGATATTCCCATTGATAAATTTACCAGATGATTTTCCATGACCAGAATATTCTAGTGCAAGAAAACCAAGTTTATTTTTTTTTGCAAAATTTAAAAATGCTTTAGGTTTTTTTCCCTCTAAATCAGACATAAACCCGTGTAAAAAAACTATGTAAGCTTTATTTTTTTGGTTGTATTTTAAGTATCTGATTTTTTTTGATTTATTTATTTTAAAGTAATTGAATTTGCTCATAAAAGTTTATTAGTTATCTCTATTATTATATAATCTAACTGTATGTCGTCTAATATAAAAGTCCTGCAAGTAATACCAAAACTAGGTTATGGAGGAGCAGAAACAGGATGTTTTGATATTGCTCATTATTTACCAGAAAATGGGTGTGAGTCTTTTATAGTAACTAGCGGAGGGGAATTAACAAAATTCGTTGATAAAAAAAAAGTAAAACTAATTAAACTTCCAGTTCATAGTAAAAACCCATTATTGATTCTGATAAATACAATTTTATTAATTGGGATAATTTTATTTTTTAAGATCTCAATTGTTCATGCAAGGAGTAGAGCACCAGCTTGGTCTTGTTTATTTGCAACAAAGTTAACTAATAGAAAGTTTGTAACTACATTTCATGGAACTTACAATTTTAGTGGCAAGTTTAAAAAATTTTATAATTCTGTGATGGTAAGATCTGATTTGATTATTGCAGGATCAAATTTTATTTTTTCTCACATTAAAGAAAATTATTCTGAATTTTTAACAAGTCAAAAAAAATTTTTAGTTATTTTTAGGGGAATAAATGTTGACTATTTTGACTCTTCCACAAAATTAGAAAATGATGAAAAAAATTTACTTCAAAAATGGAACATCCATGATGAAAAAAAAATAATTTTAATGCCAGGAAGGCTTACTTCGTGGAAAGGACAAGAATTATTTATTGAGGCAATTAATCTTGTTAAAATTGAATTAGGTTATGAAGCTTTCCATGCAGTTATACTTGGAAACGATCAAGGAAGAGACCTTTATAAAAAAAAATTAATACGTCTTACTGAGCAATACCATTTAACAAATCAAATAAAATTTATAGATCATTGTAATGATATGGCATTAGCTTATAAAGTTTCTGATATAATTGTATCAGCCTCAATTGAACCAGAGGCTTTTGGAAGAGTTGCTGTGGAAGCACAATCTATGGAAAAATTAATTATAGCTAGTAATATTGGAGGATCCAATGAGACAATTATTGATGAAAAAACAGGTTTTTTATTTAAATCGGGGGATGCAGAGTCTTTAAGTAAAAAAATAATTCATGGATTAACAATGGATGAAACATCTAGAAATCTTATGGGCAAAGAAGGAAGAAACAATATAATAAAAAAATTTAATGTTGAAAAAATGTGTTTTTCTACATATTCAGAGTATAAAAGATTATTAAACTAAATGCCTATAATTACATTACCAGATGGAAAAAATATTGAATTTCCCAAAGAAGTTACAGGTTTAGATGTTGCAGAAAAAATAAGCAAGTCATTATCAAAACAAGCATTGATAATGAGTGTCGACGGTGAGTTAAAAGATTTGTATTTTTCAATTAAAAAAGATTGTTCAGTAAAAATCTTTACTGCAAAAGATCCAGAGGGTCTTGAAGTTATAAGACACGATACGGCTCACATTATGGCGATGGCCGTTCAAGAATTATACCCGGGTACACAGGTAACTATAGGACCTGTAATAGAAAATGGTTTTTACTATGATTTTGCTCGAAAAGAACCTTTTACAGAAGATGATCTAGATAAAATTGAAAAAAAAATGTCAGAAATAATCGATAAAGATGTAAAAACAAGAAGAGAAGTTTGGAAAAGAGATAAAGCGATAAGCCACTTCAAAAAGATTGGTGAAAACTATAAAGCAGAAATAATAGAGAGTATTCCAGAGAGTGAAGAGCTAACTGTTTATCATCATGGTGATACTTGGCATGATTTATGTAGAGGGCCACACCTAGTTTCATCTGGAAAAATTGGTAAAGCATTTAAGCTTACAAAAGTTGCAGGAGCATATTGGCGGGGAGACTCGAAAAATGAAATGTTACAAAGAATTTATGGAACTAGTTGGGCATCTCAAAAAGATCTAGATAATTATTTAAAAAGAATTGAAGAAGCAGAAAAAAGAGATCATAGGAAACTTGGTAAAGAGATGGATCTATTTCATTTTAGAGAAGAGAGCCCAGGATCTGTCTTTTGGCATGAAAAGGGTTGGGCACTGTTTCAAAAATTAATTAATTATATGAAAATGAAACAAGATATTGCTGGATATAAAGAGATAAATACTCCAGAGGTATTAGATAGAAGTCTGTGGGAAAAATCTGGCCATTGGGAAAAATTTGGAGCAAATATGTATACATCAACTACTCCAGATGAAAAGATATTTGCTATTAAACCTATGAATTGTCCAGGTTGTGTAGAGGTCTTTAATCAAGGTCTCAAAAGCTATAAAGATTTGCCATTAAAAATGTCTGAGTTTGGAAAGGTACATCGTTATGAGCCTTCAGGCGCGCTTCATGGTCTATTGAGAGTAAGAGCGTTTACACAAGATGATGCTCATATATTTTGTACTGAAGATCAAATAACAAAAGAATGTTTAATAGTAACTAATCTTATCTTAGAAATTTATAAAGATCTCGGTTTTGAAGATGTTGTTCTCAAATATTCTGATAGACCAGAGCTGAGAGTCGGAGATGATAGTGTGTGGGATAAAGCAGAGGCAGCTTTATTAGAGGCAGTCAAAGCGACTAAATTAGAATATACCATTAATAAGGGTGAGGGTGCATTTTATGGACCTAAAATTGAATTTGTTTTAAGGGATGCTATTGGAAGAGATTGGCAATGTGGAACCCTACAAGTTGATTTTAATTTACCTGGAAGGTTAGGTGCTTCTTATGTAGACAAAGATGGAACAAAAAAAGTTCCAGTGATGTTACACAGAGCTTTGTTTGGATCTCTTGAAAGATTTATTGGAATTTTAATAGAAAATTATGCTGGCAAGTTTCCATTTTGGATATCTCCACTGCAAACAGTGGTAATTCCGATTTCAGAGGACTTTGAGGAATATGCAAGTAAAGTTTCCAAAAAAATAAAAGAAGCTGGTATGAGCTCAATAGTTGATTTAAAAAATCATAATTTGAACTATAAAATAAGAGAACATTCTCTTGCAAAAGTCCCTATTTTATTAATTTGTGGTAAAAAAGAAGTTGACAGTAACTCCGTAACTATTAGAAGATTGGATTCTAATAAACAAGAGAATATGGAATTAAATAAATTTTTAAAAACATTTTCTGCTTTAAATAAAGTATCCTCAATTTAAGTGGCAGATCTTAAGCAAAATTATTTTCAGAGAAGAACTAAAGATCGAGGTCCAAGATCTAATAATAGAATTTCATCTCCAGAAGTTCAAGTTATAGGTAGTGATGGAGAAAATTTGGGTGTCATTAGCACAAACGAAGCAATATCGATGGCGAGGAATCAAGGTTTAGATTTAATAGAAATAGCTCCAAATGCAAATCCACCAGTTTGTAAAATAATGGATATGGGAAAATATAAATACGATGCGCAAAAAAAAGCAAACCTTGCTAAAAAAAAACAAAAAATAATTGCATTAAAAGAAATTAAAATGAGGCCTGTAACTGAGACACATGATTACGAGTTTAAAGTAAAAAATGCAAAAAAATTTATTGCTAAAGGTGATAAAGTAAAATTTACAATAAGATTTAAAGGTAGAGAACTTCAGCACTCACATTTAGGTAATGAGTTAATGACAAAAATCAAAGAGGATATGAAGGAAATTGGTAAGGTAGAATTACATCCGAAGTTCGATGGAAAGCAAATGATAATGGTAATTCAGCCTTTATAAGCTTTAATAGTAGTTGTAAATTAATAACATTCTTTGTATAAACTCGCAAAATTATGCCAAAACTAAAAACAAAAAGCTCTGCAAAAAAAAGGTTCAAAATATCTGCAAGGGGTAAAGTAATAATGGCCCAAGCTGGTAAAAGGCATGGCATGATAAAAAGAACAAATTCTCAAATAAGAAAATTAAGAGGCACTACAACTATGTCAAAACAAGACGGTAAAATTGTTAAGTCATATATGCCTTACAGTTTAAGGGGTTAATATGGCAAGAGTTAAAAGAGGTGTAACTAGTAGAGCAAAACATAAAAAAGTTTTGAAAGCCGTTAAAGGTCAATGGGGTAGAAGAAAAAATACTATTAGAGTTGCAAAGCAAGCTATGGAAAAAGCTATGCAGTATGCATATAGAGATCGAAGAAATAAGAAAAGAGATTTTAAATCACTGTGGATACAAAGAATAAATGCCGGGGTTAGAGCAGAAGGTTTGACATATTCTAAGTTTATTAATGGATTAAATAAATGTGGAATAAAAATCGATAGAAAAATTCTAGCTGAGATAGCCTATGATAGTCCAGAAGCCTTTAAAACTATCGTTCAAAAAGCTCAATCAGCTTTAAATTAATCTTCGCTATTGTTTTATTTCTCTGAAGAAATAATCTGTAAAAATGTCAGATCTTAAAAAAATAAAAGATGAATTTCTTTCAAAACTTGGTGGAAAATTAGATATTTTTGAAATAAACCAAATTAAATCTGATCTGTTTGGTAAAAGTGGATTAATTTCAACTCAATTCAAAAAAATTGGAACAATTGCAGAGTCGGAGAGAAAAAAATTTGCCTATGACTTAAATATAATTAAAGATGAACTTCAGAATTTAATAAATTCAAAAATAAATGAACTTGAAACTGCTGAAATTAAAAAGAAATTAGAAAAAGAAAAAATTGATATTACATTACCTGAGAGATCATTTATTCGAGGAAAAATTCATCCAGTCTCACAAACAATTGATGAAATATCATCAATTTTTTCCGAAATAGGTTTTAGCGTTGAAGAAGGGCCCGACGTCGAGAATGAATATAACAATTTTACAGCACTTAACACACCGGAAAATCATCCAGCTAGAGATATGCATGATACTTTTTATTTGGATGAAAAAAAGCAGAGACTATTAAGAACTCATACTTCTCCAGTTCAAATTAGAACTATGTTGAAAGATAAGCCACCATTCAAAATTATTGCACCTGGAAGAACTTACAGATCAGATAGTGACCAAACTCACTCACCAATGTTTCATCAAGTTGAAGGACTTCATATAGATAAGAATATAAATATGGGTCATCTAAAAGGATGTTTAAATTACTTTATTAAAGAGTTCTTTGAAGTAGATAAAATTAAGATGAGATTTAGACCTAGCCATTTTCCTTTTACAGAACCATCTGCTGAAGTTGATATTGGATACGAGATGAAAGATGGAAAAATTATAATAGGAGAAGGAAATCAATGGTTAGAGATTTTAGGGTGTGGAATGGTTCATCCGAATGTTTTAAAGAATGTTAAAGTAGACCCATCAAAGTTTCAGGGATACGCATTTGGTATTGGGATTGATAGACTTGCTATGCTGAAATATGGTATCAATGACTTGCGAGCTTTTTTTGATTGTGATTATAGATGGTTAAATCATTTTGGATTTGATCCATTGGATGTACCTACGAATTATAGAGGCCTTAGTCGATGATAATAACATTTGATTGGTTAAAAGATCATCTGAAGACAAATCTGAAAGAAAAAAATCTTTTAGAGCAACTTACCAACATAGGTCTAGAGGTAGAGAGTGTAGAGAGTCTTTCCGCTGATAATGGGTTATTTAAAATAGCTGAAATCATAAAAACTGAAAAACATCCAAATGCAGACCGACTAAAAGTTTGTGATGTAAATATTGGTGAAAATAAAATTAAAAAAGTTGTATGTGGTGCAGAAAATGCAAAAGAAGGATTACTAACCATATATGCTCCTCCAGGTGCAATTATTCCCAAAACTAAGACAAAATTAGTAGTCGCTAAAATAAGGGGCGTTACTTCTTATGGAATGCTTTGTTCAGAATCTGAATTAAATTTGTCTAATGATAGTGATGGGATTACTGAATTAACCCAGGAGTTTAGAAAAAATATTGGTAAAAGTTATTTTTCAAAATCAAAATCAAATCTTATCGATATATCTATAACACCTAATAGACCAGACTGTCTTGGAATTAGAGGAATTGCTAGAGACCTGGCAGCGTCAGGTTTTGGAAAGTTAATAGATTTAGAAGAAAAAAAAATTCATTCAAAAAATAAACATACATTAAAAGTAAAAATTAATAAGGAAAAAGGACAAGGATGTACTACGTTTGGAAGCTGTTTAATAACAAATGTCAAAAATTCTGAAAGCCCTAAATGGCTTAAAGATAAATTAATTTCTATAGGACAAAAACCTATCTCAGCAATAGTTGACATTACAAACTATGTTATGCTTGATATTAATCGTCCATTACATGCTTATGACGCTGATAAAATTGAAAAAGGTATAATTGTTCGAAATTCTAAGTCTGGAGAAGAATTTACTGCACTTGATAATAAAAATTATAAATTGGAGAGTGGCATGTGTGTTATTTGTGATAACAAAGGTGTTTTAGGACTTGGAGGAATTATTGGTGGTGCAAGATCTGGTACTGAATTTAATACAAAAAATGTATTATTAGAGTCAGCTTATTTTAAACCGGGATCAATAAGAAATACAGCAAAAAAAATGAATCTTGATACTGATGCAAAGTTTAGATTTGAAAGAGGTATAGATCCGTTATCAATCGAAAATGGTTTAAATAAAGCTGCGAAATTAATAAAAGAGATTTGCGGTGGTGAAATTAGCAAAATTGACATTCAAAAAATAGAAACTTACAAAACGAAAAAAATATCATTTGACCCAAATATTTTTGAAAAAATATCCGGTTTTAAAATTTCTTTAAAAGAAATGATTAAAATTTTGGAGGATCTTGGTTTTGGGGTAAAAAAGGTTAAAAAAGGATTAAAATTAGCTGTTCCTTCATGGAGACCAGATATTTCACAGGAAGTAGATATCGTTGAGGAGTTGGTAAGAATAAGTGGTTATGAAAAGATAAAGAATGTAGAACCAATTAAACAAAGAAAAAAATCTACTTTAAATAAGTTTCAGAAATTATTTCATTTTTTACAAAGATCAATTGCATCTAAAGGTTATCTGGAGGCAATCACTTGGTCGTTCACAGACCAACGTTATAATGATTATTTTAGAGAGACAAAAAAAGAGATAAAAATTATTAATCCTATTAGTTCAGAATTAGGAGTTTTAAGGAATTCAATTTTTTCAAATTTAATAATGCATATTAATAAAAACCTCGATAGAGGTTTTAGGGATTTATCAATATTTGAAATAGGTCCTATATTTAATGGTTCTAATCCTGGTGAACAGAATACCGTAGTTTGTGGTTTGTCAGCAGGAAAAAAAACAAGATTATCTTGGATAGAAAAAGATAGAAATGTAGATGTGTTTGATGTGAAAAGAGACGTAACCCAAGCTTTAGTTGAAGCTGGTTATGATTCTAAAAAATTTTTCATTGATAACAAAACTCCTAATTATTATCACCCTGGCAAATCAGGAAGATTGTTTTTAGATAAAAGAAATGATCAAGTGGCTGCATATTTTGGAGAAATGCATCCAAATATTTTAAAGCAGGTTGATATGAAAACTGAGTCCTTAGTTGGTTTTGAAATTTTTATGGATAATTTAAAATTACCAGAGAAAACTTTAAATGATCTTAAGGTAAAATTCTCATTCTCTGATTATCAAAAATCTGAAAGGGATTTTGCATTTATTGTAAACAAAAATGTAAATGCTCAGGATTTAATAAACGTCATCTCAAATGTAGATGAAAGTTTAGTGAAAAATGTAAAAATTTTTGATGTTTATGAAGGTGAAAATATTCCTGAAAATCATAAATCAATAGCAATAAGTGTAACAATACAGTCATCTGAAAAAACCTTAAATGAATCTGATTTAGAGAAAATTAATAATTTGATAATCAAGACAGTTGAAAATAAGACTGGCGCTAAAATTCGATCTTAATTTTAAATGAGTACTATCGATAATATAAGAAATTTCGCGATCATCGCGCATATAGATCATGGTAAATCTACAATTGCAGATAGAATCATTCATAATTGTGGCGGATTAACGGAAAGAGAGATGAAATCCCAAGTTTTAGATTCAATGGATATTGAAAGAGAGAGGGGTATCACAATAAAAGCACAAACCGTAAAATTAAATTATAAAGCAAAAAACGGAAAGAATTATATTTTAAACATTATCGACACACCTGGACATGTAGATTTTAGCTATGAAGTGAGTAGATCACTTTATGCTTGTGAGGGTTCAATATTGATTGTTGATAGTACACAGGGAGTGGAAGCACAAACACTTGCCAATGTTTATCAAGCTCTGGATATTAACCATGAAATTATTCCTGTTTTAAATAAGATTGATTTGCCAGCATCAGATTTAGATAGAACTAAAAAACAAATTGAAGATGTGATTGGTATTGATACAGAAAATGCAGTCTCGTGTTCTGGTAAAACTGGAGAGGGAATAGAAGAAATCTTAGAGCAAATTATTTATCGATTACCTGGACCAAAAGGAAATATAAACGAGGATTTAAAATGTTTACTAGTTGATAGTTGGTACGATACTTATTTGGGTGTTGTAATTTTAGTTAGAGTTATTAATGGTAAAATTACTAAAAATATGAAGATCAAGATGCTTTCTACTAATCAAGATTATATTGTAGAAAAAGTTGGAGTTTTTACCCCTAAACCTAAAGATATTAATGAATTAAATTCTGGTGAAATTGGTTTTATAACAACTGGTATTAAGGTTTTATCTGATACAAAAGTTGGAGACACTATTTGTGATGCGTCCAAATCTAAAATTGAGGCTTTACCTGGATTTAAACCCAGCAAGCCAGTAGTATTTTGCGGATTATTTCCAGTGGACAGTTCTGAATATCAAAAATTAAAAGATGGTTTGGCAAAATTACAACTAAATGATTCAAGTTTTTCTTTTGAGGCTGAATCTTCCTCTGCTTTAGGCTTGGGTTTTAGATGTGGATTTTTAGGATTACTTCATCTTGAAATAATTACCGAAAGACTAGAAAGAGAGTTTGATGTAAATTTATTAACTACAACACCAGGTGTAGTATATAAAATTAACTTAAATAATGGAAAAATAAAAGATTTACAAAATCCTTCAAGCTTACCAGATCCTACGTTGATAAATTTTATAGAGGAGCCCTGGATCAAAGCTACTATAATCACACCAGACCAATATTTGGGCTCTATAATAAAATTATGCCAAGACAAAAGGGGAATTCAAATCAATTTAAATTATTCTGGAAATAGAGCTGTATTAACTTATGAATTACCATTGAATGAAGTAGTTTTTGATTTTAACGATAGAATTAAATCTATGACGAGTGGTTATGCTAGCTTTGACTACGAAATTATTGGCCACAGAGAAGGTGATTTAGTGAAACTTAGTATTTTAGTAAATGGAGAACCTGTGGATGCTTTAGCCATGATGATACATAAAGATTTTGCTCAAAGGACTGGAAGAGAAGTTTGTGAAAAATTGAAAGATTTAATCCCAAGGCATAATTTTATGATACCTGTTCAAGCAGCAATAGGCGGGAAGATAATTGCTAGGGAGACAATAAAAGGATTTAAAAAAGATGTTTTGACAAAAATTCATGGTGGTGGTGCCACAGATAGGAAAAGAAAGCTATTAGAAAAACAGAAAAAAGGCAAAGCTAGATCCAAACAATTTGGTAAAGTGGAAATACCACAAGAGGCTTTTATTGGAGTATTAAAAATACAAAAGGAATAAATTATTTATTTTAATGTTAAAAAACAAAATTTTAGACTGCATTACTTTTTTTGATAATAATTTTATGTTTGAATTAAGGTATAACATATTATTCAACTATGTTGATTATTTTGTAATTTGTGAATCTAAATTTGATCATACAGGTAAAGAAAAAAAAAAAAATTTTGTTTGGAAAAATTATTATGATGCTAAAAAAATAAAATATTCTTTAATTGAAAAACCTTTTCCAACAAATACAAATCGCTGGGAAAATCAAGCAATTCAAAGGGAATTCTTGCTTTCAGAAACAAATTTTGCTGATCCTGATGATTATATTTTTTTTTCTGATCCAGATGAAATAATTAAGCCAGAATTATTAAAAAATTTTAAGCTAAGTAACAAATATGGAATATTTCTACAAAAATGCTTCAATTATAAATTCAATATTTTTAATCCTTACGAGACACCTTGGGAGGGTACAAGAGTTTGTAAAAAAAAAAATTTAAAGTCTATAGATTTTATGAGACAAAAAATTAAAACAAAAAATCTTAAATACAATTTTTTAAGATTTGATAAAGAAAAAAATATTCAAATATTTTATAATGCTGGATGGCATTTCAATAATATAATGTCTGCAAAAGAAATATCTCTAAAATTAAAAACTTTTGCCCACTCAGAATTTTCTGACGAAAAATTTTGTTCTGAGGAAATCATAAAAAAAAAAATAGCAAACAAAGAAGATCTTTTTGGAAGAGGTCACAAATATGAAGTTGTAGAATTGAATAAAGATTTTCCAGACTATATTCTAAGGAATATAGAAATGTACAATGATTTTATTATTTAAATTTAATTGGAGAGGTGGCCGAGTGGTTGAAGGCGCACGCTTGGAAAGCGTGTAAAGGGGAAACTCTTTCATGGGTTCGAATCCCATTCTCTCCGCCATTAACAAATTTTTATATGATTAAAAAATTTATAAATAGAAATAACATCTTTTATAAACCGTATCTATTTTTTAGAATATTTTGGTTAGAAAAATTTTTTTTAAAAAAAAAAAGTTATTCACAATGTGGTGAAGATATTTTTATTTTAGAATTTTTTAAAGATAAAATTAGCAAAGGTATATATTTAGATATAGGTGCCTTTAATCCAATCAAGTTTAATAATACATATTTACTTCATAAAAAAGGGTGGAAAGGGACCAATATAGATTTAAATCAAACATCTATTGATTTGTTTAATATCTTAAGACCAAATGATGAAAATATATGTGCTGCTATAAGCGATAAGGTTGAAAATGTTCAAGTTTATATAGAAAATTTATTTAGTCCATTAAATACAATATCTCCAGATCATTTAAAATTATCTGATAATGATAAACTAAAAAAAACAACTTATTTTATCGAAACCAAAATGATAAATGATTTAATTAAACATAAATTTGATTTTTTAAATATAGATATAGAGGGATTAGATATAAAAGTACTTAAATCAATAAATTTAAAATTTTATAATCCTAGACTTATATGTATTGAGATTTTAAATCCAAAAAATGAGATAGAATTGAGTGATTACTTAATGAAGCATGGTTATTATTTTGAAAAAAAAATGGGGCCGAGTTATTTTTTTTCAAAAAATTCTTAAAAATCATTTGCAATAAAACAATATTCAAAAAAGTTAAAAAAGTGTTGAAAATTGAGGGTTATTTAACGAAATAATTCATAACTATTAATTATAAATCCACAAATAAATTTAAATAATGATATGATTAAAATTTCCTAAATTTAAAAAAATGACTAGTAAAAACACATATAAAGCTGACTCCATCAAAGTTTTAAAAGGTCTTGAAGCCGTTAGAAAAAGACCAGGTATGTATATAGGGGATACTGATGACGGAACAGGTTTACATCATATGGTTTACGAAGTTGTTGATAATTCTATTGATGAGGCATTAGCAGGTCATTGTAAAAATATTAGTGTTAGAATTAATGATAATGGCACAATTACAGTAAACGATGATGGTAGAGGTATACCTGTAGATATTCATAGAGGAGAAAAAAAATCAGCTGCCGAGGTAATCATGACACAACTTCATGCAGGAGGTAAATTTGATCATGATTCCTATAAAGTTTCAGGAGGGTTGCATGGAGTTGGGGTATCTGTTGTCAATGCACTTTCAGAGAAATTAGAATTGGAAATTAATAGGGATGGAAAAAAGTACTTTATTGAATTTAAAAATGGTGAGTCAAAATCTCCTTTAAAGGCAATAGGGAATTCAAAAAATTCTGGTACTCAAATAACTTTTTTACCCTCAAAAGAAATATTCTCATCTATTAAATTTAATCCAAATATTTTAATTAAAAGAATGAGAGAATTAGCATTTTTGAATAAAGGGATTAAAATTTTGTTTATTGATGCTAGTCAAAAAAAAGAAAAAACTTCAGAATTTAAATATGATGGGGGAGTTGTTGAATTTGTAGAATTTTTAGACGAAAAAAGAGAAAAACTTCATAATAAAAATGGAAACGATTTGTTTAAAAAAGCAATTTATATTGAGGGTAGAAAAAACAATATTGAACTTGAATGTGCTTTGAAATGGAACGCTGGATATTCAGAGGACATTTTACCTTATACAAATAATATTCATCAAAAAGATGGAGGTACGCACTTATTGGGTTTTAGAAGTGCATTAACTAGAATAATAAATAAATATGCTAATGAGAATAATTTACTAAAAAAAAATAAACTAGCAATTTCGGGTGATGACATCAAGGAGGGTCTTACCTGTGTTTTATCAACAAAAATTCCTGATCCAAAATTTTCTTCTCAGACCAAAGATAAATTAGTCTCGTCAGAAGTAAGAATGATTGTTGAAAATCTAGTAAATGAAAAATTATCAATTTGGTTTGATCAAAATCCGTCAATAGCAAAAATAATTTTAGCTAAAATTATTCAAGCAGCAATGGCAAGAGATGTTGCAAGAAAAGCAAGAGAGAATGTAAGAAGGAAAGGTGCTTTAGAATTGAGTGGTCTACCTGGAAAATTAGCAGATTGTCAAATGGGAAAGCAAGATGGAACGGAATTGTTTATAGTAGAAGGTGACTCAGCTGGTGGTTCTGCAAAACAAGGTAGAAATAGATCTAATCAAGCAGTCTTACCATTAAGAGGAAAAATATTAAATACCTATGTAGAAGAATTTAATGCTAAAAAAAGTTCAAATGGTAATGGAAATGGGTCTGATCAAAGAACAAAGGCCCTAGCTAAAATGATTTCCTCAAATGAAATTATTACATTAATAAATGCCCTTGGTTTAGATCCTAAGGCACATGAGATTGATTTGAAAGATTTGAGATACGGAAAAATTATTATAATGACAGATGCCGATGTTGATGGATCACACATTAGAGCGTTACTTTTGACCTTTTTTAATAATAAACCATTTAACAAACTTATTGAGAATGGACACATATATTTAGCACAACCTCCCTTATTTAAAATTAATAAAGGCTCAAAGGGTATTTACATTAAAGACGAGGAGGAATTAGAAAATTATATAATTAGCAACAATAAAAATTTAAAAAAAAGCAAAAAGGGTTCAAAAGAATTTCTAAATTTGCTTGAAATTGAAAAATCAAAAATGAGCATACAAAGATTTAAAGGTTTGGGTGAAATGAATCCCGAAGAGTTATGGTCTACTACTTTAAATCCAGAAACAAGAAATTTGCTACAAGTCCAGTACTCGAAAAATTCAAAAAAAGATCAAGATTTAATCCACACATTGATGGGTAATGATGTAACTCTAAGAAAGGATTTTATCATTTCTAACGCGATAAATGTCCAAAATTTAGATGTTTAAAATATGAAGTTTTTTGAGACTTCAAAATTTCACACTTTAAAAAAATCTACTTATATTTTTTTAAGATGGATAGGCATTATAGGGCAATTAATTTCAGTATATATTGTCTATTTTTTTTTCAATTTTGATTTTAATTTTGTTTTATCAAATTTAGTTATCTTTATTGGGATCCTAAGTAATTTTTATTTAATTTCAATTTATGATAAAACACAACTTTCGGATAGATCTGCTCTGGTTTTTTTAATGATTGATATATTTCAATTAGGATCACTAATATATCTTACAGGAGGTATCGTAAATCCTTTTGTTATTTTTTTATTAATTCCTAGTGTGTTTGCATCATCAAATTTAGGTATCAGAACTAATTTATTTCTTGTTGTTACAACAATATTAATAATTATTTTTTTGACATTTTATTCTGAGGATTTACCTGCGCCATTAAATAATCATTTTCATGTTTCTAACTATTATTATTATTCAATTCCAGTTGCTCTAATAATTGCTTTAATTTTTTTAAATTATTTTGCGATAGTATTTGGCTCAGAATCTAGAAAAAGAAAAGAGGCATTAAGTAAAATGGAAGAAATAATGGCTCAAGAACATGAAATGTTATCCTTAGGGGGCCAAGCTGCAGCAGCAGCCCATTCTCTCGGAACTCCGTTATCTACAATTAAAATTATTTCACAAGAACTAAAAGACCAGTTGAAAGACCGCGCAGAATTAACATCAGATATAGAATTATTATCAAGTCAAGTTGAGAGATGTAATCAAATTTTAAAAAAGTTGTCGTTAAACCCCATTGAGGAAGACGAATTTATAGATGAGGACTTAAATTTAAAAAAATATATCATTCAAATTATAAATTCATTTAAAGAAACAAGTAATAAAATATTTATTTTAAATTTTGATCAAGACTCAAGCCCGAGAAAAATTCCGAAATCAATAGAAATAATATATGGTCTAAGAAATTTTATTGGAAACGCAAATAAATTTGCTAAAGAAAAAATATTCATAACTTTAAAAAGTAACAATGATTATTCTGAAATCACTATTGAAGATGATGGTGAGGGATATCCGAATGAGATATTATCAAAAATAGGTGAACCCTATTTAAGATCACTTAAGAATAAGGATAAGAGCAAATCTGGTTTAGGTTTAGGAATATTTATAGGCAAAAACTTACTTGAAAAAAATTTTGCTTCCTTAAATTGTCAAAACTCCAAAACAAGGACTGGGGCGGAAGTAAATATAAGATGGAAAAATCAAGATCTAAAAAAAATTTAATGTAATTTTATTTTTTTATCAAATAATGAGCTCAATTGGGAAATCATTACATCGCCAAGTTCATTTACATCAGTAATTTTAATCGCTCTTTTATAATATCTCGAAACATCGTGACCAATTCCTATAGCTAAAATTTCTATTTCAGATTTATCCTCTATAAACTTAACCATTTTTTTTAAATGTTTCTCTAAAAAATCGCCAGAATTGACTGACAAAGTTGAGTCATCAACAGGTGCACCATCTGAGATTACCATCAAAATTTTTCTTTCTTCTTTTCTTTTTTTAATTCTATTAAAGGCCCATGTAATAGCCTCACCGTCTATATTTTCTTTAAGTAAACCCTCTTTTAACATTAGACCAAGGTTATCTTTTGCTTGTCTCCAATGCGTATCTGCCCCTTTATAAATGATATGTCTTAAGTCATTTAATCTTCCTGGTGTCTTTGGTTTATTGTTTTTATTCCATAACTCTCTACTTTGACCACCTTTCCAATTTTTTGTTGTAAACCCTAATATCTCCACTTTTACTGAGCAACGTTCTAATGTTCTAGATAGAATATCAGCGCAAATAGCAGCAATTGTAATTGGTCTACCTCTCATTGAACCCGAGTTATCAATTAGAAGTGTTACTACAGTATCTTTGAAGTCTAAATCTTTTTCCTTTTTGAAAGATAAGGAATTATATGGATCCATTATAATTCTTGGTAACTTAGAGCTATCAAGTAATCCTTCCTCCAAATCAAACTCCCAAGCTCTATTCTGTTTTGCCAATAATTGTCTTTGAAGTTTATTTGCAAGTTTAGTTATTACATCTTGAAAACCAATTAATTGTTGATCTAAAGTTTTTCGAAGCTTATTTGCTTCATCTGCGTTTTCAAGATTTTCAGCTTTTGTAATTTCATCAAACTCTGTAGTAAAAATTTTATAATCTACATTAGAGTCTTTTAAATTTTTTTTTTTAATAACTTGTTCAGAGTTTTGCTCGTCTGATTCTGTGTCTACAAGTTGTTCATCTAATTTATATTCATCAATGTTATAATCTGAATCTAAACTTGCTTCTGCTTCATCTTGCTTATCAGGATCTTTTTTGTCCTCATCCTCACTATCATCATTTTCACTTGACTGATTTTCTTGATTATCCTCTGGGTTTTCATCATTTTTTTCCTCATTTTCCTCTGATTGAAAAATGTCCATTTCTTGCAATATCTGGGAGAACTTAGAACTATAAACATTTTGATCTTCTAAATTTTGTTTAAGAAATTCTATATGTTCAAAAATTGATTTATCAAAATCTTTTTCCCAGAAGTTTAACATTTTAGATGTTAAAGCATTGAGTTTGATGTTGTGAAAGTTTTTAAGCATATATAATTCAAAAGCCTCAACTACAGGCACATCATCTTTGGATTTAATTTGATCTCTTCTTTTGTAATTTATTAATTGAGTATAGTTATCTCTTAAATTTTTATCTATTCCTTTTAACATTTTTGACCCCAATTTTTCGTATCTTATTTTCTCTGTGATTGTATAAAGTGATTTACATGATGAGCTGGATGGTAAATTTTTTTTAAATATTGACTCATTAGAAAATTTTTTTTTTAGAGCTTTCGAGTCTGTTTCCGCTCTAGCCTTTATAAAATCATTTTTCGAACTTAAATTTTCTAGTTCAATTAAATCTTGTTTTTCAGAATTTTTGATATTTTTTTTAGTATTGATACCCAAATCATCTGATATTACTCTTGCTGTAGAAGATAGAGCTTGTCTAAGCTTTTCCTTTAAACTCTCAGTTTTGTTATTCATTAAATTTGAATATTTAACAAGGACTCTGGTAATTCCTCACCAAAACATCTTTGGTAATACTCTGCAATTATATTTTTTTCAATTTCATCACACTTATTTAAAAAAGTCACTCTAAAAGCATAACCTGTATCTTTAAAAATTTCTGCATTTTCAGCCCAGTGTAAAACCGTTCGTGGACTCATCACTGTAGATATATCCCCAGCTATAAATCCTTTTCTAGTTAATGATGCAACTTTAATCATATTTGAAACTTTTTCTTTGCCTTTTGTATTATCTAAACTTTTATTTTTTGCTAAGATTATATCCATTTCTTTATCAAGGCTAAGATAATTTAAAGTTGTAACAATATTCCATCTATCCATTTGTCCTTGATTTATTTGTTGCGTTCCATGGTAAAGTCCTGTTGTATCTCCTAAACCAACAGTGTTAGAGGTTGCAAATAATCTAAAAAATTTATTTTGCTTAATTACTTTATTTTTATCTAAAAGAGTAAAATTGCCTTCTGCTTCAAGCACTCTCTGGATAACAAACATTACATCAGGTCTCCCCGCATCATACTCATCAAACACTAAAGCCACAGGGTTTTGTATGGACCAAGGCAAGATCCCTTCATTAAATTGTGTAACTTGCTTACCATCTTTTAAAACAATCGCATCCTTACCTATCAAATCTATACGACTTATATGACTGTCTAAATTTACTCTGATGCACGGCCAATTTAACCTTGCAGCAATTTGTTCTATGTGAGTAGATTTTCCAGTTCCATGATAACCTTGAACCAGAACCCTTTTGTTAAAAGCAAAACCTGAGATAATTGCCAAAGTAGTATCGCGATCAAATTTATAATTTTTATCTATTTCGGGCACATATTCACTTTTTTTAGAAAATGCATCTACCTCCATATTTGAATCTATCCCAAAAGTCTGTTTTATCGAGAGTCTTATATCAGGTTGATTATTTATATTTGGTGTCAATTTTTTTCTCTATAAGTGTTTTTTAATTGAGTGTAAGCCAAAGTTATTGATTTAAGTTTGTCTTCAAATTTTTTATTACCGCAATTCATATCAGGGTGAAATTTTTTAACAAGTATTTTAAATTTATCATAAATTTTTTCCCATTTAGACCCTACTGAAATACCCAATATTTCAAATGCTTTGATGTCTTTATGATTATATCTAAATTGTCCCATGTGATTAAAATCACTTTTTAACTTTTCTTTATCAAGGTCATCTCTCAAAGTATTATTCCATAAGACTTTAAAAAAGTTATCTGAAGAACTAAAGCTTTGCGTAGGTTTATGCCAAACCATATCTGATTTTAAAAAGTCGATTACTTGATCATCATTCATACCTGAAAAATAATTCCAATTCTTATTGAATTCTTTAACATGATTTAAACATAATAATCGAAATTTTTTGCTATTATCTTTTTCAACTGGTGCTTTATATTCACCTATTTCGCTGCAATTATTCCAGTCACAGATATTTTTCATGATATAGTTATTTTAGATGAATATAGATGAATTAATCGCAAACGTAAAAAAAAAAATAAAAAAAAATATTAATATTGAAAATATTTTAATAGAAGACAAAACATTTTTACATAAAAATCATTCAGGACACGAAATTAATAAATTTCATCTAAAAATAACAATAGAGTCTGAAGAGCTAAAGAAATTAAATAAAATAGAAAGTAATAAAAAAATTTACAAGATATTAGATGAGGAATTAAAAAATAACGTTCACTCTTTACAAATTTTAATTAATTAATCTCTTTTTTAAAAAAGATTTGACAGCAAGGTCCGAAAATTCTTTTTCAATTATCGGACCTCCAATTTTTTTAATTAACATAAGCTTAATATTCTTAGAGTTATTTTTTTTGTCTCGCATCATAAAGGATATGATCTGATTAATTTTATTTATTTTAAAATAATTTTTAATAGAAATTGGAAAATGAGAATTATTGAGATGTTTAATTGCAGTATCAAATTCTTTAGTGGTAATTAATTTTCTATTATGACTAAATTCAAATGCAGATTTCATACCAAGAATTACTGCTTCTCCATGATTTAATTTTTTTGAAAAATTTAAACTTGCCTCATAAGCATGAGCAAAAGTATGTCCGAAATTTAAAATTTTTCTCAAATTTTTTTCTTTTTCGTCTTTTTCAACTATAGATTTTTTTACTTTACAACTTTCGTAAATAGATTTTTCAATAGTTGGAGATTTTAGATTTAATACTTCATTAATATTCCTATTCAAAAAATTATAAAACTTTTTATTTGCAATTAATGCATGTTTTACTATTTCTGCGTAACCGCAAACCACTTCTCTATATGGTAGGCTTTTCAAAATTTCTACATCACTGATAACAATTTTAGGTTGATAAAAACTTCCAATTAAATTCTTACCTTGAGATGTGTTAATACCTGTTTTACCACCAACAGATGAATCAACTTGTGATAACAATGTTGTTGGAATATTTACAAATTTTAGACCTCTTTTGAATAAACTTGCTGCAAAACCTGCCACATCACCAGTAATGCCTCCTCCAATAGATATTAAACAGTCATCTCTAGAAAAATTCTTTTGAAGTAAAAGATCTAAAATTTTATTAACATTTTTCTGATTTTTATTTTTCTCATTTGCATTGTAAATAAATTTGTAAACTTTATATCTTTTCAAGGATCTTGAAATTTGTTTGACATATTTATTTGGAATATTTTTATCTAAAACTAATAAACATTTTTTAAAGTTGATAGAATTTGTTTTAAATATCCGTGATAAATTAGAAATCAAATTTCTTCCAATTATAATAGGATATTTTTCTGAATTAGTTTTAACTATCAGTTTAATTGGCTTCATAAATATCTATGATTTTTTTTGCAATTTGTTGTTTTGTAAAATTTTCACAATCTATTTTATATAGTGCTTTAGAGTAAATAATTGAACGTTTTTTTATGATTTCTGTAAGTTCATTTTTACTAGAATTTACTGCCAAAGGTCTTTTTTTGCTGTTTTTAATCCTATTAATTAATGTATCGATATTCCAATTAAGCCAAAATGATAGGTGATTTTCTAGAACCTCATTTTTAATAGCTCGATTTATGAACGCACCTCCACCAAGTGCGATAACACCTTTTTTACTTTTTAAAATATTAAGAGCTATCTTTTTTTCAATATCTCTAAAGAAATTTTCTCCTTTTGTTTCGAAGATTTTTGATATTTTCATTTTTTGATCATTTTCAATTAATTGATCAATATCAAAAAAGTTAAGGTTTAATTTTTTTGATACCATAGAGCCAATCGAGCTCTTTCCAGAGCCCATCATTCCGATAAAAACTAAATTTTCCTTTGATTTCATAAGTTTCTTTATTGAAAAAACACAAATATGTCTTAATTTGAAATTAATTAAATCTATATGCAATTTACGAGAAAAACAAGTTATAGCAAAAGTATAATTGGATTATTAATAAAGTTATTTTCAATTGCAATTGTATTTATTGGAATAATTTTTCTTTTAAATAAATTAGATTTCCCAGCACCAAAAAAAACAATTGAAAAAATAATACCTAATGAAAATTTTAAAATTGTTAAATAAAACTTATTTATCAATTCTAATTATTCTTTTCTTTTCGACGGTGAATTCTTTTTCAGAAAATGAACCTGTAGATATATGGAATATTGATAAAGAACAATTACAAGAAAATTCTCAAAATAAGGAACTAATTTCAACTACCGAGAGTGAGCTTGCAACTGAAAAAATTGATGTTTTCAATATGCAAACGGAAGATAGATCAGATTCAATTGAAGTTGATGAAACTTTAAATTCCAAAGAAATTAAAATTATAGGTCTCTACGATCCTGAAGATTTTGGATTAAAAATTGATATGTGGTCGAATTCTAATGGTGATCAATTAAAATACCTTTTTTCTAATTTAGCTAAAATAAACTTATCACGTGATGCTTCAGAACTTATGAACATTGTTTTATTAACCAATGCTTATTATCCTAAAAAAAATATTAGTGAAAAGGATTTTTTAAAAATTAAATCAGATTGGTTGATAAAACATAATAACTTAGAGCTGATAGAGGAATATCTCATAAAAAACGATATTTTAAACTTACACCCTAAACTTAGTAAATATTTAGTCGATAAATATTTATCCAAGTCTGAGCTCGATAAAGCTTGCAAAATTTTTTTAAATAATTCAGAACCAATAAAAAATAATTATTTGTCAAAATTTAATATCTATTGTTTGATAAACAATGGAAAAAAAGATGAAGCACAATTAATTTTTGACTTAAAAAAAGAATTAGGCTTTAACGATCAATATTTTGAAAATAAACTAAATTATCTTTTTGGATATACAAATAAAATTGATGAAGCTGTTTCCGAAAAAAGTATTCTAGAGTTTCATTTAGCCCATAAAACAAACCCAGAATTTTCTTTTGAACCAAAGGAAAGCACTAATCCATTAATATGGAAATATTTAGCTGCTTCAAATTTATTATATCAAACAAATGAAATCGACTTGGATGAATTAGAAAAAATAGAATTAATTGAATATGCCACACACAATAAGAATTATCTTGAAGATGATTTATTTCAAATTTACAAGAGGTTTCAGTTTACGATTGATCAATTTTTGAATGTCAAAACAGTATTTAAATCTTTACCTAATATTGAGAGTAGGGCTCTTTTATATCAAAGTGTATTGTTAGAGTCTGACACAAATAAAAAAATAGAATTAATGAAACTACTAAAAGAAGCATTCATCAAGGATAAAATTGGTAATGCTTTTGAGGAGAAACTAAAAGACCTGCTGCAAGATATTGAATTAGATCAAATTTCCTCAAAGCATACTAGTTTTTATTTAGAAAATATTAATACTGATGAAAAAAAACAAACTAAAATTAAGTATAATGATGATCTTTTACATCAATCAAAACTTATTAAATATTTTATTGGAGAATATAATCAAACAAAAATAGAAAAAGATCTCAATAATTTTCTCAAAAAAATAAAAAAGGATAAAAAGTATTCTATCTCAAAAAAAGATATTATTTTAATCGAGTCATTGAAGTCAGACGGCATAAAAATTGACAAGAAATATGACAATTTATATAAAATTCTAGACTCTGAAATGCCAACAGATATTCAAGTCATGGTAAATAATAATGAGTCTGCTTCAACAATTCTCAGAATTATAGAGGTTATTGGTCAAGATGAATTGAGTGCTTTAGACGAGGATACCCTATTTTTTATTATAAGTGCACTTAATCAATTAAACATCGACTCTATACGTAATAAAATTCTATTAAAAGTTCTTCCTTTAAAAGTTTAAAAATTAGTTTATCTATTTATCTAATGAGCATTAAAGATATAATTACAGTTCCTGACGAAACTTTAAAAAAAATCTCTGAACCATTAGAAAAAGTCAGCACTAATGAAAAAAAACTTATTAATGATTTATTTGATACAATGTACGCTTCGAAAGGTATTGGATTAGCTGCAGTACAAATAGGTATCCTAAAAAGAATTTTAGTAATTGATGTTTCTACTAAAGATGAAAAGAAGGAGCCTTTAAGTTTCATAAATCCTGTTATTAAAAAAGTTAGTGATGAAACCTCAATTTATGAGGAGGGTTGTTTATCAATTCCAGATACATTCATAGAAATTGAAAGGCCAAAAATTTGTGAAGTGGAATATATTGATATTAATGGAGAAGAAAAAAATTTAAAATGTGACGGTCTTTTATCAACTTGTTTACAGCACGAAATTAATCATTTAGATGGAAAATTGATAATTGACCATTTATCAAAGTTAAAAAGAGATATCATTATCAAAAAAATTTCAAAAACAAAAAAAAATCCTGACAGAATATTAGTTTAGAAATGCCTAAAAAAATCATTTTTATGGGTACACCCATGTTTGCAGTTCCAATATTGAAATCACTCTATCAAAATGGTTTTCCAATAAATTTGGTTTATACACAACCACCCCAAAAATCTCACCGAGGTCAGAAGATAAATAAATCACCAGTCCAAGGTATATCGGAAACTTTAAATATAGAATTCAGATCTCCACAGAACTTGAAAAACAACACTGAGGAATATGAGTTTTTAAAAAAAATGGAGGCTGATCTTGCAATTGTTGTAGCTTATGGACAAATAATTCCAAAAGAATTTTTAAATTTAACAAAAAAAGGTTTTATAAATATTCATGCATCTATACTCCCAAAATGGAGAGGTGCTGCACCTATTCAGAGAGCGATAATGAATTTAGACACAGAAACAGGGATCAGTATAATGAAAATCAATGAAGAATTGGATAGCGGACCTGTAAGTAACACTTATAAAATAAAACTTAATCAAAGTCTTAATGCAAAAGAGGTCTCAGAAAAACTCGCTTTAATAGCAGCAGATAAAATTTTAGATGTTGTAGATGAAATTTTTGAGGGTAAATCAAATTTTGTTGATCAGGATAATTCTAAAGCCACTTATGCAAAAAAAATTACTAAAAATGAAGGGCAAATAAACTGGGAAAGTGATGCTTTAAAAATAATTGGAAAAATTAATGGCTTGTATCCCTCCCCGGGAGCTTTTTTCAATTTTAACGGACAAAGATATAAAATTTTAAAAGCAGAAATTGGAAATGGAATTGGTAAAAATGGTGAGGTTATATCAGACGATCTTGAAATAGCGTGTGAAGGTGAAAAATCTATTAAAGTTGTTGAAATTCAGAGAGAGGGGAAAAAGGTTCAAAAAATTGGGGAGTTTATGCTTGGATCTCAAATCAGAAAAGGCTCAATTATATCTAATGCTTAGGTATCAAATATTGATAGAGTATGTAGGCACCAATTTTAGAGGTTGGCAAATTCAAACAAAAGGCAAAACTATACAAGGTTATATCCAAGAGAGAATTTCTAAATTATTAAAGGAAAAAATTATTTTGTTTGGTGCTGGTAGATTAGATAAAGGAGTACATGCTCTTGAACAATCTGCTCATTTTGAGTGTAAAAAAAAAATTGAAAATTCGAGTAAATTTGTCAAATCTTTAAATCATTTTTTAAATAAGGAAATGATTTCAATCATTAAAATTAAGAAAAGAAGTAATGATTTTCACGCAAGATTTTCTGCAAGAATGAGAATATATAAGTATATAATCATTAATCGCCATAGCAGACCAGTAATAGATGAAAATAGAGGATGGCACATTATTAATAAACTTGATTTAAAAGTAATGAAAAAAGCTGCAAAAAAATTAGTTGGTACTAAAGATTTTTCTACCTTTAGAGCTTCAAGCTGTAGAGCCAAAAGTCCAATTAAAACTATGAGATCTGTTAAAATAAAATCTAGAAATAATAAAATTGAAATAGAATTTCAATCTCAATCTTTTCTACAACAACAGGTCCGTTCAATGGTCGGTTGTTTAAAATATGTAGGTGAAAAAAAATGGTCTTTAAAAAAATTCAATTTTATTATGAATTCAAAAAAACGGATTTTATGTGCACCACCAGCACCACCTGAGGGACTTTATTTAACAAGAGTTATTTATTAATTTTTTTTTGTTACTCATTGCAAACTTTTTATTAATTCTCCACCTTGACTCTTCTCTAACAATATAACCACAACAATTTTTTGAACCACATTTACAAGGAAATTGTTTATAGTCTTCATCATAACTAAACCCATAATCACACGTAAACTCCTCTCCTTTTTTAATATCACGAATTGCAGTAATCCATACTTTTAAACCTTTGCCATTATAATCGCAGTTATTATTGCAACTATGGTTTACTAGACCTGCAATATTCCATGAAAAATCCCCATCGAGGGTATATTTTTTATTTAATGTGAATAAATAAATGGGTTTTTTATTATCAAACTTAATTGACTCATCCACCTCTTTATTTGTAATAATTTTGCCGACATAATTTATTATTTTTGTTCCTTCTTTAATATCACGTGTAGCATAAAGACCTCTTCCTTTCTTATCAATTTTAGATCTTTTAATTTTATAAAGTTTCATTTGAGTGAAGTATTATTAATTAAATTTGAATCAATTAAATTCTACAAGTGCGTTAACATGTTCATTGGCACTTTCAGACAATGCATTTAAATCATAACCACCCTCAAGAATAGAGATAACTTTCCCTTGAGTGAATTCGTTGGTAGCAGCTAAAGTTCTTTTAGTAATTTCGTAGAAGTCTTTTGATTTAAGTTTAAATTGAGCTAAAGGATCATCTTTATGAGCATCAAAGCCTGCTGAGAATATAAGAAAATCAGGTTTATAATTAACTAACCTATCTAAAACTCTATTGAATGCATTAAAATATTCCTCCGAGTTTGTGCCTGCTGGTAAAGGTATATTTAAAGAGTTATTAAAATCACCCTTATCTTTATCTGTACCTCCTCCAGGATAAAAAGGATATTGATGTGTTGAAATATATAATGAATTTTTGTTATTTCGCATAACATCATAATTTCCATTACCCCAGTGCACATCAAAATCTACACATGCAACCCTCTTATATTTGTAATTTTTGATTAAGTAATTAGTGGCTATCCCAGCGTTTGATATACAACAAAATCCCATTGCCTTATCCTTTTCCGCATGATGTCCAGGAGGTCTTGCTAAACAAAACGCGTTCTTAAATTCTTTATTTTCTATTCCATCAATGGCCCTAATTGTCGAGCCAGCTGCATCAAATATTGCTTTTTTACTGTCCGGTGATATTACAGTATCTCCATCTAAAAATTTTAAACCTTTTTGAGGGAATGAATTATTTAAATTATCAATATATTCTTTTGAATGTGTCATTGCCAATATATCATCTGGCACATTACCTGGTTTTTTCCAAATCAGATCACTTCTTTTTTTTAATTTTTCTTTTATAGCAATTACTCTTTTAGGCTGTTCAGGATGACCGTTACCAGTGTCATGTTTTTCATAAGAGTCTGAATTTATAATTGCCGTATTCATTTGAAATAATTTTTTAAAATATTTTCATAAATTTTTGTTAGTCTTTTAAGATCTTTTAGAGATACTGCCTCATCAACTTTATGCATAGTTTTTCCAACTAAACCAAATTCAAGACCAGGACATATGGTTCTTATAAATCTTAAATCTGAAGTTCCGCCTGTTGTAGATAATTTTGGTTTTAATTTAGTTATCTTTTTAATAATATTTTGTATCATAAATGTTGTTTTGTTAGGTTTTGTCAAAAAAGCTTCACCAGAAACTCTGTATTCAATTTTAAATTTTGATTTATGTTTTTTTGTCATTTTTTTAAAAATTTTGTTAAGTTTTTTTTTAAGAGAATTTGAGGAATGTTTATTATTAAATCTTATGTTGAATGTTGCTTCAGCTGTCGCCGGAATAACATTATCTGCAGTATTATTTATATTTATCCTGGTAACTTCCAAGTTTGTAGGTTGAAAATCTCTGGTTCCTTTATCAAACTCAATTTCCTTTAATTCTTTTAAAATATTAACAATTGTGGTTGAAGGATTATTTGCTCTAGAAGGATATGCAACGTGACCTTGTAAACCGAATATAATTAATTTACCAGTTAAACTGCCTCTACGACCAATTTTTATCATTTCACCTAAAACATTTGGGTTAGTTGGTTCACCCACTAAGCAAAAATTAATCTTTTCTCTTTTTTTTCTTAAAAACTCTACAACTTTTTTTGTGCCATTAACTGCATCACCTTCCTCATCACCTGTTATTAACAGACTAATTGATCCATTAAATTTTTTATTTTTCGACAAAACCGTGCTTGCAGCTGAAATGAAAGCTGCAATAGAACCTTTCATATCATTTGCACCTCTTCCAATTAAGTGACCCTTTTTAATAGATGGTTTGAATGGATTAGTTGTCCAATCTTTTATATTTCCTGGAGGTACAACATCTAGGTGACCTGCATAACAGAAGTTTGGACTTTTATTTCCAAATCTTGCATATAAATTTTTAACAGGCTTAAAGCCCCTTTCTTTAAATTCGAGTGTTTTTGTTTTGAAACCAAGTCTTTTCAATTTTTTTTCTAAAAATTTCATTATACCAGCATCTACAGGAGTTATTGAAGGAAATCTAATTAGCTCTTTAGCTAATTGTAACTGATTTAAAGTTTTCATTTTAGTCTCGTAAAAGGTCGTTTATAGAAGTTTTTGACCTTGTTTTTTCATCAACCTGCTTAATTATTACAGCACAATACAACGATGGTGCAGCCGAATTATTTCTGTCTGGCAATGAACCTGGGACAACAACTGAGTACGGCGGAATTTTACCGAAAGTGATATTACCTGTCTTTCGATCGACTATTTTAGTTGATTGACCTATATACATACCCATACTTAAAACTGAACCTTCCCCAACAATCACCCCCTCAACAACTTCTGACATAGCTCCAAGGAAAACATTGTCTTCGATTATCGTAGGTAAAGCTTGTGCAGGTTCTAAAACTCCACCAACTCCTGATCCTGCTGAGATATGACAATTTTTTCCAATTTGACAACAGCTACCTGCTCTTGCAAATGTATCTATCATTGTTCCCTCATCGATATAAGCTCCGATATTTACATAGCATGGCATCAAAACAGCATTTTTTCCAACAAATGATCCTTTTCTTACTGGAGAATTAGGAACCATTCTAAAGCCAGCTCTTTCATGATCTTCTTTTGACCAACCTGCAGTTTTACCTTTTAACAAGTGAGATTTATCGTACCAACTACTGTAAGGGCCATTTAAGTTTTCCATCGGATAAATTCTAAAGCTTAACATAATTGCTTTCTTTAAATGTTGGTGTGTAACCCATTCACCATTTATTTTTTCAGCAACTCTTGATTTTCCACTGTCCAAATCATTAATAACCTGGTTTATTGCATCTTTAATTTTTTGGTCTGAATTTTGGTTTATTTGATCTTTAATCTCCCAAGCATCATTTATAATTTTTTCTATAGACATAATTTATTCACTTTTTAATAACCTTATTTCCTTGAGAAATAAAGACAGATTTTCAATTTTATGTGAGATATAATCTTTATCAGAATCTATCTTGCCAAAATGTTCATCATTAATTAACCAAACAGTTGCACAGCCTCGCTCATAACCAATACTCAGGTTTTTTGCGATATCTTCTATATAAATGGTTTCTTTTGGATTCAATCCAAATTTTTTAACCATTAAATCAAAAGTTTGAGCCTCAGGTTTTGGCACATACCCGGCATCTTTAATATCAAAAACTTTATCTCTTCCAAAAAGATCATAAACACCTAAATGAGTTAAAATATTTTTAGCATGCTCGGCGCTCCCATTAGTAAAAATAAACTTTTCCATGTCTAATTTTTCAAGTTCATTCCTCATTATTTTGTCCTCTTTCATAAATGAAAGATCTATTGTGTGGACATATTTTAAAAATTCTTCTGGTGGTATATCATGATGTATCATTAAACCATTTAAGCTAGTGTTATATTTGTAGAAATAATTTGTCTGTAATTTTTTTGCTTCCTCCATATTTATTTTTAGTTTCTCAGATATAAACATTGTCATTCTTTTGGAAACTTGACCAAATACTCTTTCAAGGGAATAGTTGTTATGTTTTCCATAACAAACCCCATCAAGATCCAAGAGAAGGTACTTCATTTCTTTAAAATTTTTCATTTTCTTATCAAGGTCCCAGAACCCTTGTCAGAAAAAATTTCAAACAATATAGAGTGTTGCTTTCTTCCATCAATTATTCCGACTGCTGTAACCCCATTTTTAACTGCATCTAAACAAGTATTTATTTTAGGTATCATTCCCTCTGTAATAATATTATTTTCAACCATTTTTAAAACTTCTGTTGAATTAATTTCATTAATTAGTTTTTTGTCTTTATCTAGAACTCCTTCAACATTGGTCATTAATAGCAATCTTCTGGATTTTAATGACTTTGCGATCGCACCAGCAGCTGTGTCACCATTAATATTATATGGATGATTATCATTTCCCAAACCTAATGGTGAAATTATTGGAACTTGTTTTTTATTAAGAATTTTTTCTATAAGATCATTATTAATTTTCTTAGGAATTCCTACAAAACCTAGTTCTTTTGCTTCTGGTGTCACCTCAATTATATTGTTTTTTTTCGTATGAATTGAGATTGCATCAGTACCAAATCTTTTTAAAGAATCGACAATATCGTTATTAAAATCAATCAACACTGACTCAACAATGTTTATTATCTTTCTATCTGTTACTCTTAAACCTCTAATAAATTTTGATTGAATATTTGATTTATCTAGTTCTCTTTTAATTCTTGGACCTCCTCCATGAACGACTATAAATGAAATACCTAACTTACTGAGTATATTTATATCTGTTATAAAATTGTCAAAGATATTTCTATCTATAAAAACATTTCCTCCGTATTTTATTACTATGAGGTCATTTTTATATTTTTCTATGTATTTAGACACTTCATCAATTGGTGGTCCATTTTTTGGAAGTATTTTTTTTAAATCCATTTTATTATTGTGTAATAATTAATTTTTTAAGTGACAGTTTTAACCGTAGTCCTTTTCATAATAAATACTTGTTGGGCCATAGTTAAAATATTATTCACAGTCCAATAAATTACTAGGCCACTTGGAAAGGGTGCTAATATTACGGTTAAAAAGAGTGGAAAGAACATAAATATTTTAGCTTGCATAGGATCAGTGGGAGCAGGATTTAATTTTTGTTGTACCCACATAGAAACTCCCATCGCAACGGGCCAAGCACCAATTATTAAAAAAGATGGCACATCATAAGGTAGCAGCCCAAATAAATTGAATATACTTGTTGGATCACGTTCACTTAAGTCATGTATCCAACCATAAAAAGGCATATGTCTCATTTCTATAGTAACGAATAAAACTTTATACAAAGCGAAAAATACCGGTATTTGAACGAGAATTGGAAGACATCCGGACATTGGGTTGACTTTTTCTTTTTTATAAAGAGCCATCATTTCTTGTTGTAATTTCATTTTATCATTTTTATGAAGCTCCTTTAATCTTACCATTTCTGGAGTGAGGGCTTTCATTTTTGCCATGCTTCTAAAAGAAAAATTTGCCAAAGGAAAAAAAACAAGACGAATACAAATTGTTATAGCTATGATAGCTAATCCATAGTTACCAAGTAGTTTGAAAAAATAATCAATACCAAAAAACAAGGGTTTTGTTATGAAATATAAGAAACCCCAATCAATAACTAGATCAAATTTATCGATAGCTAAACTTTTTGCATATCCATCAATGACATCCACTCTTTTGGCAGCAACTATTATTTGTAAATTTTCTTCAATAGAATTATTTGGACCCAATTCAAGTGGTTCAGTTGCAATAAAATTCGCTCTAAATTTATCTTTATAATCAAATGTTGTTTTAAACTCTTTATTCTGTGGAGGTATTACTGAAGTAATCCAATATTTATCACTTATACCCAACCAACCTTTTTGAGCAGTTTTTGTAAACTTTTTCTCTTGAATATCGTCATAATCTTCCTCAATTAATTCATCATCTAAAGTTGCAATTAATCCTTCATGAAGAATTAAAAAGTCTATTATGTCTGGGATCTCATTTCTTATAATTTGACCATAAGAATAAAAGTCATATTTTCCATTTGTGTTGTTAATTACTCTTTGTTTAATTGAAAATAAATATTTATCATCTAAAGAAATTTCTTTTTCAAAGGTAATTCCTTGATCATTGGTCCAAGATAATTTAATTGGAGAATTTTCAGTTAATTTTTTATTTCCTTTAATAGACCAGATGGTCTCAGATGTAGGAATATCTATATTTTTATCAGAGGTTACGAATCCACTTTCAATTAAATAACCTTCTTTAATATTTCTAGGTCCTAATAGTATTATTTTTTCATCACCCTCAAGTTCAACATTATAATTTTTAAAAGTTAAATCATCTATTGCTGCACCCTTTAAAGATATAGTACCAATTACATTAGCATTTTCAAATTCAATCCTATCACTCTCATTTAAAGCGTCTTCTCTAGAAAGTTGGATAATATTTTTTTCTTGCTCTAAACTAGGAGTGTCAGAGCTTTGTTCAATTTTCTTTTTTTCAGTGAGATTTTGACTTGTAACTGGTTTTTCTGGAACAAAGAATAGAGAGTATAGAACTATTACTGCAGATGATAAGGCTATTGCTGCAATCGTATTTTTTGAGTCCATTATTTTTTCACTTTCATTTCTTTTTTCACAGGATCAAATCCACCAGCACTCCAAGGATGACAAGAAAAAATTCTTTTAAAAATTAATAAAATACCTTTTAAAAGACCAAACCTTTCTAGGGCCTCAATACTGTACTCTGAACAAGTTGGCAAATATCTGCATGAATGACCAGTTAGAGGACTAACTAAATATTTATAAATTCTAATAAGCTTTATTAATACAAAAGTTATTATGTTCATTATTTTATTTTTTCAAAATCCTGAAACAAGGTTTCTCTTATTATTTTAAATTCATTGTTTAACATAGTTGGCTTAGCAATAACAAGATATGAATATTTTAAATTTATTGATACTTTTTTTAAGGCTTCATTCATAATGTTTCTCAATCGTCTTTTTATTTTATTTCTCTTTACAGCATTTCCAATTTTTTTCTTTGTTACAAATGAAATATTTAATTTACTCTTGGTTTTATTTTCTAAATGACCAAAAAATATTACAACGTATTTGTTGGATTTTTTTCTTCTTTTGAGTAATTCACGAAACTCTTCATTTTTTGAAATAGCAAGAAGTCTGCTTCTCATTGATTAACCAGAGACTGTTAAAGATTTTCTACCTCTAGCCCTTCTTCGAGCTAAAAGTTTTTTGCCTCCTTTAGTCTTCATTTTAGATCTAAAGCCATGTTTTCTAGCTCTTTTAATTTTAGAAGGTTGATAAGTTCTCTTCATATTAATGATTTAAATTTATTAAAATTTCGACCTTTATAATAACTAAATATATAAATAGCAAATATAACATTTTATAATACGATACTTAATAATGGAAAAAACTAAAAAAATTAAATTATTCATAGGTTTATCCTACATAATTTTGATAATTGTTTTTTTATTTTTATTTTTTTCTAAATTTAGTCTTCAAGAAATATTATCTTATGATTTTATAAAAAATAATAGACTTTATTTTAATGAGCTTAAAAATTCCAATTTGTTTTCACTGTCAATAATTTTTTTAATTTTTACAATTATCTGGGTATTTCCATTATTAGGATTTGGATCCCCAGTAGCAATTATAGGTGGTTTCATCTTAGGTAAATGGATAGGTACTTTAATTGTGGTTTTAGGTTTAAGCGTTGGTGCAACTTTTTTATATATTTTTGGAAACTACTTTTTAAAAGATATTATAAGAGAAAAATTTTTAAACAGATTTAGATCACTTGAAATAAAATTCAAAAAATCAGAATTTATCTATTTACTAATTTATAGATTTATTGGTGGTATTCCTTGGCAGTTAAGCTGTCTTCTACCAACATTATTTAATGTTAAAAAAATAAATTTTTTCTTTGCTACATTTATAGGAATAATTCCTCAAATTTTTTTAGCTGTTTCAATTGGAGAGGGATTAGAAAAAGTTATAGAGGAAAATACTAAGGTTCCTGAAATTACTGATATTATATTTTCACCTGACATATATATTCCCATCTTGGCTTTCTTAGTATTAGTTTCAATTACGATTCTATTAAGAAAATTATTTTATAGAAAATAATGGTGCTCCCACCCTGTACTGACCAGGGAACTAGTCCTTACCAAGGACTTGTTATGCCATTTAACTACAGGAGCAATAATCACAAATTGTATTTTATTAATAATAAAGCATTTTTTTCAAAATATTGCCTTAATTTTTAGCGAAATATGATTTATATCTAGTCAGGAGATATTATGGGCATTCATTACGATTATAAATCTACAAAAAGTGCTAAGCTTATGGAGAAGCAAGCTAAAAGAGAGAAAAAACTTGCTGAAAAAAAAGCAAAACGCTTAGCTAAAGAGGGTCCAAAGAAAGATGAAAATAAAGATAAAGCATTAGATGCATCTAAACCAATTACCTTAGATTTTCTTACAAACCCAAATAAAGAATGACTGTAAAAGACAAAAATGAGCGACTAAGTTTAGCTCTTAAAAAAAATTTAAAAAAAAGAAAAATATTTCAAAAAAAAAATAAAAAGAAAAATAAATAATGTCTATCCAACCAGATTCTTGGATAAAAAAAATGTGCAAAGAGCATAATATGATCGAACCATTTTTAGATCATCAAATATCTGAGGGAAAGATATCTTATGGCCTAAGTAGTATGGGCTATGATGTCAGAATTTCTGATGAGTATCGAATATTTACAAACGTGAATAGTTCATTGGTGGATCCAAAAAACTTCTCTGATGATAACTTTATTGAGCGAAAGGGGCCGTACTGTATAATTCCACCAAATTCATTTGTTCTAGCTAAAACCATTGAATATTTTAGAATACCAAAAGATGTTCTTTGCATCTGTGTTGGAAAAAGCACTTACGCAAGAACAGGAATTATTTGTAATGTAACTCCAATTGAAAATGAGTTTGAAGGAAATATTGTTATTGAATTAAGCAACACAACTCCTAACCCTGCAAAAATTTATTCAAATGAAGGTATTGCTCAATTTTTATTTTTTAAATCAGATACTCAACCAGAATCAACTTATAAATCAAAAAACGGAAAATATCAGGGACAAACCACCATACAGGTTGCTAAAATAAAAAAGTAATTTATGGATAAATTTCTGATTAATGGTCCCTGTAGAATCAAGGGTAAAGTTTCAATTTCAGGTTCTAAAAATGCTTCTCTTCCAATTCTTGCAGCAAGCTTATTATTCACTAAACCAGTAACAATAAAAAACTTACCAAGAGTACGAGATATAAATACCATGTTAAATTTATTAAAATCTCTTGGCTCCAAAATAATTTTATCTAAAGATAGAAAAACTGCAAAAATAATTAATAAAAAGAATATGAAAACTTTTGCAAGTTATTCACTAGTTAAAACGATGAGAGGTTCAATACTGGTTTTAGGTCCATTAATTTCAAAATTTCATAAATCTAAAACGTCTTTACCTGGTGGATGTTTAATAGGAGCAAGACCTGTGAATTATCACTTAAGTGCATTAAAAAAATTGGGAATGCAATATAAAATTAGGGATGGATATATCTTAGCGAAATCAAATGGAAGACTACAGGGTAAAACAATTAAGTTTCCCAAAATAAGTGTTGGTGCAACAGAAAATTCAATAATTGCTGCATGTTTGGCTAAAGGTAAAACGATCTTAAGGAATTGCGCAGTTGAACCTGAAATTAAAGACTTAACTCAATTTTTAAATAAAGCTGGTGCAAATATAAAATGGTCAGGAAGAACTTGTACAATTATAGGAGTCAATTCTCTCAATCAAACTACCCACACGGTCATGGCTGACAGAATAGAGGCAGGAACATTTTGTGTAGCAGCAACACTTGCTAAAGGCAATTTACAAATAAAAAATTTAGAACCAAAGATAATTAATACTGAATTAGAATTATTAAAAAAAGCTGGTTCAAAAATAAAGATTACTAATAACAAAATTTTTATAAAAGGACCTGATAAAATCAAATCTATTAAAAATATAAAAACTAAAGAGTTTCCAGGTATCCCAACAGATCTTCAAGCTCAATTAATGGTATTAATGTGTAAGAGCATTGGGAAAAGTTCTATAACTGAAAGTATTTTTGAGAATAGATTTATGCACGTTGCAGAGTTGCAAAGATTAGGTGCTAAAATAAATATTAAAAATAACAAAGCATTTATTGAGGGTAATACCAAATTTATTGGTGCTGAACTAATGTCTAGCGACCTTAGAGCAAGTGTTGCTTTAGTGTTAGCAGCAATAGTGGCAAATGGTAAAAGTGTAGTTGGACGGGTCTATCATTTAGAAAGAGGATACGAAAATATTGAAAATAAATTAAAAAAAATTGGTGTTAAAATTAAGAGATTAAAATAATGAGTAAATACCTAGCAAAAATAATTGCAAATGATCAGGAGGGATTACAAATGATTTCTGCATGTAGTTCAGGTGCAAAAGTTAAAGTTACAGATATTAAATTCCTCGAGTCTAGTAAAGTTTTTTTATTATCAATTGAAAGAACTAAAATTGAAACTGATCAAGATGATAAGAAAATCAATAGTATTTGCCGATTTGACTTTGTTGATAAAGTAAGATCAAAAAACATAAATCAATCGAACAAAGATTTAGTTTTACAATTAATTGGAATTGATTATTTGAAAAATAATGACGATTATGAAATAAATCTTATTTTTAATAATAATGCTCATATTGCTTTGACAACAGAAACCATAGAAGCGAGACTTGAAGATCAAAATGAAATTAGATAATTATGAAAATATTAAATAGTAAAAGTAAAAATTTTGATAAAAATTTGGATTATTTACTTCTTAGGAGAAGAAAAAGCATAAAATCTGACAAAGTTTCAGTAACTAATATTATTAATGATGTTAAAAAGAATGGCGATAAAGCACTAATTAAATATGAGAAAAGATTTAATCAAAATACTAATATTATCCCAAGTTCCAAAAAAATTTCTAAATTAATTAAATCTTTAAATCCCAAAGTTAAGAAAGCAATCGACATAGCTTATAAACGAATTTATAAATTCCATTCTTTGCAAAATTTTAAGAATATTTCTTATACGGATAAATTCAAAAATAAACTTGAGTATAGATATTTGCCTTTAGAGTCTGTTGCGATCTATGTTCCTGGTTCACTAATATCTTATCCATCGAGTGTACTTATGAATGCTATACCAGCAATTGTTGCGGGAGTTAAAAGAATTGTAATGATTAACCCTGGTTTAAAAGGAAATCAAAATCCTGCTGTTTTATATGCAGCACGGAAATGTAAAATTAAAGAGATTTATTCCATTGGTGGTCCCTCAGCTGTTGCAGCAGTTTCTTATGGAACTAAAAAGATAAAAAAAGTTGATAAAATAGTTGGACCTGGTAATTCATATGTGACAGCTGCAAAAAAAGAAGTTTTTGGAGATGTTGGTATAGAGGGTATGACTGCTGGACCTTCTGAAATAACGATTGTTTGTGATAAATTTTCAAATCCTGAGTGGGCTGCTAGTGATCTAATTGGTCAAGCAGAACATGATCCTCATGCACAATGTATACTGATTTCAAAAGACAAAAACTTAATTCATAGAGTTCAAATAGAAATTTCAAAACAATTAAAAAGTATTCCAAGAAAGTCTGTAGCAAAAAAAAGTTTAAAGAGAAATGGAATTTTAATGTATGTAGCCAAAGAAAGTAAAATAATTAATATTGTAAATAAAATTGCACCTGAGCATTTGGAATTAAATGTTAAAAACTATAAATCTTTTATACCAAAAATTAAAAATTCTGGTTCTATATGTTTAGGTAAATACGCTGTTATGGCTATGACAGATTATAACATTGGATCAAATCATATATTACCAACCAATGGGTCTGCAAAATATTCAAGTGGAATAAGTGTTAATGAATTTTATAAAAGAATTTCTTACATAAACTTATCAAAAAAGGGTATTGAAAGTCTTGGGCCATCAGTTATAACTCTTGCAAATTATGAGGGGTTAGCAGGACATGCTCAATCTGTAAAAAAAAGAATTAGGAGAAAATAAATTTGTCAAAACAAGACTTACTTGAATTTAAAGGTAAAGTGACTGACTTATTGCCTAATGCCATGTTTAGAGTTCAACTTGAGAATGGTCATGTAGTAACTGCACACACGGCAGGCAAATTAAGAAAAAACAGAATTCGAGTATTGCAAGGTGATAGTGTGACTGTAGAAATGACACCTTATGACCTTACTAAAGGCAGAATAATCTTTAGGGGTTAATTTATTGCCTCGGTAGCTCAGGAGTAGAGCAGAGCCCTGAAAAGGCTTGTGTCGGAGGTGCGAATCCTTCCCGAGGCACCATCAAAACATCTTGAAATTAATATACAAAGAAATTAACTTCTATTTTAAATAAATAACAAAAGGACGAGTAAAAAGATGAGTACAATTCAAGGAAAAGTTAAATGGTTTAATGGTAAAAAAGGCTATGGTTTCATAGAAAGAGACGATAAGGAAAAAGACGCTTTTGTTCATGCTAGCGCTGTAAAAGCTGCTGGAATGAGATTTCTAAATGAAGGAGACAAACTAGAATTTACATTAGAAGATGGTCCAAAAGGTCCTTCCGCAGTAAATTTAAAAAAATTAGATTAATAAAAATATTTTACAAGGGCGTTTTCTTAGAAATAAGAAATCGTCCTTTTCTTTTTAGGGTTGAATAATTTCTATTTTTGTCTAAAACGCCGTCCATGAATAAAAAAGAAATTAATTACAGAATAAGCTCGGGTACTCTAAGACCTACTTTTAGAGGAACTAATAGAGGTGTGCACGCTCATTTCCATGCTGGCTAAAGCTAGCGAATAATCTCATATATTATAATTTTAAATATCAACAAAATAAGATAAAACAAAAAAGGATATGCCTTGATGGTGAAATAGTATCACGTCGGTTTGTGGATCCGAAGTCGTAGGAGCGTAACCTACTCAAGGTACCAAAAAATGAATAAAGAAAACAAATTAATTCCTGGATTACCCTCAGGTTTTGAAGATAGATGGAATAAAAAATTACTTCTCAAAAAAAAACTATTAAGGGTTATTGAGAAAAATTTTACTAAATATGGATTTGATCCATTAGAAACACCATCGTTTGAAATTAGTGAAAATATAGGCTCCTTTCTTGCAGAGGACAAGAATAATCCTATGTCTGATGTGTTTACATTTGATGATGGTGAAAAGAATATTACTTTAAGATATGATTTATCAAGTCCACTTGCTAGATTTGTTGCACAGAATAATCAAGAGCTTCCTTCAATATATAAAAGATACGCAATTCAAAATGTATTCAGAAATGAAAAATCTGGAAATGCTAGGTATAGGGAATTTACTCAAGCAGATTGTGATATAGTTGGAAACGTTAATTCAGCCCAAGCTAATGCCGAGTTGTGTAATTTGATCTCAAATACATTGATAGATTGTGGTTTAAAAAATGATCAGTTTACTATCAATGTCAGTAATAGAAAAATCGTTCAAGGTTTAATTGAAGATTTAAAAATTGAAAAAGGTAAACAAATCAAAGTAATGAGAGCTATAGACAAACTCGATAAACCTGGGTTTGGTTTAAAGGGTGTTGAAGAATTATTAAAAAAAGAAAGAAAAGATAAAAGCGGAGCTATAACAAAAGGAGCAAACCTAAGTGATGATCAAGTTTCTAAAATCTTAAATTTTTTAAAGATTAAGGATTTGAAGGAACTTAAAGAAAATTTTAAAAATCCTATTACCCAAGAGGGCATTAAAGAATTAGAGGAATTATTTGAAGTTTTAAAATTTGGAAATTACTTTGATCAAGTAAAAACTAATTTTACGATAGTTAGAGGCCTAGATTATTATGATGGGTTTTGTGTTGAGACCAATCTGAATTTTAAAGCAAAAAATATTAAAGGCAAGGAAGTTGATATTGGAAGTATCTGCTCAGGTGGACAGTATAATAAATTAATTTCAAGATTTAAGGGTGTAGATATTCCAGGGACAGGTGTAAGCATTGGTGTTGATAGATTGCTATTTGCAATGATGCAATTAAATCTAGTAGAAGTTGACACACAAAATCCAGTTATTGTTTGTGTAATGGATGAAAAATATTTAAAAAATTATTACGAAATTTTAGACAATTTAAGAAAAAATAATATTAATTCTGAAATATTTTTGGATAGTAAAAAAAATCTAGGTAAGCAACTTACTTATGCTAACAAAAGAGAATGTCCAGTCGCAGTTATCTGCGGTGAAAATGAATTTAAAGATAATAAAATAATATTAAAAAATCTACTTGGGGCTAAAGGAGAGAATAATCAAATTACATTTCCAAAAGAAAATTTAATAAATGAAATCAAAAAATTTATCTAACAAAATCCTTAGATCAGTTCAGTCTAAAGGATTTAAATATATTGAATTACCATCAGTTATTGAGACTAATCATATAGTTCAAAGATCTGGTGAAAGTTTTAGAAAATTTATTTTTTCATTCACAGATCAGAAAGGTAATGAATTATGTTTGAGACCTGACCTTACCATTGTGTCCTGTCTTCGATATTTAGAAAACAATTTAAAGGGTAAAGAAAAAATTTTTTATAGCGGACAGGCTTATAGAAAATCTCAAAATAAAAAGGACTCTATAATTCGAAATCAGGTTGGTTTTGAGATTATAGGATCAAAAGATGAAAAAAAAGATGACAAAGAAATAATAGATACGTCACTTAAATCACTTAAAGATCTAAAATATTCTTCAGGTACTCTTACTATTGGCAATGTGGAAATTTTTAATCTTTTAATATCTAAATTAGATATACCAAAAAGATGGAAATTAAGACTTACAAGACATTTTTGGCGAGAAGACTATTTCAGTGATTTATTAAAAAGATTAGAGACAAATTCTGATGTAGATCCAACTATTGTTGAGGTTGATAAAAGAAGATATTTAAAAATGTTAAAGGATGATCAATCATCTATTGTTGCAGGTAGAACATTAAAAGAAATTTTAGAAAGATTTGATAAAAAGATTAAGGATCCAAGAAAAGCAAGTAAGGGAAGTAATACATCGAAAATCATTAAAGATTTTTTGAAAATTAAATGTCCAATAAATAAAGCTGCAGAGGAGTTAAATAAATTTTTTAAAAAACATAAAATAAATCTTTTTGTTGATCAGAAATATTTTCCTATCTCAAAAAACAAAATATCTAAATTAAATGTAGTTTTCTCAACTGCCTTTGGTAGACAATTAGAGTATTACACTGGCATAGTTTTTAAAATAGACATCAAATCAAAGTCGAAAATTATTAATTGTTGCAATGGTGGTCGTTATGACAAATTAATTTCTGATCTTGGCTCAAAAAAGCAGATACCAGCTGTTGGTGCTGCTCTTAACTTAAATTATCAATTATGAAAAATTTAATTAATATAGGAATACCTAGTAAGGGTCGGTTAAGAAAAGATGTTTTAAAAATTTTTACTAAAAGAAAATTAAAGCTTATTTCTGAGCGAGGGGAAAGAGATTTGATAGGTTCAATAAAAAATAAATCAAATGTAAAAATTTTATATTTGCACGCTAGAGAAATTATTGAGAGATTGGGAGATGGTTCTTTAGATATTGGCTTTTCAGGTTTTGATTTATTAAAAGAAAGTGAGATAAATACCCAAAATAAAATAAATGTTATTGAAAAACTAAATTTTGGAAAAGCTAATTTGGTTATAGCTATACCGGGTCCTTGGATCGATGTTCAAACCATAGCCGATCTAGAGGAAATTGCATTTGAATTTAGAGATAAAAAGAAAAAAAGATTAAGAGTTGCAACTAAGTATCCTAACTTAACCAGAGATTTTTTATTTTCCAAAGGTGTCACCCAATTTAAATTGGTTGATAGTTTAGGAGCAACCGAAGCGTACCCTTCTACTGGTTCAGCTGAATTAATAACAGATATAACATCTACAGGTGAGACTCTTAGAGCGAATAACCTACGTATATTGAAAGATGGAGAAATCTTAAAATCTCAAGCTTGTATTTTTATTTCAAAAAAAAATAGTAAAAAAAAGGGTTTAAAAAATTTTGTTAAATTACTTTCCAAGTAATTTGTCTTTAAAGTATTTGAGAATAATTTTGATGATATCTAAATTTCTTATTATTGCATAAGTAGCTATTAGAACCCCTATTCCAAAAATAATTTTCAAAATAAGATATAATTCCATAAAAATCCCTTATAATACAAGTTACGAATCATGGACACAATTTTATTACTAATTTTGATTTTAATGTTTGGAGCAATCTTGGCTATTTTGTATTTAAATATAAAGTCCAAGAAAGAGAACAGAGCTGATGAGACTAATGAAATAGCAAATTTGAATGCGGAAATTATTAGATTAAAAGATAGCTTAAACTCTACAATCAATACATCTCTAAGTTCGATGTCTACCTCATTTAACTCTTTGTCAACTGGGGTTACAAAGGATATGACCGAGGCACTTACTAAAGTTGATGAGAAGGTTGGTAATTTTAATGAGCAAGTAAAGCTCTTAAATCAAAGTCAAGAGGGAATTACTAAAATTTTAGCAGGGGTCAAAAAATATGGAACTCTAGCTGAGTATTCTTTGGATGCTCTAATTAAAGATTTATTACCTGCGTCTCAATATATGACAAATGTCAAAATGAAAGAAGATACGAGTGAAAACGTGGAATTTGCAATCAAGCTTCAAGGAGATGTTTTGGTTCCGGTGGACTCTCATTTTCCAGTAGAAAAATTTAAGGCAATTACAGATGCGCACGAGGCAGATGATAAGAAGGCAGTTGCTGATGCTAGAACAAAATTAGCAAGCGCATTTAAGGCTAAAGCAAAAAGTGTCATGGAAAAATATATTGTTCCACCTAAAACTTCAAATTTTGCAATAGTGTACGCTCCTACAGAAAGTCTTTATAAAGAACTAACTGAGTATCAAGACCCAAGCACTAAAGAGCTATTAACTCAAGAATTAATGAAAAAATATAAAATAGTAATTTGTGGACCAAATACTCTTTCAGCTTATTTACAGTCTTTACACATGGGCTTTCAGTCTCTTAAAATTTCAAAACACGCAACTGAGATTTATGATCATTTAAAAACTATAAGTACGAGATTTTCTAGTCATTTTGATAATATTTATAAATTAAGAAAAAAACTTGAAGAGGCCATGACAGTTGTTGATAGTTTTGGAAAAGATGCAAGATCAATTACTAGAACTTTAGAAAATATAAAAGATCCCGAGCAAGTTGAAAAAGCTGTTCTAACAGAGAACGTTGAGAGTTTTGTTGAAAGGAATAAACAAGTCAAAAAATAATTTCTTTTTTCAGATAATACCGACTATAAGAAATCACATGCGTTGGAACAAAAAATATGACTATCCTACAAGTTCAAGAGCTACAGAAGATGGAATAAGAAGATATGTATTAGGAGAAGCAAAGTTACCGAGTGTAACCTCAATACTTGATGCAACAAAATCCGAGGAAGATAAAGCAGCTTTAGCTAATTGGAGAGAGAGAACTGGTCACAAAGAAGCTGAAGCTATAACAAAGGCAGCAAGTAGCAGAGGTTCCCAAATGCATAGCTATTTAGAGTCTTTTCTTTTGGGGAGAGAAAATTTAAGTTTCTTTGAGGACGATGAGCAATATAAAAAAATGGCAAAAGAAATCATTGATAAAGGCCTAGCAAACAGATTAGAAGAAATATTTGGTGTGGAGTGTACTATGCATTATCCTGAAAGATATGCGGGCACAGCAGACTGTGTGGGTGTTTATGAGGGAAAGGAAACAATAATTGATTTTAAACAGTCTAACAAACCAAAAAAAGCTGAGTACATAGACTCTTGGTTTTTACAAACTGCTGCTTATTCTTTAGCACATAATGTTGTTTACAATTCAAATATCAATGCATGTGTTATTCTAGTTTGTACAGTGGATAATTTATTTCAAGAGTTTAAAATTCAAGGGACTGAACTAATAACATATCAAAACTTGTTTTTAGGAAGATTAAAAAAATTTAATGAAATGAATAATTTAGTTTAATAAAAAATGGATAAGATTGTAATTTACGATACAGAAACAACAAATTCAACAATATGGGGATCCATAATAGAAGTTGGAGCTGTTGTAGTTGATAAAAATTTAAGAGAAATTGGAAAACTAAATATTAGAGGGCGAATGCCAGAAGGTGAGGTGCCAAGTGCAAAGGCTTTACTTGTTAATTCAACTAGCATTGATTTATTAACTAAAGGCAATTATTCACATTATGACTTTTTAGGCGCTGTTGAAAACTTTTTCTCTAAATGTGCTCCAGCAATGTTTATGGGTTGGTCAAATCTAAATTTTGACCGGAGAATGTTTCATTTCAATTTTTTTAAGGGCAATCGCTATCCTTACGCTACTCACTCATCGCCTAATAGTGAACATGATGGTTTACACATAGCTAGGGCAGCTCAAACACTAAATTCTGAAACTTTAAAAACAGAATTAACGGAAGCAGGTAACCCTAGCCTTGCATTAGAATCTTTATCAAGAATGCAAGGTTTTGACACTTCAGCAAGCCACACTGCCTACGTTGATGCTCAAAATTCATTAAAAGTACTTCGAATTATTAAAGATAAACATAAAGAAAATTGGGAAACATTTTTAAAAACATCAACTAAAACAAGCGTAGAAACGTTTTTAAAAAATGAAGGCATATATTCTATTTTTGAAAATGTGAAGGGTAGAAATATGATGTATCTCACTAGCACACTACATCCTAATCACTGTTTTCATCCATCTTACGCATCGTGGGGATATGTTTGGGATTTAAGAAGAGATCCTGAACCACTATTAAACTTAACAGTAAATCAATTAAGAGATATTTTTAAAAAATATAGTCCAAAACCCTTAAGAGTTTTAAAAACTAATAAAGCCCCAGTAATTTTGGACAAAGAGTTTGCCTTAAAACAAAAACCTTATTCAGACCTAGATTTAGAGACAATAAAAAGAAGAGCGGAAATGGTTAGAAATAATGAAAATTTTTGTAAAAATATACAAATTATAAATAGAGAGGCAGCAGAGGAAAAAGAGCAAACTAAAACCCAGGAAGATTTGTTACCTGAAGAAACTTTGTATGAAAAATTTATTCCTAATAAAGATACTGCTCTTTTTAAAACCTGGCATAATTCAACTTGGGAAGATAAGTTGAGATTACTAGATAAATTTACAGACAAAAGATGTAGTTGGTTTGGACAAAAAATTATTTATCAGGAAGCGCCGCAAATTTTACCACCTGATTTATTTAAAAATATTAAGAGTGAAATTGCTAGACGTATACTAAGTAAGAACAAGGAGAAGTGGCAAACGGTAAATATGGCATATAATGAAATCGACTATTTGAGAGATCAAGCAGATAAAAGGGATGATAAAAATGAATTAAATAAACTAGAGGAAATAAATGATTTTATCATGTCTATTGAAAAGAAATATGAAATTGCCTAGTTGACTTTAATAAACAAATTAATAGAAAGGATTTATGCTTATAGATTTTAAAGATGAAGATTTTGAAAACAAAATTAAAAGTGAAGATGTTTCAGTAATTCAATTTAGTGCTGCTTGGTGTGGCCCTTGTAAGTCTTTAAAACCAATTATGGATAAGCTTGCGGTTGAGTATAAAGACAAGGCTGGTTTTTATTATGCTGATATAGAAGATGGTGGTATTAATACTGGAAGTGCTGCGGGAATAAGAGGTGTTCCAACAGTGATAATCTATAAAAAAGGTGTTGAGGTTGATAGAAAAGTTGGTGGCGTACCAGAAAGTCATATGAAAGAGTTTTTAGAAAAAAATATCTAATTTAAGTTTAATATTTCGCCAGCTAAATACAAAGATCCTGTAATTATTAATATATCATTTTCTTTAAGTGTTAAGGACTTAATTGCTTTCTCAATATTGTTCTCGTATTTAGCATTAAAAACATTTTGAAATTTTTCTTTTAATTTTTTACCACTGATAGCATTTTGCTGATTAGGGATATCAACAGTGGTTAGAGACGAAATATCTTTAAAGTGGCTAATATATTCTTCATGATTTTTATTAGACATCATTCCTATAATAAAATGCTTATTACAATCTAAGGTTTGGAGATATTCATTTAAAACTCTTGCGCCATCTTCATTATGACTTCCATCTAACAATAATCGGTTATTTTTGATTAGATTTTTAATTTTTCCAGACTTTATTTCTTGTAATCTGCCAATACTCTCAATTTTAGTAATAGCATTTTTTATATCATCATCTTTAACTTCTAAATTTAACTGTCTTATTGTTGCTATTGCTGTTGAAATATTTTCTAACTGAAATTGTCCAAGAATATTTGGTAACGGTAGTTTTAAGCCACCAAATTTATCTTCATAATAAAAAAAACCATTTTCTCCGTTAGAATAACTATAATCTTCATTAAAAAACAATTTATTAGATAAGTTTTGTGAAATTGATTTTTTGATACTTTCAGTTGTTTTAACCGAGCTTTGTTTAGATACAATTATATTAGAATTTAAAAGAGAAGATGTTTTTTCAAATACAATTTTTTTAATAGTTTGTTGATCCTTTGGTAACCAATCAAGATGATCTTTACTAATAGAGCATACAATACTTGCTAAATTATTTTTTAGAATATTAGTTGCGTCAAACCTATGAAACAAACCTGCCTCTATTAAATTAATATTATCGGGATATTGAGCAGCCTTATAGAAATAACAAGCAGACAAAGCCTCAAAAAAAGTTAAGGGATTTTGATCATTTATTTTTTCAACTTCTTCAAAAAGATCAATTAATTCATCATCATGAAGCATATTATTATTAAAAACAAACCTCTCATTGATTTTTTGAATGTGAGGGCTCGTATAAACATTGCATTTTACTTTTGCTTCTTTGAGAATCGAAAAAATTGCATTAATGGTAGATTGCTTACCATTTGTTCCTACCACTGATATTGCTTTTATTTTTTCTTGAGGATTGCCTAATTTTTCACAAAGAATTTTTATACGATCTAAACTTAAATCTATTTCTTTAGGATGCAGCTTTTGTAAGTGACTGACTATCTTCTGAAGTTTCATTTTCTTCAGTGCTTATAACAGGTTTCTTATTTAATAGAATTGAAATTAAAATCCCAATTTTTTCTTGAAGATCTTTTCTATCGAGAATTAAGTCCACAAACCCAGTTTTCTGAACATAAGAGCTTCTTTGAAAATTTTCTGGCAAACTTTCTTTTACCGTTCCTTCGATAACTCGAGCTCCAGCAAAAGCAATTAAAGCGTGATCTGACTCTGCAATGTGTAAGTCCCCCAACATCGCGTAAGAGGCTGTAATTCCACCAGCAGTCGGATCCGTTAAACAAACCAGATAAGGAAGATTATTTTTTTTTAATTCATTAATAGCCATCGTTGTTCTTGTCATTTGAGATAATGAAATCAAACTTTCCATCATTCTCATTCCTCCCCCAGAACTAAAACAAATAAAAGGATTTTTGTTTTCGATGGCATGTTGAATACCATATAGAAACGCCTCACCCTCTGCAGCTGCCATTGAAGCACCTAAAAATTCAAAGTCTGATGCAACTGCGGTAACTTTAATATTATTAATTGAACCAGAAACAACCATCATACCACAATCTAGTCCTGTCTTTTTTCTCGCACTTTTTAATCTATCTTTGTAAGATTTAGAATCTGTCCAATCAAGTGGATCATCTTTTGGTATTGGTGTTTTAAAAATTTCATAATTATTTTTTCCAAAAAAAATATCAAATCGTTGTTTTGGATTTATTCTGTGGTGTTTATTGCAATCAGGACACACCCAAAGATTTTCCTCTAAGTCTTTTTTTAAAATTGGTCCTTTACAGCAACTAGTCCAATCACTTTTTGCAATTTCTTCTTTTGTTGCTCTTTTATGTATAGCTGTTTTAATTTTTTCACCAGCTTTAATTATTTTTGTTATCCAATTCATTTAATTTTATTTTTCAGTCTATTTACGACATTATAAACATTTGTGACCGGATTTTGTCTTTTTTTTATAGAATTCGTTATTTCCCTACAAATAGCACTGCCAACAACTAAACCATCAGCTTTTTTAAGCGATTTTATAGTTTTTTCAGTGATACCGAAACCAATAACAACATTTTTTTTCGGGTTGATTTTTTTTATTTTATCATAGTTAGACAATATTTCTTTAGAGGAAACTTTAAGCTTTCCTCCAGTAGTAGAAAGCATAGATATGAAATAAATCATTTCATGTGAGTTTTTAATTATTTTTTTTAACCTATTTTTAGTAGTAGTCGGTGATAGTAGTTGAATAAAAAATATTGATTTTTTTTTACATTTACTTGCAAATTTCTTATTTTCAGGCCAAGGCAAATCTACAACTATTAATCCATTTACTCCTGAAATTTGACATTTTTTTAAAAATTCATTTTCACCATATTGAAAGATCATATTATAGTACCCCATCAATATAACTGGTTTATACTTATCAAATTTTTTAAAATCTTTTACAATTTTAAAAATATCATTTACCTTAATTCCATTTTTGATTGCTCTATATGAGCTTGTTTGAATTTGACTTCCATCAGCAACTGGAGTGTTGTGAGGTACACCAATTTCCAATATATCAACCTTTTTGGAGATTGATTTTAATATTTCCAAGGATTGTTTTTTTGAATCATCTCCAGCTACGGTATAAGTTAACAGAGCAGGCCTTTTTTCACTTTTAGCTTTTTTAAATGCATAACTTATTGGATTAGACATATTTTTTTCCCAATCTTCTCTCTATTATTGCTCGATCTTTGTAAGCATCCCCACAACTATTTACTACAACAATTGTATCCTCACTAAATCTTTTTGCCTCTGCTATTGCAACTGAGAAAGCATGACTTGGTTCCAAGGAAGGTCTTAATTTTTCAAACTTTGTTACCAGTTTGTATGCTCTTAAAGCTTCTTCATCACTCGCCGCAGTGTATCTTGCTCTTTTTGTGTCTTTAAGAAAACAATGAAGTGGAGAAATACCTGGATAATCTAGTCCAGCAGAAATTGACTCTGTTTCTTCTATTTGACCATCAGTATTTTGATTTACATATTGTGCTGCACCATGAAGAATTCCTATTTTAGATCCATATGTTAGTGGAGCTGCATGTTTTTTACTTTTTGCTGGTCCACCGGCTTCTACACCAATAAATTCACACTGTTTTTTATCATAATCCATAAACTCATTCCAAAAACCAAAACTAGAACTTCCCCCTCCAACACAATTATAAAGTTTGAGTTTCTTTGGAACTGACCCAAACTCATTAACTAATTGAGTTTTTAATTCTCTTGATATTTGACTTGTACTCCATCCACAGATACGAACGAAAACTGCTGGGCCAACAGTGCTACCAACACACATTGCCACTTTATCACAATTTGCAACCCAATAACGCATGCACTCAGACACTGCATCTACGAGAGTTTGACTTCCAGAGTATACAGGAATAACCTCCGCCCCATTTTTTTTCATCGCTCTTACATTGGGTTGTTGCCTTTGAATATCTTTTGCACCCATGAAAATTTTACATTTTAATCCAAATTTTTTGGCTGCCATACTTAACATTTTACCTGCATACCCAGCACCAGTGTCTCCACAAATTACTTTTTTTCCAGAACGTTTTGCAAGTAAACAGTGGACAGTTGCATTATAAATTTTGTGTGCGCCTCCGTTTGCATCAGATACAACTTTAGACCAAATTTGAGCCCCACCCACATACTCTGTTAAATTTTCTAATTTGATAAAACGAGTAGGACTACCAACCCAATTTTTAAAATATTTATCCCTCTCGTTAATAAAATTTCTATCTTTTTTGAGTTTATTAAAAAGTATTTCTAAATCTTCTATAGGTTTTTTCAATGTTTCAGGGACAAAATTTCCTCCAAATTTACCACCCCAAAATCCAAGTCTATCGCCTTGATCTATAACTGGTATTCCTTTTTTAAGTTTCATGGTTTTGCAAATAATCTCAATAATCTATCAATTTTATTAATATCTTTTTTTCCTTCATTACTTTCAATTGATCCAGATAAATCAATTATGAAGTCTTTATCTTTAAAATTAGGAATATCATCTATTTGAATATTTCCTGCAATCATTTTATTTACTTCATTAGGCACCTGTTCTAATAGATTATGATCAAAGCTCTCAGACTTATGGTAACCTTTTGAGTCAAAAAGAATTATATCTGAGATTTTTAGATAATCTTTATATTTATCTACATCCTCTTTATTTGAAATCGTAAGTGCTGAAATTATCTTAATTTTGTATTTTGTTTTGATTTCAAAAGTTCTGACAGGGTCAACATCATAAAGTTGGTAATAATCAAAATTAAGATCTTTAATTTTCTCTAGTAATTCATTCGTTGGACTTACAAGCACTGAGACAAAATTAGACTGTTTCTTATTAACGTTTACCAAATTTTTTAAATTTTCGTATTTAACATATCTTTTACTCTCTGTGTAATTTGTGATGAAACCAATAAATTTTGGTGGATGTGGATGATTTAAAATATAATTCAAAGTCTTAGGATCTGAGATCCCACAAATTTTTAAATCTCTGATCATTTGCTTAAATGATCAACTAATGATTGGATATTCTTTTTTATGTTACCTTTTGTTATAGGCCTTCCTATTACAAGCCAATCACTGCCATTTTTGTATGCCTGTTTTGGAGTAAGAACTCTTTTTTGATCATCTGCTTTATTATTAAATCTTATTCCTGGGGTAATGATTTCTTTTTTGAAGAATTTTTTAACAATCTTTACTTCATGCGCACTACACACAACAGCATCTAAGTTAGCCTTTTTTGCCAATTTTACTTGATGAGATACAAGTTGATTAATATTTTTGCTGTAACCAATTTCTTTTAAAGATTTATTATTTAAAGAAGTTAATGTTGTGACACCTATTAATTTTGTTTTTCCTGATATTTTTTTACAGGCTTTTAAAGCCTCTAATCCAGAACTAATATGAATAGTTAAGTAATTTATATTTAAATCTTTCATCGCTTTAATAGTTGATAAACAAGTATTCGGAATATCGTGGATTTTAAGATCTGCGAATATTATCTTATTTTTTATCTTAGATAAAAAGTTTCTCCCATATTTTGAATTTAAAAATTCTAATCCAAATTTATATCCAATTCTTAATTTTTTATTTTGTGTTTCTTTAATGATTTTTTTTATTTTTAAAATATTAGCGCTGTCACAAGCAACAAATACTTTATTTTTTTTCATCATTTAAAATTTTAAACAAATCTTTTGACATTTTGAAGTGAATTGTTTTTTTTTCTGGTGTATTTACTTTTTCTCCAGTTTTAGGATTCCTAGATATCCGAGATTTTTGAATATTTGTTGAAAATACTCCGAACCCTCTAAGCTCTATTCTCTCTCCTCTTTTTAAAGTTCTTTTTATTTCATCAAAAATAATATTTGTGAATTTTTCTAAATCTTTTTTTAAAAAATTTGGATAGTTTTCTGAAAGTTGTTTTAAAAGCTTTGATTTTACAATAGCCAATTTAAATACTTATATTATTTTTCTTTCTTTTTATCTAAATCATCTGACAATGATGAAAAAGGTAAATTCTTTCCAGATCCCTCAGCTCCATACTTATCTAAAGCCTCTTTTTTCTGAATTTCCTCTAATAGTTTAATACTTAGAGTAACTTTTCTTTTTTCCAAATCTAAATCTGCAATTGCACAATCAATTCTTTCACCACCAGTGAATCTTGAAGGTCGGGCATCAGCAGCACTAATTGCAATTTGATTTTTCTTAATATTAAAGTCCATCTCACATCCCTCTGGCCTTACAATAAGACCTTTGTTATCAGTAGAGATGATTTTCACTGTAATAATTTGGTTTAATTTTTTATCCTTAAACCAATCTAATGGATCCGGTTGAGTTTGTCTTAATCCTACCCTAATTTTTTGATCTTCAGTTTTAATTTCTAAAACCTTAACTTTAATTTTATCTTTGATATCATATTTTTTTAATTCTTCTTCTCCATTATTTAGATAAGTTAAATCATTACAATGTAAAAAAGCATCAACATCTAAATCTTTTACACTCACAAATAAAGAATATTCATTTTTATTAACTACCTCCGCCTCAATTATTGTTCCAACTGGATATTTTTTTTCGAAAGTAATAAAAGGATTTTCTTTTGCTTGTTTAAATGAAATTGCGATCCTTCTTTTGTCTTTATCAATCTCAGTGATAACACAATCTATTTCATCTCCAACTTTAAACATTTTCTTTGCAGAAGCATTTTTTTTGGTCCAACTCAATTCACTTGAGTGCAATAAAGTTGTCAAACCTGGCTCTAGTTCACAAAATGCTCCAAAGTCTATGATCTTTACGACCTTTGCTTTATAAACTTTATTCAATTCATAATTCTCAACATGCTCAAAAGGATCAGGAGACAGTTGTTTAATTGAACAACCAATTTGTAATTTTTCTTTATCAATGCTTATAACTTTAAGATCATGTTTTTCACCAATATTAAAAACTTCTTCAGGATGATTTACTCTGCTATAAGATATTTCTTGTAGATGTACCAATACATCTAATTCATTATTGACATTAAAAAAACAGCCAAATGAACTATAACCTTTCACCTCAGCATCCTTAATCACATCACCAATTTTATATTTTTCTACAATCTTTGCTTTATCCTCTTTTTTGAAAGATGAAATTATTTCTTTTCGAGAAACACAAGCATTACCTCTTATTTTGTCTAATTTAATCAAAGCAAATTTTTGTGGTTCGTTCATCAAATGACTTATATCTTTTAAAGGTTTGTCACTTATTTGTGATCCTGGTAAAAACATTAGCGACCCTGTTTCCAAATGCTCAACTATACATCCACCTTTACATTTGGATACAATTTTTCCCATAATGGGTTCTTTTTTTTCATAGGCCTCGACTAATTTATCCCAACCTTTAATTTTTTGAGCTTTGCTAGCAGATACAACCACATCCCCATTTTTGTCTTCTATCTTTTCTAATAATACTGGTATTGTCTCACCAATTTTAATTTTATCACTTAATCCCATTGTTTTTAATTCATTAATGTCTAAAACTGGTTCAGATTTTAAGTTTGGTATGTATAGAAAAATATACTTTTCAGTGATTTTATTCACTTTACCCTCAATAATTTTACCTTCTTCGATAGTGATTTTCGAAAGTTGATTATTTAATAAATTTTCAAACTCTTTAGATGCTGGGTTTGATAGATCTTTATATACTTCCATTAATTTTGTTCGTTTCTGTTTTTATAGTTTTAAAAACTTTGACCTTTTAGATAAATTTAAAGATAAGATCAACAGAGAATTTAGTGTATTTTACCTCCTAAATACTTAATTTTTTTTAAAAAAGTCGGAAAAGACGTATTTATAGCGTCTTTATTGGCTATAGACCAGTTACCTCCAAAAATCAATGCCGCTATAGTAGAGGTCATAAAAACTCTATGATCCTTAAGAAAATTTTTAATAACTATTTTATTTTTAATTTCTAAATTAGGATTTCCATAGATCTTAATACTTTTATCAGTCAAAACATTTTTTACTCCCATTTTATTAAGAATTTTAGAGCCCCATTTCAATCTAGGACTCTCTTTTTCATTTAATTCAGATAAATTCTTAAAATAAGAAATTCCTTTTGCTTTTGCTGCTACAAGAAATATTAGTAAAAATTCATCTATCGCAGAACTATTAAGTTTAGAGGGACAATTTATAGGTTTAATTCTATTTGTACTTTTAATAATTAAATCCGCTATTTTTTCACCCTTGTAGTTTCTTAAATTTATTTTTTGTATTTTAGCTCCCATCATACTAAGAATGTACAAAATACCTACTCTTGATGGATTTATATTAACATTTCTAATTATTAATTTAGAATTTTTCGATAAGATAGTAAGCACTATAAAAAAAGCACATGAGCTTATGTCAGATGGTATTTTGTAGTTTAATGCAGGTATTTTTTTTTTACCCTTAATTTTTATAAGATCATAATCTCTTTTTTTTAAAACTTTAATTGGTAATTTTAAATGTTTGAAAAGAAGTTCACTATGATTTCTTGATTTTTTTGATTTAATTATTGTTTCACCATTTGTATTCAATGCTGCTAGCATCACAGAGCTTTTGACTTGAGCAGATCCTCTTGTCTCATTAAAGACTATTGGATGAGGATCACTTGTCCCTTTTATTGTGATTGGAAGTTTTCCAAAATTACTTTTAAATTCTGCTCCAAACTTCTTTAAAGGTTTAATAATCCTTAAAAAGTCTCTCTTTGATAAACTTTGGTCACCTTTTAATTTAATTGTTTTATTTGAATGAGTTAAAAGACCCAAGATAAGCCTACCTAGAGTACCTGAGTTTCCAGCGTCTAAAATCAAGTTTTTCTTATATTTAAACCCATTTAATCCCACGCCATTTATTTCACAAAAATTTTTTCTTATCTTTATTTTAACACCAAGTTTTCTTAGACATTTTAAAGTATTTATTACATCCTGTGAAAGTAATAAGTTAATTGATTTAGATTTATACTCTGATTGAGAAGCGATAAGTGCCCATCTTATAGACAAGCTTTTATCTCCTTCGATTGATAAAACTTTATTAAATTTCTTAATTTTATTCTTAATTTTTATAACACGCATTTTTCAACTCTTAGTTAATTTTGAAAGAATCTCCAAAATACGCATTTTGAGCATCAATATTTCTTATTAAATTATTAGGAGTATCTTTTGCAATAACTTTTCCATTTGAAAGCACTATAGCTAAGTCAACACATGATAATAAATCTCTAGCTTGGTGATCACATAGAATGATAGAAATGTTATTATGAGTTTGTAAATCAACAATAATTTGTTGAAGATTCTTAATCGTCATTATATCTAAAGCAGCAAAAGGTTCATCAAGTAGTAATATTTTTGGATTGCTTAACAAAGCTAGAGAAATAACTAAACGTTTTTTTTGACCTCCTGATAAAAACTCTGCTTTAATATTCTGTAATGCTTCTAGTTCGAATTTAGAAATTAATAAATTTACTTTTTCATCTCTTAATTTTTTATTTTCAATAACCACCTCACTTATTGCATTTAAATTTTCTCTTAAAGTAAGGTCATGAAAATAGCCACCATACTGAGGCACATAGCCTATTTTGTATCTTTTAGTTCTACTAAATATTGGTTCATTTATTACATTTTTACCCTCAATATGAATAGAACCATAAGTTGGTTTTAGTAAACCGATTATAACATTAAAAATAGTTGATTTTCCAACTCCGTTAGGTCCTAATAATCCTAAAATTTCACCCTGATTTAAACTGAAAGTCAGATCTTCTAAGATTTTTCTTTTTCCAAAATGCAAAGATATCCTTTCAAGTCTTAAAAGTTCTTTTTTTTGTTTAAAATTTTTAATTCGAAATTTTTTTATGACTGACATAATTAATATTTTCCAAAAATTTCTACTTTATCCTCTTGTTTATCCATTGAAATTTTTAATTTTTTACTTTCAAAATTTATTTCAATTTTATCAGCTTTAATATTAGCATCTTTGTTTTTATAATAAACATTCTCTTGTATTTCTATTAAATTTTTTGAAAAATTAAGATTTATAATATTTGAATTAATTATTTGATTACCATATTGTACACTTACATTTTCTTTGAATATGGTATTATTATTTTCTCTATTATAATCAGCAAATTTTGAATTTATATAAATTATCTCATCATTTTGCTGAATAATTTTTGCAAGCACTTCTTCAAGTTGGACCTGGTCTGATTTATCTTCCTGTACCTCAGCTGATTTTGCATTAATGATATAGGTATTTCCTAACAAATCTTTGGAAACGTATTTTAAATTTTCAATAGTATTTGATACTTTTTTATCGTCTAATTTAACAGAATTTTCAATATTTTTATCAATTTCTGAGGGTTTCTCACTTAATCTTTTCTCTGAACTAATATATTCTTTATAAAAAAAAATACTTAAAATTATTAGTAATATTACTAATGAATATTGAATAATACTTTTCGTTATCATTAAATTTAGTATATCTTTTTATTCAAAATATTATGTACGTGAATGATACCAATTGTTACTGATTTTTTTTTTTTATTAAAAACACATAAACTTGTAATTTTCTTTTCATTCATAATTGATAAAGCTTTAGTCGCTAAAGTATTCTTTTCAATTTTAATCGGATTTTTTGTCATTACATCTTTTACTTGTAGTGAATCAAAATATATGTTTTTTGAATTAAGTTTCCTAATTTGACCATCTGTGATTATACCCGTAGTGTTTTTTTTTTTATTTCTAGCAATTAATGTACCTAACTTTTTATCTGTCATAATTTTTAAAGCCTTAGTCATAAGGGTATTTTCATTTATAAAAGGTATTTTATTTTTTGTAAGCATTAGATCTTCAACAGTTTTTAATTTTTCTCCAAGACTTCCAGATGGATGAAATTTTTTGAAATCTAAGTTGTTTATCTTTTTCTTTTTTAATGTTGATACAGCTAATGCATCACCAATACTTAGTTGATTAATAGTGCTAGATGTGGGTATCATATCAAGGCCGGCCTCTTTTACCTCGGGGGTTATCAAACCAATATCGCTATTTTTATAAAGTTCAGAATTAATTTTCGATGTAATACCGATCAATAAAACTTTATTTCTATTAGCATAATTAATTATATTTTTTAGTTCTAAAGAGTTTCCTGAATAACTTATTAAAATCAGAATATCTTTTCTCGTTATACTTCCCATATCACCATGCGAGCAATCGTTTGCAGACAATGAAAAAGAGGGCGTTCCAATAGATGATAAGGTTGCTGATATCTTATTTGCTATGATTCCACTTTTTCCAACACCACATAATATTACTTTAGATTGACAATTAACTATCGCTTCAACAGCTTTATTAAAATTTTGATTAAGAGATTTTTTTAATTTTTGTAGAGCTTTAATTTCTAAATTAATTACATTTTTAGCAATATCTTTATAATTTACTTTTTTCACTAATGAGCCCAAATATCATCCTTAAAAAGTGCAAGATCTAAATCAACTCTTGTTTTTAAAAATTTTAAACATTGTTTATATAAATCAATTCTTTTCTCTCTAACAAGGATCTTATTTAATTCATCATGAATTTTATGTAAATATATAACATCATTTGCACAGTATTTTAGTTGTGCTGGTGTAAGCTCTCCTCCAAAATCTGAACTTTGAAATTGTTTACTTATATCAACATTAATGAACTCTTTAATCAAAGTTTTTAAAGAATGATTATCTGAATAAGATCTCGAAAGTTTTGATGCAATCTTTGTATCCAAAATATTGTTTGTGTCAGTTTTTAAATAGTATTTTATGAAAGCCAAATCTGCTCTCCCATAATGAAAAATTTTTGCAACTTTCTCATCATTTAATAATCTTACTAAATTAGGGGCTTTATAATCGTTTCTATTAAGTTGAATAATATGTGCATCAGAGTTTCCGGTAGATATTTGGATTAAACATAATGGATCACGTCTTATATTTAAACCCATAAATTCTCCGTCAACAGCTATTAAATTGCCTAAATCTAAATCATCTGGTAAATCACTTTTGTGAAGTTTGATATTCATAATTTTTTAATAAGTGTTTATATATGAAAGCAAAAAATTGTCTAATTTTTGGCGGAAGTGGCCAAATTGGAAGTTTCTTAATTAGAAAACTTACAAAAAATAACATTAAAGTTACTGTTGTAACAAGGAATGTTCATCAAAAAGGTTTGAAAATAAAAACTCAAGGGAATGCTGGATATATAGATATTAAAGAAGCAAATATTTTTGAAGAAAAAAAAATTGAAACACTTTTTAAAGATGCTGATTTTTGCATTAATTTAATTGGAATTTTATATGAAAAAAAAAAAGGAAACACATTTAGAAATATTCACACAGTTTTTCCAACTATTTTAGCAAAACTGTGCAAGAAATATAATCTTAAACATTTTATTCATGTTTCAGCTCTTGGTATAAACGAAGCTACAGACTCTAAGTATGCGATCTCAAAACTTGAAGGAGAAAATAATATATTAAATAATTTCCCTAAAAGCACAATACTAAGACCTTCTATAGTTTTTTCAAATTCTGATAATTTCAGTACCCAGTTTATGACACTATTAAATAGATTACCTATTTTCCCACTATATTACTCCGGAAAAACTAAATTTATGCCAATACATTGTACTGATCTAACAGAAATCATTTATTTTATTTTAACAAATAAAGTTGAAACACAAGTAATAGAGTGTGTTGGACCAGAGGTATTGACTTTTAAAGAAATTTTGCAGATTCTTTTAGGCTTAATCAATAAAAAAAGATTTTTATTACCTTTTCCAACACCTATCGCAAAATTAACTGCAAAATTTTTGCAGTTAATGCCCAAACCTTTACTCACAGAAGACCAGCTTAGATTATTAAAATATGATAATATTTCATCTGGTAAATATAAGACAAATTTTGAAATTGGGGTCCCAAGTAAATTATTTTTTAAAGATGAAGTTGAAAAATATTCTTTTATGTGGAGAGATGGGGGTCAGTTTTCGACAAATAGATATAAATCAGAGGGTTTTAAAAAATAAAATTAAAAATATTACTAGCCCGTTTGGACTTTTTTACTAATATAATTTTGAACGTCATCTTTCTCACCTGCATCTTCTTTTTTACCTTTAGGCTGGTATGCATATAATAAATGCAGCTTACAATAAGAAAAGTCTTTTAATGATGTTCTTCCGCAAAAGTAAAAAGATTTTTCATTAGGGTGACCAATTGGCCACTTACAAGAATTATCATCTAATTGCTCTAGTTGTTTAGGATTTTCTGGCTCAAAGTCTTTTTCGATTATCAGAGATTTAAATTTACTTCTCTTGCCTTTCCTTGACTTTATTTGCGTATCCTCGTTATTAGATTTAAAGTTTTGATTTGCTGATGCTGCTCTAGTTTTTATTTTTGCGGAAAGATTTAATCTATGAGCTTTACCAATAACAGCATTACGACTAATTCCACCAATTATTTCAGCAATTTGACTTGCTGTATTTCCTTTGCCCCACAATTCTTTAAGTTTAGCAACTTTTTCGTCATTCCAACTCATGAATTAACCATATAATGTATTATAAAATATAATAAATACTATATAGTGTTATCTTTTGATTAATAACAAGGAATTAATTTAAGTTATTCACAAAAATTTTCTTATAATTTTCAATCGATACTTGTATCAACATATTCTTAGAATATAGAAGAGTATTATAAAACTTTTTATGAGCTATTTAGCAAAAAATTATAATAGAAAAAAAATTTCTTTTAAGTATGGAAAGGGAAGTTTCTTATACTCAAAAGATAATAAAAAGTATTTAGATTTTGTTCAAGGTATAGCAGTTAATTCTCTAGGACACGCTCATCCAAAATTAGTAAAAGCAATAAATAATCAGTCAAAAAAACTTTGGCATGTTTCAAATTCCTTTCAAATTCCAGAGGGAGAAAAATTGGCTAAAAAAATATGCCAAAAAACATTTGCAGATTATGTTATGTTTCAAAATAGTGGAGCAGAGGCTACAGAGGCAGCAATAAAAGTAGCTAGAAGATATTTTTATTTTATTGGAAAACCTAACAAAAATAGAATTTTATGCATAAAAAACTCATTTCATGGCAGAACATTAGCCGCAATTTACGCAAGTGGATCAAAAAAAATGACTGAGGGATTTGGCCCAAAAATAGCAGGATTTGACCATTTTAGATTTGGAGATCATAAATCTCTTGAAAAAAAGATAACAAAAAAAACAGCAGCTATAATGATTGAACCAATAATGGGTGAAGGGGGTATTAAAGTAATACCAGAGTGGTGTTTAAAAGAGTTAAGAAAATTATGTAACAAGAAAAAAATATTACTTATTTTAGATGAAGTACAGTGTGGTATTTCAAGAACGGGCAGCTTTTTTTCATTTGAGAAGTCCAAAATTAAACCTGATATAGTCCCAATTGCTAAAGGAATTGGTGGTGGATTTCCAATTGGAGCGGTTCTTATGAATAAAAAAGTTGCTGCTGGTATGACACCAGGTACGCACGGCTCCACTTTTGGAGGAAACCCTTTGGCAATGGCAGTTGGAAACACTGTAATGGATATAGTTTCTACAAAGCAATTTCTAAATAATGTAAAAAAATCCTCTAAATATTTTCTCTCCAATTTAAATAAGCTTAAAGAAAAATACCCCAAAATTATTAAAGAAATAAGAGGAAGAGGATTATTAATCGGAATTCAACTTTATAAAGGTCAATCCAATTTTATCAAAAAATTGATGTATAATAAATTATTAACTATAAGAGCAGCTGACCAGGTTGTTCGTGTTTTACCTCCACTCAATGTAAAAAAAAAAGAAATAGATCAAGCACTTAAGATTATCAACAAAGTTTGCGCAGAACTTAAATAAAATGAAACATTTTATTAACCTTAAAGATATTCCAGCAAAAGATCTAAGAAGAATTTTAATTGACGCAAAAAAAAGAAAAAATGTAAGAAAGAATCTTAATAATCTTGATCCCGATAAAGGAACACCTTTAAAAGGAAAATTATTGATTCAAATGTTTGAAAAATCGAGTTTAAGAACTCGCTTGTCCTTTTTTTTAGCTATCTCTCAACTCTCAGGAAGAACTTTGACATTGAGACCTGATGAACTGCATTTATCTAAAGGAGGTGAAAGCATTGAAGATACTGCTAAGATTTTGTCAAATTTTGGTGATGCTTTTATGTTAAGAACTGATAATGACGAAAAGTTGGAGGAATTTAAAAAGCATTTAACAATTCCAATTATTAATGGATTAAGCCCATCTTCTCATCCAACACAAATCTTATCAGATGTATTTACAGTTGAGGAAATTAAAAAAAAACCAATATCTAAATTAAATATTACCTGGATTGGAGACTCAAATAATGTTTTAAATTCTTTGATTGCTGCCTCAATTAAGTTCTCTTTTAAATTAAAAGTTGGTTGCCCAAAAAAATATCAACCTAATAAAAGTATGATGAATTACATTAAAAAAAATAAAAATAAAATTACGATTTATAATGATCCAAAAAAAGCAGTTGAAGGAGCTGATGTAATTTTTTCAGACAAAGTAATATCAATGAATGATAAAGTTAATAAAAAAAGAAAATTAAGAGATTTCAAAAATTTTAAGATTAGTAAAAATCTTATGAAAAAATGTCCAAGAGCTATATTTTTACACTGTCTTCCAAGAGGAAGTGAAGTTGATGAAAATGTTTTTAAGAGCAAACAATCTAAAGTTTGGCAGCAGGCACTTAATAGAGTACATGTTCAAAAATCTATATTACTTTATTGTTTTGGAAAATTAAGGTAATGGCAATGGATTATCTGAATTCTGATTTAAGTACAATATAACAGAAGCTCTATCTTTTTCTTTTCTCAATCCCGCAAAAGCCATTTTTGTTCCTTTAATCCATTTAGCTGGTTTTAATAGGTACCCATTAAGCTCCTCAAAAGTCCATGCTTTTCCATAGGAAGCAAGAGCTTTAGAATATTTATAATCACCTACTGCGCCTACATCTCTCCCAACAACATTATATAATGCTGGACCAATATTATTCTTTCCACCTTTAACTATAGAATGACATGCAGCACACTTTTTAAAAACCTTTTCTCCTGTAGCAATATCTCCCATAGCAATTAATGCAGCGATATCAACTTTGTCTTCAGTCGGTTGTGAGCTTGTTTGTGAGTTAACAACAGTAGCTTGCTCTACTTCTACTGAGTAACCAGGGGTTTCAGGCTTTTCAACATGAAAAATAACATTTGAAAGCTTTCCAATACCTATTATTAGAAGTGCTACCATTAATATTGCAGCAATTATTTTATTTAGCTCGAAAGAATCCATTTATTAAAATTATTTCGAACATATAGCACTATAAGTATAAAATTGCTTATATTTTTAATGTACATTTTTGCCTCTATTTATATTGTAATGAAAAATTAAAAGAAAAATGAAGACATTAGTTATAATTCCCTCCAGATTATCAGCATCAAGATTACCAGGTAAACCCTTGCTTAAAATTAAGGGATTATCAATCATTTCTCATGTTTATAAAAAAGCTCAAGAAGCTAATATTGGAGAGGTATTTGTTGCTGCAGAAGATCAAGAAATTATCCAAGATGTGAAAAAAAATGGTGGAGAAGCAATTTTGACAAACAATAATCACAAAACAGGAACAGATAGAATTTACGAAGCTTTTGTAAAGCTAGGTAGAACAGATATAGATTTAATCATGAACCTACAGGGAGATGAACCACTGATGAATGTTGAGGATATTCAAAAATTAAATAAGCATATGATCCAGACCAAGCGTGATTTAGGAACTTTAGCAGCAAAAATTAACAACAAAAAGGTTTTTGAAAATCACGATATTGTTAAGGTAATAACAGAAGAAAGTTTAGATGACACAAAATTTCCTCGAGCAATAAATTTTATGAGAAAATTAGATAAAGAAAATAATCAGGCTTATCATCATTTAGGAATTTATTGTTATAATGTAGAAATATTAAAAAGATTTATTTCTTTAAAACAGTCTCAAAATGAAATTGAAAATAGATTGGAACAGTTAAGAGCATTAGATAATAAAATTAATGTCAATGTAGCTCTTGCAAAATCATCACCGATTGGAGTAGATACTAAGGAAGATTTTATGGCTATAAAAAAAATAATGGAATATAAGTCATAATGAGTAAAATTTATTTTCAAGGAACTTTCGGAGCGTATTCTCACTTAGCTGCTTTATCCATAGACTCTAATGCTGAAGTAGTCCCCTGTAAAACTTTTGATGATTGTTTTGTTCAAGCTTCAAAAGATACAAATTCAAAAATTATTATTCCAGAGTCAAATAGAATAACTGGTAACATAGGAATTGAATATTTAATTTTCGAATATAGGTTAAATATTTATGCTGAGTATTTTCAAAAAATAGAACATAATTTACTGGGTTTACCCGGGACAAAAGTTTCAGAAATCAAGGATGTTTATTCTCATGCCCAAGCACTATCACAATGTTCAAAATTTATAAAATCAAATAGACTTACTGAACATGTAAGAGCTGACACAGCTGGATCCGCAGAAATGGTTTCAAAAAGTAAAGACAAAACTAAAGCTGCAATAGCTTCATCATTAAGTGCTAAAACATATAATTTAGAAATTGTAAAAAATAATATAGAAAATGAAAAAGGAAACTTAACAAGATTTCTTGTTATGGGTAAAAATATATCACAACCAGAATTTAGTGGAAAAAAATATATTACTTCTTTTTTATTTAAGTTAAAAAGTAAACCGGCAGCTTTATATCAATCTTTAGGAGGCTTCGCTATTAATGGAGTAAATCTAACAAAGTTGCAAAGTTATCCCGAAAAAAATTCTTTCGACTCTTTTTTCTTTTTATGCGATTTAGATGGTCATATTGAAGAACCAAGAGTACAAAAATCACTAGAAGATCTAGGATTGCATTGTCAAGATTTTCACGTCCTAGGTGTTTTTGAAGCTGACAAACAAAGAGAAATAAATAAATAACTTTTCTTGTAGATAAGAAATTATTACTGTTATAATAGTTTTGGAGGCTAGAGGTGAATACTGCTTGAACCCGACCAGATCTTAACGGAAGCAGTCGTAAAGACAGTTTTTCAGGTTCTAGTCTCCTCGTAAATATGAACAATGATTCAAAAGTATTAGCACTTAAATATAGACCACAAAATTTTGATGATCTTATTGGTCAAGATGTAGTTGTAGAAACTATAACTAATTCAATAAAAGCTAGTAAAGTTCCTAATGCATATTTATTCACTGGAATAAGAGGAGTTGGAAAAACCACTATAGCAAGAATAGTTGCTAAGGCACTTAATTGTTCAAATGGAATTGAAAATAAGTGTAAAGTTAAATGTGATAATTGCGATGCTATAACTAATTCAAATCACATCGATGTTTTAGAAATGGATGCTGCAAGCAGAACTGGTGTTGACGATGTTAGAGAATTAATTGAGTTTTCTAGATATGGACCAACATCGTCAAAGTACAAGATCTTTATTATCGATGAAGTTCACATGTTAAGTAAACAAGCATTTAATGCTTTATTGAAAACTCTTGAGGAACCTCCAGAATATCTAAAATTTATTTTTGCAACAACTGAAATTAAAAAGATTCCAATTACAGTTATATCAAGATGTCAAAGATTTGATTTATCAAGAATTAGATCATCTGAATTATTTAATTACATTAAAAAAATTAAGGATAAGGAGGGAGGTAAAATTACTGATGAAGCATTAAAATTAATAGTGAAAATTTCTGAAGGGTCAGTAAGAGATGCACTATCCTTATTAGACAGAGCATTATTAACTTTAAATCCAAAAACTGAACTAGATTTAAAATCAGCACAGAAAATTTTTGGTTTTTTTGATAAATCACAATTAATCGATTTATTTGAATTTATTCTTAAAGGAGATGAGATTAAAGTTATTGAGATTTATAGAAAAATTTATGACCAAGGTGTTGAACCAAAAATCTTTATTAATGATTTCTTAGAATTAATTTATTACTTTAAAAATATTGAGTCATTAACCTTAGAAAGTACAAATTTTTCATTAAATGATCAAGAATTTCAAAAGATCAAAGATTTAAAAAAAAATCTTGATCCAAGCGTATTGATTTTATTTTGGCAATTTACAATTTCGACTCTTGATGAACTTGCTATAGTTTCTAATCAACATTTATCAATGGAAATGTTTTTGTTAAGGCTGATGCATTTAAGTTCGATAAAATTACAGAAAAATACTGATATAAATTCTGTAAGTAAAAATCCAGTTATAGATAAAGAAATTAATGATCAATCAAAACCAATAGATCAAATCAAAAATATTTATCAAGAGGAAAAAAGTAAACCAGAAATTCATAAAGAAGTTAAATCAGAAAAAAAAATATTTATTAATAGTTTAGAAAAATTAATCGAGACCTGTCTCGATAAAAAAGAAATTAAACTAAAATATGAGCTAGAAAAAAATGTAAATCTAGTAAAGTTCGAAAAAAATATGATTGAGATATCTTTTAATGAAAATTTAGATAAAAATTTCGTTAAAGATCTTTCCTCAAAACTTTTTGATTGGACAGGTGAAAGATGGATTATTTCATTTAGTCAATTAAAAGGCGATGTTTCAATGAGGGAGAAAAAACAAAAAATAAAGAGATCTTTAATGAATGAAGCAAAAAATTCAAAAATTTATAAAGATGTAATAAAAAATTTTCCTGATGCTGAGTTAACTGATATTAATTTGAAAGGAGATGATGAACCTAATGACTGATTTTACAAAAATTTTAGATAAAGCAAAAGAACTTGAGTCAAAAATGAAAGAAAGTCAGAAAAAAATAAAAGAAATAAAAGTTGAGGGTATTTCAGGATCGAACTCAGTTACAGTAGTACTTGATGGGGAGGGAGAAATGCAATCAATCAAATTATCAGAGGAAATTATGAGGGAAGATAAAACTATAATTGAAGACTTAATTGTTGCTGCTCATAATAGCGCTAAGTCACAACTCAAAACAAAAACCGCTGAAGAAATTTCAAAAGCAACAGGTGGACTAGGAATACCTGGATTTAAATGGCCATTATAGTAAATGCAAAATACTTCTGAGATTGAAGAACTTGTTAAATTAATATCAAAGTTGCCTGGTTTGGGCCCTAAATCAGCTAAAAGAATAGTTTTAAAACTAATTAATAATAGGGATGAACTTGTAAAGCCTTTAGCAAAAACTTTAGCAGAAGTTTATAAAAATATTTCTAGATGTAAAATTTGTGGTGTCTTAAAATCATCAGCTGTTGAGTGTTCTTATGATAACTGTAAGGTTATACAGAGAAAGTATAATCAAATTTGTGTTGTTGAAAACATAGCTGATCAGTGGTCAATTGAAAATTCAAATATTTTCAAAGGATATTTTCATATTCTAGGAGGTACTATCTCCTCTGTTGGTCACAAAAAAGAGGATTTATTAATTAACTCTTTAATTGAAAGGGTAAAAAAGGATAAAATTGAGGAAATAATTTTAGCTACTAGTGCAACAGTTGAGGGCCAAACGACAGCTTTTTATATTCAGGACAGTTTATCAAATATAGATGTAAAGATCACAAAATTAGCTCAAGGGTTGCCTGTTGGTGGAGAAATTGAAAATCTTGATGATGGCACACTTCTTTCTGCATTTAAAAATAGATCTAAAATAAATTCTAATTCAAGCTGATTTTTTTTTTAATCGATTTAAATGTAATAAAGGCTCTGTATATCCGGAAGGTTGTTCTTTCCCCTTAAAAATAAGTTCACATGCAGTTTGAAATGCTATGGACCTATCATAATCAGAGCTCATTTTAACATAATTTTGATCATTCTCATTTTGTTTATCCACAATCTTTGCCATTTCTTTCATAATTTCAATAACTTGCATTTTAGTTGTAACACCGTGATGTACCCAGTTTGCAATATGTTGCGAAGAAATTCTCAAAGTTGCCCTGTCTTCCATTAACCCGACATCATTTATATCTGGCACTTTGGAGCAACCCACACCTTGATCAATCCATCTTACAACATAACCAAGCAATGTCTGGGCAGAATTTGAAATTTCTTTATTGATTTCATCAACTGACCAATTTGGTCTATCTGCTATAGGAATAGTAAGTAAATCATCAATTTTAGCCTTATCTCTTTTAGACAATTTTTTTTGAACATCAAAAATATTTATCTCATGATAGTGTAAAGCATGTAAAGCTGCTGCGGTTGGAGATGGAACCCATGCACAATTCGCTCCAGCTTTAAGATGACCAGTTTTTTGATCTAGCATGTCTCTCATTTTATCAGGCATAGCCCACATTCCCTTACCGATTTGAGCTTTACCTGAAAATCCACAGGCCAAACCTATATCAACATTGTTATTCTCATAAGCCCCAATCCATTTCGAGGATTTCATATCACCCTTTTTAATCATTGGTCCAGCTTCCATTGATGTATGCATTTCATCACCTGTACGATCAAGGAAACCTGTATTTATGAAGAAAACTCTATGCTTTAAGGTTCTAATACATTCTTTGAGATTTGATGAAGTTCTTCTCTCCTCATCCATAATTCCAATTTTGCAAGTGTATTTTTTTAATTTTAATACTTCTTCAACTTTAGTAAAAATTTCATTGGTAAACGCTGTTTCGTCTGGACCATGCATCTTTGGTTTTACAATATATATTGAACCTGTTCTTGAATTTCCTTTTTTTTTCATATCATGAAGAGCTGCTGCAGTTGTTATAAAAGCATCCATCAACCCCTCTGGAATTTCCCTTCCATCTTTCAATATTATTGAGGGATTAGTCATCAAATGACCAACATTCCTGATTAATAAAAGACTTCTACCGTGCAATTTTAATCCTTTTCCCTCTTTTGAAATATAACTTCTGTTTGGATTAAGTTTTCTCTCCAAGGTTTTTCCCTCTTTCTCAAATCTTGTTACAAGATCTCCTTTCATTAACCCAAGCCAATTTCTGTAACAAATCACTTTATCTTGAGCATCTACTGCAGCAACACTGTCTTCATTATCACATATTGTAGATACTGCAGATTCTAGTATTATGTCACTTATGCCTGCATGATCCTGTTGAGCACTAAAAGCTCTTGGATTTTTTAATATTTCAATATGTAGATTGTTATTTTTTAATATTATTGCAGACGGGTTATCTGCTTCACCTCGATGACCAATAAATTTATTTTCATCTTTTAGAGTTGTTACATCAACACCTTTTAACACTTTTAATTCTTTATTTTGAATTGCAATTCCAGTTATTTTTCTCCAGCTAAAATCTTTTAAAGTGAAATATTTATCTAAAAATTCTCTACCATACTTAATTACAAGCTCTCCTCGTTCTGGATCATATCTTTCTGAAGCACTATCTTCAGATGTTTCGATCACATCAGTTCCATACAAACTATCGTACAAACTCATCCATCTTGCATTTGCAGCGTTTAAAGCGTAACGAGCATTCATAATTGGAACAACTAATTGAGGTCCTGCTATTGATGCGATCTCCTCATCAATATCACTTGTTTCAATTTTAAAATCTGGACCTTCATCTTTTAAGTAATCAATTTCTTTTAAAAAATTTTTGTATTCTTTGATTTGAATATCTTTTCCTTTGTTTTCAATGTGCCATTTATCAATTTTTTTTTGCAGTGTTTCTCTAAAATTAATTAGTTCTTTATTTTTAGGAGCTAGTTCATGAACTGCTTTGTCAAAATCTTTCCAAAATTTTTCAGGAGAAATATCAGTACCATCAAATAACTCATTATTTACAAAAAGTAATAATTCCTCTGATACTTTAAGATTATTCATAGAATGATATTTTGAAGTCATGGAGGGATATTTAAACTCTAACTTATTTAAGTCAATTACATAATAGTATCATAGACATTTTATTGTCATTTTTCTTAAATAAGTATAATCATATAAAAATGAAGAATTATTTAAACTTTGAAACAGATATTAAAAATCTTGAAAATGAATTAGAGAAATTAAAAGATCCTTTTAATCAAGAGGGTTTATCAGAAGTCGATACAAAAAAAATTTCTAAAACTCAGGAAGAAATCGATGAGAAGCTTAAAAATATTTATGAGAATTTAGATCCCTGGCAAATTACACTAGTTGCAAGACACGAAGATAGACCCAAATCAAAGTTTTTTATTGATAACTTGTTTGAGGACTTTATCTCATTAGAAGGTGATAGATATTATGGAGAAGACAAATCGGTTATTACAGGTTTTGCAAAATTTAATGGTCGATCAGTATTGGTAATTGGTCAAGAAAAAGGTGAAAACTTAGAAACTAGAATTGAGAGAAACTTTGGCATGATGAGACCAGAGGGTTACAGAAAAACTATTAGGTTAATGGAGCTAGCAGATAAGTTTAATATTCCTATTATATCTTTTATAGATACACCAGGTGCTTATCCAGGAGTAGGTGCAGAGGAGAGAGGACAAGCAGAGGCAATCGCCAAGTCAATCGAGTGTTGTATGAAACTTAAGGTCCCAACTTTAGCTATAGTAATAGGTGAAGGTGGCTCAGGCGGAGCGATAGCTCTTGCATCTTCAAATAAAGTTTTAATGCTTGAGAATGCGATTTATTCAGTAATATCTCCCGAGGGATGTGCAACAATATTGTGGAGAGATCCAAAAAAAATGCTCGATGCTGCAAAAGCAATGAAACTGTCTGCTAAAGACTTATTAGAGCTAAATATTATTGATGAAATAATTCCAGAACCTTTAGGTGGTGCTCATAGAGATAGAGATATGATCTTAGAGAATATAAGGAATTCTATTTCTCAAAATTTAGATTTTTTCAAAACTTTAACTGCTGAAGAAATTCTCAATCATAGAAAAGATAAGTTCTTAAAAATTGGAAGAAGCAAAGGATTTATATCTAGTCCTGAAAGTCTAAGCGCTATTCAAACCTCTGGATTAGATTTTAAAGAAATTATTAAATCTAAAAAAAATATTGCAATTGCAGTAGCAACTTTAGTTACGATAGCTGCACTGACTTTATTAATTCTATAGAGCTCCACAACATTTCTTGAATTTTTTACCAGATCCACACGGACAAGGATCATTTCTACTTATTTTTTTACCAAGGTTTTTAAATTTTTCTTTTAATAGGCTTTGGTTTATTTTTTCAGTCGGTTCATTATAAACTTTGAGATTCATCAATATTTTTACATAATCAAGTTTTAATTTATCCAGTAAATTTGAAAATAAATCAAAAGCTTCTTTTTTATATTCTATGAGAGGATCTCTTTGTCCATATGATCTAAGACCCACAACTTGTCTTAATTGCTCTAAGTATTGGATGTGTGATTTCCAATTAAAATCAATTGATTGTAAAAGAATTCTTTTTTCTAGGTCTTTTGATTGTTTTTCCCCAAGAATTTTAGATCTCTCTTCTCTAGCAAATTTGAATTTTTCAAAAATTTTCTCTCTTAATTTTGTGTCATTTAAAGAAATTAATTCTTCATATTCATTATCGTTAAGACTTTTTCCAAAAATAGCCTTTAATTTATTTTTAAACTCATTATTTTTCGGATTTGATAATTTTTGAATTTTTAGGCTTATTAAGTTGTCCACTATTTCCGATAAAAAATTATCTGAATAATCAAAAATTTTTTCACTATCCATAGCATCTTTTCTTTGAGAAAATACTACTTGTCTTTGATCATTTAAAACATTGTCAAACTTTATAAGAGTTTTTCTAATATCAAAATTTCGTGCCTCAACTTTTTGTTGTGCTCTCTCTAGGGCTTTATTTATCCAAGGATGATCTATACTTTCACCGTCTTTGAGGCCAAGTTTTTGAAGAATATTGTTCATAGATTCGGATCCAAAAATTCTCATAAGGTCATCCTCTAAACTTACATAAAAAATAGAGCTTCCCTCATCTCCTTGTCTGCCCGATCTTCCTCTTGCTTGATTGTCTACTCTTCTAGACTCCATTCTTTCAGTTCCAATTACAAATAAACCTCCTATAGATTTAATATAATCTTTATTTTTTTTGAGTTGATCGTCCTCTATTGATCCTTTTTTTCCTCCTAATTGGATATCTACACCTCTACCAGAAATACTCGTCGTAATTATTACTGATTTGGCTTTACCAGCATTAGCTATAATCTCTGCTTCATTTTCATGATTCTTAGCATTTAGTACAATGTGCTTAATTTTTTCCTGCGTAAGTAATTTTGAAAATATCTCAGATTTACTCACACTTGATGTGAAGACTAAAAGAGGCTGACTGTTTTCGTGACAATCTTTAATTTTTTTTATTATTGCATTATTTTTTTCTAATTCAGTTCGAAAAATTTGGTCATTGAAATCTTTCCTGATCATCTTTTTATTAGTTGGAATTACAACTACATTCAGATTGTAGATTTCAAAAAACTCCTCCGCCTCTGTGGCAGCTGTACCTGTGCATCCTGATATCTTTTTATAAAGTTTAAAATAATTCTGGTAAGTAATAGAAGCTAAAGTTTGATTTTCAGCTTGAATCTCGATTTTCTCTTTGGCTTCTATTGCTTGATGAAGGCCATCCCCAAACCTTCTGCCCTCAAGAATTCGACCGGTTAATTCATCTACGATTTTAACACTGTTATCTTTAATGAGGTAATCTTTGTCTTTTTTAAATAAATGATTTGCTCTTAAAGCTTGATTTACAAAATGAACTAAATCCAAATTTTCAGGATCATAGAAATTATTATTTTTCAATATACCTGCATTTGAAAATAAATTTTCAATATGATTAATACCCTCATTTGTTAAAAGAATATTTTTGTCTTTTTCGTCAATTTCATAATCTTTTTCATTTAATAATTTCACAATTTTATCAATAGCAAGATATTGATTAGTTTTATCCTCTGCAGCACCAGAGATTATTAGTGGCGTTCTAGCTTCATCAATCAAACAAGAGTCTATTTCATCTACAATCGCATAATTATTTTGTCTTTGGACCATTTCATCTTTTGAGTATTTCATGTTGTCTCTTAGATAATCAAAACCTAGTTCACTGTTTGTTGCATAGGTAATATCACAATTATAATTTTTTTTCCTTTCAACATCATTTTGATCATTATTTATGTAACCAGAAGATAAACCCAAAAAGTTGTAAATCTTCCCCATCTCAATCGAGTCTCTTTTTGCAAGGTAGTCATTTACTGTTACAATATGAACTCCTTTTTCTTCAAGTGAATTTAAATATGCAGCCAAAGCTATAGTTAGAGTTTTACCTTCACCAGTTCTCATTTCCGCTATTTTACTTTCATGCAAAACTACTCCACCAATCATTTGAACATCGAAATGTCTCTCATCTCTAGTTCTACGAGAGGCTTCTCGTACTAATGCAAAAGCTTCTGGTAAAATTTGATTTAGAGATGAACCGTTGCGAATCTTTTGTTTTAATCTTAAAGTTTCCCTTGGAAAGTCCTCATCTTTAAGTTTTTTGACATTTTCTTCTAAAAGATAGATTTGTTTTACAATTTTACTAATTCTATCAAGCTCTTTTTGATTGCCAGATTTGATAAATTTAGAAATAAAGTTTAGAGGATTTAACATTAGTTTCTGATATACATTTTAGTTACAACTTTTAATATAGTTATTTAATTTAAATTTTAAACATCATGGGAATTAATTTAACAAATTTTTTAGTATCAAAATCTCAAAATCGAAAAATGGGCCAATTTCAAGATCTTGATCATCTTGATGGCCTCTCGGTTTCTTCAGTAAGCGCCAATTTATATGACACCAAAAGAGATGATCTAGCCATGTTCTATTTTCGCGATGGAGCAAATTTTGCTTCAGTTTATACGCAGTCCAAGATTTTATCTGAAAATATCAAATGGAATTTGAGCCAAAAAACTCAAAAGATTTATTCGCTTATAGTTAGCACAAGAAACGCAAATTCATTTACTGGTGAACAAGGATTTAAAAGTATGCAAAGTATTGCAGAATTAGTTTCTAAACAATTAACTGAAAAACAAAAAGAGGATGATAATGATCCAAAAATAATTAAATCCAAAAATATTATTTTTGGCTGCACAGGAACAATTGGAGAAAAATTTCCTGAGGAAAAAATAAAATTAAAAATTCCTGATTTGATAAAAAATATTAAATATACCCAAAATAAATATATATGGATGAAGGCAGCTTTAGCAATAATGACAACAGATACGCAGCCCAAGATAGCTATGGAAGAATGTAAAATAGGCAATACAACTGTAAAGATTTATGGGATAGCTAAAGGCTCGGGAATGATACAGCCTAATATGGCAACAACACTTGGTTATATTTTTACTGATGCAGATATTTCTAACGATGTATTAAAGAAACTACTCAAAAAAAATATTGAAAATACTTTTAACGCTATATCCTGTGATGGAGATACCAGCACTAATGATATGATTTCAATTTTCTCTACAGGCAAAGCAAAAAATTCTTTTATAAAAACGATTAATGATAAAAAGATTAAATCATTTGATGAGTCCCTAAATAAAGTTTTGCTAAATTTAGCAAAACGAGTAGTGGCTGATGGAGAGGGAGCCTCAAAATTTATAACAATTAACATTTATAATTCGAAATCTGAGGAAGACGCAAAAAAAATTGGTTTTTCAATTGCTAATTCCCCTTTAGTAAAAACTGCTATTGCAGGGGAAGACCCTAATTGGGGAAGGATAATTATGGCAATAGGTAAATCAAATGTTGAAATTAATTTAAATAAATTATCTATAAAATTTGGTGATTTAATTATTGTTAATAAAGGAAAAATTTACAATCAATATAATGAAACACAAGCTGTAAATTATATGAAAAGTTCTGCTATTGATATTAGTGTTGACGTTGGAAACGGAAAAAAAAACTTTACCGTATATACTATGGATTTTACCAAAGAATATATAAATATTAATGCAGATTACAGGAGCTAGCTATATTGAATTTATATATTAAAATAACTATATATACATCATGATTAAGTACAACCTACAATGTAAAAAATGTAATTTTATATTTGATAGCTGGTTCGCGTCATCAAAAGAGTTTGATAAATTAAAAAAAAAAAGTTTAATTAATTGTCATAATTGCGGATCATTAAGAGTAGAAAAAAATTTAATGGCACCCAAACTAATCAATAAAACTATAAATTTTAAAAATGAGAAAAAAAATGTTCGCAAGTATCAAGATATTAAAAAAACAATAAATGAATACCAAAAATTTATAAAAAGTAATTTTGATTATGTTGGTGAAAATTTTGCATATGAAGCAAGATCAATTCATTATAATAATAAAAAAAGAGACAAAGGCATTTATGGAACAGCATCCAAGCAAGATATTAAAGAGCTTAAAGAGGAAGGGATTGACACCCATTTAATACCATGGGTTGAGAATAAAAATAATTAATTTTTAATAAATTTTGTAATGTAGTTTACAGATTTATCATCACTTAAACTCCATTTATCTTTTAAAATATTAAAACTCATTCCATCAATTCGATCCAGTTTAAAATCATTCTCTTTTTGAATTGAAATTAATTCTTCAGGTTTTAAGAATTTTTCCCACTCATGAGTTCCAATTGGAAGCCAACGTAAAATATACTCTGCACCTACGATAGCAAAAATATAAGATTTTAAAGTCTTATTTAAAGTTGCAACAAACATAATACCATTTTTCTTTAAAAGATTATTACATGATTTCAAAAAAAAACTTACATCCTCAACATGTTCTACTATCTCCATATTTAAGATTACGTCAAACTTATCTTTAATTTTGAAATTTTCAGGAGATGTACAAAAATAATTAATTTTAAGATCGTTTTTCTTTGAATGGATTTTTGCAACATTAATATTTTTGTTAGACGCATCAATTCCAGTAACCTCTGCGCCTAACCTGCACATAGGCTCTGATAGTAATCCTCCTCCACAACCTACATCTAGAATTTTAACATTTTTTAATGGGTTTTTTTTATTCTCTAAATTGAAAGTTTTGATAATATTTTCTTTAATATATGAAATTCTTATAGGGTTAAATTTATGTAAGGGTTTAAATTTGCCTTCAGGATTCCACCATTCTTCAGCAATTTTAGAAAATTTTTCTATTTCTTTTTTGTTAATTGTGTTATTTTTCATTTGTAAGTTGACTTTATATTCAACATGTATTTATTCAATATTTTTTAAATTTAAAAGATTATTTTATCATGAAAATTGTCGTATTAAAATTTGGAGGCACATCAGTTGGTACTATCAAAAAGATAAAAAAAGTTGCTAAAATAATCATTAATTACAAAAGGAAAAACCACAAAGTTATCGTAGTTTCATCAGCCATGAGTGGTGTGACTAATGAATTAATAAAAAAATCTTTTGAAATAAGTGATAGTTTTTCAGAGTCAGAACATGATGTTTTGGTTTCTTCAGGTGAACAAATTTCGTGTTCTTTAATAGCTGGACGATTAATTCATGAGGGGTACGAATCTAGATCTTGGCTATCTTGGCAAATTCCAATTATGACAAAAGGTAAACATAAAAATTCAAGAATAAACCAAATCAATAAAGGCAATATTATAAAATATTTAAAAAAGGGTGGTATACCAATAGTCACAGGGTTTCAGGGACTGAATGATGAAAATAGAATTACAACTATTGGAAGGGGTGGATCTGATGCAAGTGCAATTATGATTGCTAAGTTTTTCAAAGCTGAGAGATGTATAATCTATACTGATGTAGAAGGAGTGTACACAACTGATCCTAACAAATTGAAAAACGCTAAAAAGATTAAAGTAATATCTTATGAGGAAATGTTAGAGATGGCATCGTTGGGTGCAAAAGTGATGCAACCAGTTTCAATACAAGATGCAAGATTAAATAGGATTGATATCGAAGTAAAATCATCTTTTTCAAAAAGATCAGGAACATTGATTACCAAAAGATCCAAGATTGCAAATAATAAAATTGTTACTGGAATTTCCTCAACTCAAAATGACTCAAAAGTTTCCCTTATAGGTGTAAAGGACAAACCTGGCGTTGCTGCAGCGATCTTTAAACCATTATCTAAAAATTTAATAAATGTTGATATGGTTGTACAAAATATTTCTGCGAATGGGAAAGAAACAGATTTAACATTTACAATTAAATCAGACGACTTGAGCAAAACCAAAAAAATTATTCAACAAAACAAAATTATTAATTACAGGAAATTACTCTTTGAAAAGGGAGTATCGAAAATTTCAGTGATCGGAGTAGGTATGATAACTACTCCAGGAGTTACATTTAGAATGTTTCAAACACTTGCAAACAAGAAAATAAATATTAAAGTCATTTCTACTTCTGAGATTAAAATTTCAGTTTTAATTGATAAAAAAAATACTCAAAAAGCTTTAATTGCCTTACATAAAGAATTTAAATTAGATCAAAAAAAATGAGTATAAGACCTTTTAGAGATATAAAACGAAGAGAAACAAAACAGATTAATGTGGGGAAAGTGAAAGTTGGAGGGGGAAGTCCAATATCAGTTCAATCAATGACTAATACTCTTACAACAGATGTAAAAGCTACAATTAATCAAATAAATGAAATTAGCTCCGAAGGAGCCGATATAGTTAGAGTTTCTTGTCCTGATGAGCCATCATCTAAAGCATTAAAAGAAATAATTAAACATGTTGATTTACCTATAGTTGCTGATATTCATTTCCACTACAAAAGAGCAATTGAGGCTGCTGAAAGTGGTGCAAGCTGTCTAAGAATAAATCCTGGGAATATAGGAAATAAAGATAAAATTAAAGAAGTTGTTAAAGCTGCAGTTGATAATAATTGCTCAATTAGAGTGGGAGTTAACGCTGGATCATTAGAGAAAGATATTTTAGAAAAGTATAAAGAACCTTGTCCAGAGGCTTTAGTTGAAAGTGCCTTAAGAAATATCAAAATACTTGAGGACGAAAATTTTCAAAATTTAAAGGTAAGCGTTAAGTCATCAGATGTATTTTTGTCGATTGAAGCATACAGACAATTATCAAAATCTACAGATTATCCACTACATTTAGGAATTACAGAAGCAGGGGGCTTTATTCCAGGAAGTATAAAATCTTCAATTGGGCTTGGGACATTGCTTTTAGAGGGTATTGGTGACACTATTAGAATTTCTTTATCAGATAATCCTGTTGAGGAAGTCAAAATTGGAAATGAAATACTAAAATCTTTAAGTTTAAGAGAAAGGGGAGTGAAAATTATTTCCTGTCCTTCTTGTGCAAGACAAGGCTTTGAAGTAATTGAAACTGTAAAAATTTTAGAAAAAAAGCTTTCTCATATAAAAACACCTATAACTTTATCTGTAATCGGCTGTGTGGTTAACGGTCCTGGAGAGGCAGCCCAAACTGATATAGGTATAACTGGAGGTAAAAAGGGAAATAATATGCTTTATTTATCTGGGGTACAGTCAGAAAAAGTTTTAACCAATGACATGATTGATAGAGTGGTAAGCGAAGTTGAAAAAAAAGAGTCTGAATTAAAAAATTTGAAATGATACCTTTAAAAACTGTTAATGATTTAATTAACAAACATGCACTTTTAGAAAAAGAACTGTCCTCAGGAGAAATTGACAAAAATTCTTTTGCTGAAAAATCTAAAGAATATGCAGACCTGAATGAAATAATTAAAATTGCTAAATTCTATATCTCTTTTGAAAAAAATAAAAAAGAAATTCAAACAATCTTGGAGGATAAAAACTCTGACACAGATATGATAAAAATGGCCGAGTCAGAATTGGCTGATTTAAAAAATCAAAATGAGAAAAATGAGAAAAAATTGAAGTTATTTTTATTACCTAAAGATGAAGCAGATAAAAAAAATGCAATAATTGAAATTAGAGCTGGAACAGGTGGTTTAGAAGCTAGTTTATTTGCTTCAGATCTTTTTAAAATGTATGAAAAAGTAAGCAATAAAAAAAAATGGAGTCTTGAATTAATTTCAATTTCTAGAAGTGAGGCTGGTGGTTTAAAAGAGGTAATAGCTTCTATAAAAGGAAATAATATATATTCTACTCTAAAATATGAGAGTGGTGTTCATAGAGTGCAACGAGTACCGGATACTGAAACACAGGGTAGAGTCCATACATCTGCAGCGACGGTTGCAGTCTTGCCTGAAGCAGAAGAGGTTGATTTAAAAATTAATGAAAGTGATTTGAGGGTTGATGTTTTTAGAGCTGGAGGCCCAGGGGGTCAATCAGTAAATACAACTGATAGTGCTGTTAGAATTACTCATATTCCAACTGGAATATCTGTCTCTCAACAAGATGAAAAATCTCAACACAAAAATAAAGCTAAAGGAATGAAAATTTTAAGATCTAGATTGTATGAGCTCGAAAGGTCAAGAATTGAAAATGAGAGATCAAAAGATAGGAAAAGCAAGATTGGTTCAGGTGATAGATCAGAAAGAATAAGAACTTATAATTTTCCACAAGGAAGAGTTACTGATCATAGAATAAATTTGACACTTCACAAGCTTGATGAATTTTTAGAAGGTGAGGTATTTGATGAAATGATTGAGGCATTAACTCTCCAAGCACAAGAAGAGAGTTTAAATATTTTGAATTAATGAATATTGGGATTGCAATAAAAAATGCTTGTAAAGAACTTAAAAAAAATAAAATTAGTTCTGCTTTGTTAGATAGTGAACTTTTGTTATCTAAAGTGATTAAAAAAGATAGAAAGTTTATACTGTTAAACCTTGATAAGGAACTTGATGAAAGTACCCAAGACAGTTTTAAAGATCTGATTTTAAAACGATCAAGAGGGAAACCTCTAGCATACTTGACTGGCATAAAATCATTTTGGAAATATGATTTTAAAGTAAATGAAAAGGTTTTAATTCCAAGACCGGACACAGAAATAATTATTGAGCAAGTCTTAAAAATTTATAAAAACAAAAATAATTTAAATTTTTTAGAGGTTGGAATTGGTTCAGGATGTATAGCGCTTTCAATATTAAAAGAAAAAAAGACTTTTTTAGGCACCGGTATAGATTTAAGTCAAGATTGTATTGAAATATGTAGATATAATGCAAAAAAACTTGGCGTAAATAACAGAATTAAATTATTTAAATCAAATGTTGACAATTTAATTTTTCGCAAATATGATTTGATAATTTCTAATCCTCCTTACATTAAAAAGTTTGATTTGAATAAACTAAGCAAGGAAGTGATTAATTATGAGCCAAAACTGGCTTTAGATGGTGGTTTAGAGGGTTTATCAGTTATCAGAAAAGTAATTAAAAAGTCATCTGAATTGGTAAAAACACATGGAAAGCTTATTTTAGAAATTGGTTATGATCAAAAGTTACCAGTTATAAAAATGTTAAATGAAAATAACTTTTATATTAATAAGACTATAAAAGATCTGGCAAAAAATGATCGATGTATAATTAGCACGAAAAAATAAATTTTATGGTTACATTTAGAAATAATAATAATGTTAGAAGAAATAACTATAGAAGAAATGATAGAGGTTTTAAATCTAATACAGATAGACCTAAGTATGGCTCTAACTTTTCAAAGAGTGAAAATTTTCAGAGAAAATCCCCAGGTAGAAATAATCATAACGCATCAAAACTAATCGAAAAATATAGTAATCTCGCAAGGGAGGCTTTATCTAGTGGAGATAAAATTTTATCAGAAAACTATTTTCAACATGCAGATCATTTTACTAGAGTTTTAAGTGATCAAGACGCACAAAAAAAGCTTAACTCAACAAATAATGATGTTGTTAACTCTTCACAAAAAATTGTCGATGTGGAAAAAAAACAAAATGAAACTGATGAAAACAAAACAATAACCCAGATAAAATAGAGATTTTTAAATATACTAATTTAGACCAACAATTTTTTCTGATTTCAAAACATTTAACTTAATTTTCTTTGTTTCAAATATTTTTCTCTCATTTCCTTTTAAAATTTTTCCTGAAGGAAGTTTTAAAGTTTGTGAATTTACTCTTTCTCCATTGATTAAAACTTCATAATGAAGATGTGGACCTGTAGATTTTCCAGTAGAACCCACATATCCTATTGTTTGTCCTTGTTTAACTCGAACACCACCTCTAATACCTTTTGCAAATTTTGACATGTGCGCATAGATAGTTTGATATGTTGAGTTATGTTTTATAACAATACAATTTCCACCCCCACCACACCAACCAGCTTTTTTGATTACACCAGATCCTGAAGCCATTATTGGTGTTCCTAATGGAGCTGCGAAGTCAGTTCCTTTGTGCATTTTATTAAATCCATCTATCGGATGTTTCCTCATTCCAAATGGCGAAGATAGCCTAGCTCCATTAATCGGAGTTTTCATTAATGCTTTTTGAACACTTCTTCCATTTTTATCATAATGCCCAAGACTGCCTTCACCATCAAAATAATAAAGTGAATTTTCTTCACCGCTTAAAATAAGATTAGCAAATAAAATGTTTCCAGTTTCGATTACTTTCTTTTTTTCATCTACGAAAACTTCATACATTATTTTAAATTTATCTTTCTTTCTTATATCTCTTTGAAAGTCAACTTGAAAACCGTAAATCCTTGCGAATTCAATGATGATATTAGCAGGAATTTTTTTTTCTGAAGCAGCTTTATACAAGCTTTGTAAAATTATGTTTTCATTATATTTTACTTGCTTTTTCAGCTTAGTGAGAATTACTCTTTGATTGAAAATTTTATTTTCTAAATCTTGAGTTAAAACAATTCTTTCTTTATTTGAGATCTGAAATATAAATTCCTTTATTGTATTTTTACTCTGATCAATTGTTAAATAAATCTTCTGGTTAGTTCTTAGTTTATTAAGATTTACTTTTTTTGATAATTTATTTTTTAAAATTTTAACTTCTTCTTTTTCAATGAAATAATTCTCGAGAATACTATCAAATGTTTCTCCATTTTTGACATTATGAGTTACTTTTTTAAATCTTGGTTCAAGTTTATTAAAAAAATGAGTAATGGTTTTCTTAAAATATACGTTTTCAATGATCTGTTTATAATCCTCATTAACTTTTTTTTTGGTATAATTATAGTATAGAGTTAATATGGTTGTGATGATAATTAATGCGAATAATGCAATAATCTCATTTTGAATTTTAAATTTAAATTTGCTTAGCATTAGAACAATTATGAAATTTCAATTATTAATTTAACATTATAGAAAAATCAAAAAAAACCCTTTAAAATACTGTCTTTTTTGACGCTTTTTTTGATGTTAAATGCTTGATTTCCCACAATTTTAGCCTATAAGCATCGAACTTCTCAACAAAATATTAATAAAGTAAATAATTTGTGGAGGATTATTGAGCTTTTTTCTCAATTAGCTATTGAAAAAGTACATAATTTAAGAAGAGAAGTGTGGACGGTTAAGGTTACCAAAAATTTGTCGTACACACTTCAATCATTATATAAATTTTATTCTTAGAATTTATATAGAAGCTAGTGTGCGCCGTTTTTAAACTTGAGAGTTTGATCATGGCTCAGAACGTACGCTGGCGGCACGCCTAACACATGCAAGTCGAACGAAGTAGCAATACTTAGTGGCAGACGGGTGAGTAACATGTGGGTATCTACCCTTTGGCCTGGAATAACACGAGGAAACTTGTGCTAATACCGGATAAGTCTTTACGGAGAAAGCTTTATGCACCATTGGATGAGCCCGCACTTGATTAGTTTGTTGGTGGGGTAATGGCCTACCAAGACTTTGATCAATAGCTGATTTGAGAGGATGATCAGCCACATTGGGACTGAGACACGGCCCAAACTCCTACGGGAGGCAGCAGTGGGGAATCTTGCACAATGGAGGAAACTCTGATGCAGCGATGCCGCGTGAGTGAAGAAGGCCTTTGGGTTGTAAAGCTCTTTCGTCGGGGAAGAAAATGACTGTACCCGAATAAGAAGGTCCGGCTAACTTCGTGCCAGCAGCCGCGGTAATACGAAGGGACCTAGCGTAGTTCGGAATTACTGGGCTTAAAGAGTTCGTAGGTGGTTGAAAAAGTTGGTGGTGAAATCCCAGAGCTTAACTCTGGAACTGCCATCAAAACTTTTCAGCTAGAGTTTGATAGAGGAAAGCAGAATTTCTAGTGTAGAGGTGAAATTCGTAGATATTAGAAAGAATACCAATTGCGAAGGCAGCTTTCTGGATCATTACTGACACTGAGGAACGAAAGCATGGGTAGCGAAGAGGATTAGATACCCTCGTAGTCCATGCCGTAAACGATGTGTGTTAGACGTTGGAAATTTATTTTCAGTGTCGCAGCGAAAGCGATAAACACACCGCCTGGGGAGTACGACCGCAAGGTTAAAACTCAAATGAATTGACGGGGACCCGCACAAGTAGTGGAGCATGTGGTTTAATTCGAAGATACGCGCAGAACCTTACCAACACTTGACATGTTCGTCGCGACTTTAAGAGATTAAAGTTTTCGGTTCGGCCGGACGAAACACAGGTGCTGCATGGCTGTCGTCAGCTCGTGTCGTGAGATGTTGGGTTAAGTCCCGCAACGAGCGCAACCCTCACTTTTAGTTGCCATCATTAAGTTGGGCACTCTGAAAGAACTGCCAGTGATAAGCTGGAGGAAGGTGGGGATGACGTCAAGTCCTCATGGCCCTTACGTGTTGGGCTACACACGTGCTACAATGGTATCTACAACAGGAAGCAAAACGGCGACGTTAAGCAAATCCTTAAAAGATACCTCAGTTCGGATTGTACTCTGCAACTCGAGTACATGAAGCTGGAATTACTAGTAATCGTGGATCAGCGTGCCACGGTGAATGCGTTCCCGGGTCTTGTACACACCGCCCGTCACACCATGGGAGTTGGTTCTACCTTAAGGCAAGGTTTAAAACCCTTGACCACGGTATAGTCAGCGACTGGGGTGAAGTCGTAACAAGGTAGCCGTAGGGGAACCTGCGGCTGGATTACCTCCTTTCTAAGGATGAATAAAAATTTAATTTTTATTCTAAATAATATACACGGTTAATGTTGACCGTCCTCATTTCTCTTCTTGAACTTAGTGTTTCTCTTGCATGGGGGCCGGTAGCTCAGTTGGTTAGAGCACACCCTTGATAAGGGTGGGGTCGAAAGTTCGAGTCTTTCTCGGCCCACCAATTAAAGATCATGGGGGATTAGCTCAGCTGGGAGAGCGCCTGATTTGCATTCAGGAGGTCAGCGGTTCGATCCCGCTATCCTCCACCAGAACACTTAGCTATATAAATTGTGAATAAAATAATAATTAATATCAATATCTATATCCGAACATTAGTAATGTTATTAACTAATGTTCAATTAAAAATTTGATTCAACACAGAATTTTTTTCTGTGCATAAATCAAGCGTTTAAGGGCGTGTGGCGGATGCCTTGGCACTGAAAGCCGAAGAAGGACGTGATATACTGCGATAAGTTTCGGGGAGCTGTATGTAAGTTTTGATCCGAAAATTTCCGAATGGGGAAACCCACCACTTTATGTGGTACTTTAAACTGAATACATAGGTTTAAAGAGACAACCTGGAGAACTGAAACATCTAAGTAACCAGAGGAAAAGAAATCAATTGAGATTCTGTTAGTAGTGGCGAGCGAAAGCGGAATAGGCCAGTAGTTTTGTTGAAAAAATTTGAATAGTTTGGAAATGCTAACCATAGAGGGTGATAGTCCCGTATGAGTAATGTTTAACAAAATTTTTGAGTAAAGCGGGACACGTGAAATCCTGCTCGAATATAGGGGGACCACCCTCTAAGCCTAAATACTCTTCAGTGACCGATAGTGAACTAGTACCGTGAGGGAAAGGTGAAAAGAACCCCTATTAGGGGAGTGAAATAGAACCTGAAACTGCATGCCTACAATCAGTCGAAGCTCTTTTTAGAGTGACGGCGTACCTTTTGTATAATGGGTCAGTGACTTAATTTATAAAGCAA
>CACMXJ010000001.1:0-12500 GCA_902617625.1 uncultured Pelagibacteraceae bacterium | reverse complement strand
CATCTATTATCTTGACTTTTAATGTACGCAAAAACATCTTTATCTTTCCAATAATTCAAAAATTTTTGTTGCATCTCTTTATTTTTATCGTCGTTATTTAGAGCAATCATGCAAGGTACGAAAATTGTTTTAAAATTTCTCTCTTTTTTGATTTCTATTAATTTGTTAATTTTTGTCATAGCATCCTCATAGTTTGCCCTTTTTCCTCTTATTTTTTTTATTGATTCGTCATCAAGAGAGTCGATTGAAAATTTTAAAACTGTAAGACCATTTTCCATTGCTTGCACAGCTTTTTCAATCGTCATTGTTGCAGGCGTGCATGAGAAATAAGTTGGTATGCCTTTCTCATTGCATAATTTAAGTCTTTTTATAAGATATTTATCTAAAAATGGTTCTCCATAACCATGTAAAACCAAACATTTTGAAACAACTGAAAAATAAAATCCATTTTCACTTACCTCATTTCTGTTTAATTTTGTATTATTGTCTAACCATTCCCAAAAATTATTTAAATCTTCATCGCTGTATGGCTTGATATTATCTACGACTTTTTCGAAAATTTCATCTTCAATCCAAACATTTTTTCTTTTCATAAATATTGTCCTTGGGCACATAACACATTTCATGTTACAATAATTCGTAGTCTCAATATTGAAAATCTTAGGATTTTTGTCCCTAAGGATCTCTAGCTCTTTTTCAACATTTGAATAATCTTCCATAGAAAATTCTCTTTGGACAATCTTCTTTTTTATATCAAACGAATTTCTAAAAAAATTAATATCGTACATTTTAAATTTTCATTAATTTAATATATTTTTTTAATTAAAGCCAGTACCGCATTTTTTTACTTACTAACTTTTCACCCTTACTAAATCCTTTTTTTCCATTTCCAAGAGTTAAGTTGATTTTATCAACTGTTTCTCTTAATTGCATCATACCATCTCTGGACAATGAGGCAGATTGATCTGTTCCCCACATTGAACGGTCTAGTGTAATATGCCTCTCAATATAGTTAGCACCCATCATGTACGCAGTAATACTTGGTGACACAGTAGACTCATGACCACTATAACCAATGTGACATTTATATTTTTTTTTATAAAATGCAATCAAATTTAAATTTAAATCTTTTTCCTGGCACGGATAAACAGAAACACAATGCATTAAAACAAATTTACACTTCCTTTTTTTAAAAATTTTAACTGCTTTATTAATATCTGAAATATTACACATACCCGTGGATATAAATGTTAATTTTTTTTCTCTAGCAACACAATCCAGGAATTCTGTATGAGTAATTAAAGCTGATGGAACTTTATTATATCTGAATTTAAATTTATTTAATTTTTTTAAACTATTTATATCCCAACAAGAAAAAAATAAGTCTATTTTATTCTTTTTTGCGTGCTTGATTAAACTTTTTATTTGATTTTCAGAAAATTCAATTTTTTTTTTATATTCTAAATATGTCATCATTCCCCAGGGAGTCTCTCTTAATATTTTTCCTTGTTTTTCAGGAATGCAAATTGAAAGATCTCTTTTTTGAAATTTAATTGCATCGAAACCAACTTTTGATGCTAGATCAATCAATCTTTTGGCTATATTTAATGAACCATTATGATTAATTCCCCCTTCAGCTATTAAAAATGGTTTTAGTAATTTTATCATTGTATTATATCTAATATATTTAGGATGATATTTAAATGAATATTTTAGGAATAATTCCCGCAAGATCAGGAAGCAAACAATTAAAAAAAAAAAATATAAAAAAATTGTCTGGATATCCTCTGTTAGCTTACAGTATTTTAGCTGCAAGATTGTCTAAAAAAATTTCAAAAGTTATCTGTTCAACTGACTCTAATGAAATTGCAAAAATTGCAAAAAAATTTGGAGCAGAGGTTCCGTTTTTAAGACCCAAAAAAATATCACTTGATAGTAGTAGGGACATTGAATTTATCTTGTACACTCTAAAAAAAATTGATCCACAGAAAAAAATAGATGTTGTTGCATTAATTCGCCCAACTTCACCATTAAGACCAAAAAACTTCATAGATAATGCTATTAAAAAATTTCAGAAACACCCTAAAGCGGACTCATTAAGAACTATCTCTGATGTTGATCATTCACCTTTTAAAATGTGGAAAAAAAAAGGAAATTATTTGAATGCATTGCTCAGACTTAAAAATAACACTCAACCATTTAATGCAAACCGACAATTTTTACCTAAGGTTTATGCTCAAACTGGTCATTTGGATTTAATAAAAACAAAAACTATTTTTAAATATAAGGATGTATCAGGTAAAAAAATTCTTCCTTATTATCTAAAGAGGAAATATTTTGTAGATATTGATGATCTCGAGAGTTTTGAAATAGTTGAGTCTAGAATTAAAAAAATCAACTGTATAAAATTTGTTAAGAAAAAATGAGAATAATGATTGTTGGCTTGGGATCTATTGGAGAGAGACACCTTAGAAACATTATAAGCTTAGGTTATAAAGATATAGTTGTGGTTACAAGTAGAGGTTTTAAAAAAAAAAATTACAAAAATGTTAAATTTTTTAAAAAACTTGATCAAGCTTTGAGTTTGAGGCCAAAAGTTGCCTTTATATGCAATATTACATCAAAACATGTAGTTACAGCAATTAAATGTGCGAAAAACGATTGTAATTTGTTTATTGAAAAACCATTAAGCCATAATTTAAAAAATATAAACTTGTTATTAAGCATCTTAAAAAAAAAAAAATTATACTGCTATGTCGGATATATGATGCGCTTTCATCCACTTATTATTAAAATTAAGAACATTATTGATAAAAAAAGTTTAGGAGAACTTTTGTATTTCAAATCACATTGGGGTGAACTGGTAAGTGATTGGCACCCTAAGGAAAATTATAAAAGAAGTTATAGCACAAACCTAAGTATGGGTGGGGGTCCGCTTTTAACTCTTTCTCACGATATTGATTTAGCTTTATATTTTATGAATAGTAAAATAAAAAAAGTAACAAATTTAATTTCAAAAATATCAAATCTAAAGATAAACAGTCCCGATACTTTTGATTTGTTAATTAAATTTACTGACTTATCAGTTGCAAATGTACATGTTAATTATTTTGAAAAGCCTCATAAAAGATCAATTAATATGATTTTTCAAAAAGGTAAAATTTTTTTCAATTATTATAAAAACTCCCTAGAAATATTTGATAAACAAAAAAAAAAGTTATTTATTCTAAAAAAATTTTCTAGAAATCGTATGTTTTTAGATGAAATAAAATTTTATTTTGATTGTTTGAAAAAAAATATAAGAAATAATAATATTCATGAGAGTATAAAAATAATCAAGATTGCAACAAATAAATGATTTATTTAAACTAGGTTTTATTTATCACCTTTTTCTACGATAATAAGATAACTGTTCATCATTCCACCTACCTAACGAAGCTTCATCAAGAATAAAGTAATGTTGATCCATTTCTTTTTTATAATAGTGTCTCCAGTTTCTTTGAAAGTTGGATCTTAAAAACCTAACATTCGCAGTTCTTCCGTCAGAAACTATTATTGTACCTGGTGTTAAAAAATGTTCATATTTTAAAATATCCGCTACCATAGGCATCATTGAAAAATGGTTCAATGTGAAGTTCTGAATTTTATTTCTTATTGTCCATTGGCTAGGTCCATCAAGATATATAAAATCAGGATTGACCACTGGATGTTTTGAGTATTCAGTGCAATATCTACCATTAAATTTACTCATTACAGCCTCGGAATAATTAAAAGTTACCTTTTTAAAATTTTTAGAAAATTTTTTTATTCTTTGTTTAGATATATTAATAAATTTTTTAGAATTATCTAAAGAAATTAATTCAAATGGATTTCCGCATCTTGTAAAAGCCACCCCATTATTTTTATTTTTATTTTTCATTAATGCTAAGTGCATTGCTAAAGTACTCCACCCACATCCATATTCTAATACGGTAGTCCTATTATTTAAAATAATGAGTTGATATAAATAATATAAATCTTTTAGAACTGGTAGGTGAGGTTGAGAATTTACACGCACATCTTTTAATTTTACTTTTTTTTCAGAAAGAGATACTAAAAACTTCATCCCTTCTTTGATAAAAAATTTTTTCTCGTCAGTTTTTTTTGGAAAATTAATTTTCATAAGGTATATTATATACAATAATACTTTTTATATATAAGAGTATATAAAATTTACTTTTTTAAATTGTTAAATTTAGATATTAAATATACCTTAAAATGAATATATATCTTCATATAGAATTGGCAGTTCGCGAATTAGATAGCAAACTACTTTTAGCGACTTTAGCGGCATCAAGAGGTCATCAGGTAATAATTTCAGATTTACCAAGTTTTATTTGTGGATTAAAAAATAGATCACTCGCTCCAGGCATATTTCACACAAAATCACTCACTGGAAGTAAGGAAAAAATAGATAGGCATCAATTAATCATTGATAATGGTTTTAAAATTACAAGTATGGATGAGGAAGGAGGGCTAGTAGAAGTTGACTATACTGATTTTACACTGGACAGATATTCAAAAAAAACTTTAGAACAAGCATCAGCAATTTTAGGCTGGGGTGAGGAAGATACTGACGCTTTAAAAGTAAATTATTCATCTTTTTCTAATAAAATATTTAAAACAGGTTCACCAAGAGCTGATTTATGGAAAACAAATTTTTCTAGTTACTGGAATACTCCAACAAGTCTACCAAAAAAACCTTATTTATTAATTTCATCAAATTGTTGGAATTCATTTCAACCTTTTCATGAGAATTTTAAGTTTAGAAAAAAAGCAGGTTACTTTGATCGAAACCCGAAACATCTAAAGAAATTTTTTGGAAAAAAATCAGAGGGTTATACAAGAACAGCCTTTTTTATAGAGGCAATCGAATACATTATTAAAAATAATGAAAATAATTATGATATTGTCTTACGACCTCATCCAACAGAAAACCCAGATGATTGGAAAACTTTCTTAGAAGATATCCCAAATGTTCACGTTTCAAATGAGGGATCTATAACCCCTTGGGTTAATAACTCATTTGCTGTATTGCATAATGGATGCACAACAGCTTTTGAGGCAATTATAGCAAAAAAGCCCTTAATTTCATATATGCCATTTGAAACAAAACATACTGGGAATATCTCAAACGAACTAGGTAGTAAAGTTAAAACTTTAAATGAACTATTAAGAGAAGTAAATTTTAATTTTTATAATATTAAGTCAAATAATAAAAAAATGAAAAATCTAATATCTGATACTTTTGCTAATAGAATTTATATTGATAATAATGAAACTGCAGCTGAGAAGATCATAAAAGTATGGGAGGGTCTTGATGATAAAAATCTATCTTCTCTATCAAAACTAAACAAATTTCAAAATTCTATGAGATATACCAAAATGAGAAAAGCTACAGGAAATTTATTAAGAAATTTTTTTAATAAAAAACCAATTTTAAATAAAAGATTAAATAAGTTTCCTAAATTTCGGGGCCCTGAAATACACGAAAACATTAAAAGATTAAAACATATACTTAGAATTAATGAAAAAATAGAGTTTAAACTACTCTCAGAAAAATCTTTATTGATTAAAAAATCTTGAATAGCTAATTTATTTTGTTAGGATTGTGAAATCTTCAACGTACTATTTTAGGATTAGAGTTTTAATTCATGGATTTTAAAAAATTTTTTTTTTACATTAAAACTTATTTAAACTTTGAAAACATAAAAACATCACTTCTTGTTTTTTGGTACAGCTTATTAAAACAAAATACAAAATATCCTAAATATCTTTTAAACTTTGAAAAAAAAGTTGCAAATTTTTTTGGAAGCAAATATGCAATATCATTTTCAAATGGGACAACTGCGTGCACAACTTTATTATATTCACTGGGTGTAAAAAAAAATAGTAAAGTAATTATCTCAAAACTTACTTTCCCATCTGTTATTTCTTCTATTTTAAGAATTGGAGCAATCCCCCAATATATTGACTTTGACAAAAACTTACAATTAAAGAATAATTTTAATGAGAATAAGATTTTGAATGCAGATTATATCTTAATTACCCATGCTTATGGAATACCACAAAATTCAAATACATTAGAGACTATCTTGAAACTTAACAAAAAAATTATTTTAATTGAAGATATTAGTCATTCACAAGGTGCAACTAATAAAAATAAAATGGTTGTTGCTCGTTCCGCTGCATCATTCATGAGTATGCAAGGAGATAAAGCAATAAATGCAGGAGAGGGTGGTGTTATAATTACCAATTCTGATGAAGTTTATAAAAAGGTAATATATTTATCTCATTTAAATAGAAAGACTCTTCCAGAAAACAATTTGAACAGTCTTTCCACAATTGGTTTCATTGGCAAAGGTCGAATGAATCCTCTAGGTGCAATAACAGCAACAAATGATATTAAAAATTTAAGTAAAAGGAATAAAATTTTAAGAAAAAAAATGCAAATTATTTATGATGGATTTAAAAAGTTCGATAATATTCATATACCCCAAATAGATGATTTTGAAAATACCGGTGGTTTTCATTATGGTTTTCCGTTTTTTTGTGATTCTGAAACTAGATTGATCAATCTAAAAAAAATATTTCAAATATTAAAAATATAATTGGCCTTTTCTAGATGCAAATGAAAATTTTCATGATCCAAATAAATTTTTAGAGTTAATATATAATGACAATTTAATGATAAATAATGTTTTTGAAAAAGTTAATGATATCAGAGATCAACTTTATTTTTTTTCTTTAAAAGAAATTAAAAACCTAAATGAACAAGAAATCAAAAAAAAAATAAGTAATTTTAAAAAAAATGAAATTTAATTTTTTACATTTTAAAAAAAAAAATCTTTTAAAAGATAAAATATACGATTTTATAATTATTGGGTCTGGACCATCAGCAATAACTCTATATAAAAAATTGTTATCAAAAAAAAAAAATTCAAAAATTTTAGTTATTGAACGAGGTAACTTTGAAAAAAAATTATTTAAGAAAGTCAAAAGCAAACACTTAAAAATCAAATTGAAGTCAAGAGTTTTTACTGTTGGAGGAACTTCTAGTTTGTGGTCAAACATTTCATCCTATTTTGAAGAGTTTGAAATGCAACCTAGATGGACTAAAAAAAAAGGTAATTTATGGCCTATGCGATATGAATCACTAATAAGAGAATATGGAAAGTTAAACAACGAATATGAGTTTTTTTTCAATATGTTAAAAAAAAAAAAGATTAATATACCTTTTGAACTCAGACCATTTATAGCAACTACCAAACCAATCAATTTTAAGAGATTTATCAATAAAAACGAGATAGATTTGATTTATAATTGTAAAATTAATTCAATTAATGAGAGCTCAAAAACAAGCATAGCTTATACCTCGAATAATGATGCAAAATTTGTTGCAAAAAAAATTATTATATGTTGTGGAGGTATTGAAAGTATAAACCTTATTCAAAACTCAGTTTCTAAGGGAAAATTAAAGAATATTAAAAATAAAACAATAATAGGTAAGTATTTTATGGATCATCCTAAGTTTAATTTAGGTTATCTAAAATATCCAAAAGTTCACATTATTAATAAGCTCGAATTAACTCAAAAAAATAATAAAATTTTTTATCACGGGGTATCCTTACCAAAGGATATACAGAGAAAAAAGAAGTTGTTAAACTCATATGTGAGATTTGAAAAAACAAATAATAGAATATTTAGGTTTTTAGAAAAATTCAATATTCCTCTAATGAAAAAAATTATGATAAGAAATAATACTTATAGAGTGAGACTATTTTGTGAAATGATCCCGAATGTAAAAAATTCTATAATTTCAAAAAAAAATAACACATACGTAAAACTTAAGTTAAGCAAAATAGATATTGATACAATTAGAGAATTATCAACAAGAATCAAAAATTTTTTTAGTTTAAAGCCTAAACTTGAGTTAAATTTTAATATCAACAACATACAGAAAAAAATAGAATGTGCGTCACATCATATGGGCGGTCTTAGATTTGACAATAAAAATAAGTTATCATTTGTAGATAAAAATTTGAAAATTAGAGGATTAAAAAATACATATGTATGTGGCAGCGCGGTGTTTCCTTCATCAGGAAGTGTAAATCCTACAATGACTATTTGTGCTTTAAGCTCTAGATTGGGTGAGCATTTAACCAAAAATTGATAATTATAGTTTCAATATGATTATAAGCCATAAACATAAGTTCATTTTTTTACATAGCAGGAAATGTGCTGGCAGCACAATTCAATTAGCTTTAAACAAATATTTAGGTCCAAATGACATTCAAATTGGTTCTTGGAGTGAAACAATCAAAGAAGGGGGGAAAATGAATAAAAGAGCAATTGTTGATACATTTTTTTCTCCATCAATATGGTTAAGTTCATTTAAAGAAATAACATCAAGTTTATTACATCGTCGAGGATTAAATTACCCAGAATTTGTAAATGCATCAATTAAGAGGCGTTATCATAAATTATTAGGATCTAATCCAGCTTGCCCGACTGCAGACATGATGATGTCATTTGATAATTTTGCATGGAAAAATTATTTTAAATTTGCTTTTGTCAGAAATCCATATGATTATGAGATTAGTGATTATTTATGGAGGACAAAAAACATGTCCAAAAAAATAGAGTTTAAAGAATTTTTAAAAAGAAAACTTAAAATTAGTCGAGATCCAGAGGGTATAGTTCCATTTCCTTTAACAAATTGGCCAATTTATTCATGTGAAAATAAAATAGTTTTGGATTACCTGGGCACTTTTGAAAAAATAGAGGATCATTTGCTTATAATTAGTAAACGAATAGGTATTCCGATAATAATTGACAATCTTCCAAAAGTAAAAAGTAGTAATCGAAAACAATATGACTCAAATGATTTTTATGATGACGAGAATATCAAAATGGTTTCTAGTTTACATAAACAAGAAATAGATTATTTTGGATATGATTATCCATTTTAATTTATTAGATAGATTATTTGTTATAAAATATTGGATATTTAAATATAATTTAAATAAAAATAAAAAATAATTGGTAATGGATAAAAACGCTCTTACTCCAAAATATATCATAGTGCTAGGCACAACATATTCTGGATCGGGTGCAATTTTTGATTATTTTAGCAAACGTGGTGATTTATATAATCCTTTGTTAGGAGAAGAATATGAATTACCTCAAATTACAAATGGTCTATTAGCACTTGAGGCGGCCTGTAATAAAGCTTTTGATCCAGCCACATGTGAGTATGCAATTTCTCAGTTTGAAAAAATTACAAATAGATTAATTAATAGGTGGTCAAAACAAACTATGGGAAAAAATTTTCCAGATAGATTAAAACTTTTTAAAGAAGAATTTGAAAAATTTACCAAAGAAGTAACTGCTACAGACTTTCCCATGAAGTTAAATTGGCGTCATTACATCCAAACCCCTTTGCAAAAAATTATAAATATTGCAAAAAGAAAAGTAGGTTTTATTGATATTATTCCAAAAACTAGAATTCTTGTTTCAGAAGATAAATTTGTTTTTTCAGCTCAAAAATTACATGACAGAATTTTTTTACCAGAATCTGCTGGTTGTCCTATACTATTAAATCAGGCAGGATCTGGCTGGAACGCACTTGAGTCTACAAAATATTTTTCTAGTTCAAAAGTTGTTATTATAACAAGAGACCCAAGAGACCAATTTCTAGATATTAAACAATTTAAAAAAGGCAACTCTGTAAGAGGGTTTATTAATTGGTATAAAGAAATGCAGGCAAGATTAAAAAAAATTGAGGACCCAAAGATTTTAAAGATAAGTTTTGAGAATTTTGTAAATGAATATGAAAATTCTGTAGAAATACTATGTAAACATATGACTTTACCTGATAATATATCCTCAAATTATCAGCCCAATCTCTCTAAAAAGAATATTGGAAAATTTTCCCAACTTTTAAGCAAAAGTGAAATTGATATAATTGAAACTGAGTTGTCTGATTATATTTTTTAGATATATATTTGACTATATCTAAATCAACTTTAATTTAGAAAAAAAGTAATTCTTGATATAACTAAAGATTTATTTATTGTAAAATGTTCTAAAATCTCCTCAATAAGTTGACTTTAATTGTTTATATTATAGAAGTTATTTTTTTAATTGAGTAAAATAAATGACTTATAAAACTGAGCAAGAAAAACTGTGGGCAAGTGATTTTAACCAGGGTTATATTGATAGAAATAATTCAGAGAGAAAACTTCAAAATAAAATTGTCGTATGGACAAAGATGTTGCGAGCATCCTATGGTATTAAATCAGTTAGAGAGTATGGTTGTGGTCAGGGTCTTAATTTAGTTGCGTTGAAAACTCTTTTGCCAAATTCAACATTAAGTGGTTATGAAATAAATGAAAAAGCTGCTAAAAAGGCACGTGATAGAAAAATTGCTGAAATTACTCAAAAATCTATTTTAGAAAAAATTAACGATAATAAAGTTGACTTAACATTTACATATGGAGTTTTGATACATATAAATCCTGATCATTTAGATTCTGTCTACGCAAATCTGGTTAATGGATCAAATAGATATGTTCTAGTTGCAGAATATTATAATCCCACTCCAACTAAAGTTTCGTATAGAGGTTATGAAAATCAATTATTTAAGAGAGATTTCGCGGGCGATTTAATAGACAATTATAAAATGAAGTTAATTGATTACGGTTTTGTTTATAAAAGAGATAACCTAGCACCCCAGTGCGATATCTCTTGGTTTTTATTAGAAAAATAAATTTCACCAAATTAAAGATTTATTCAATTATTTTTTGTAGGTTATAGTTTTTTACCAATTGAAATTTGAGATTAAAAAATTTGGGATTTTCCATTTTCTTTCTTTTGTGTCATATTTCCATATATTTTTATTTCTAAACTTTTCACAAATATTGAAAAAGTGTTTATGAGAAATACCCAAGTATTTACAAAATATCTTAATGTCGTCTTTTGGAATATCTAACCCTTTTTTTCTAATTATATCTATAGCTTTCGATCTTGAAATTCTTTTTTTTCTAATTTCAATGGATAAATTGTCGAATAATCTTGAAAAACCAAATTTATGCCACTTCAGAAAATGATGTATTGATATGAAGTTATCATCAATATCTGCAAAATCATATAAGCCTGTTTTTGCAAATTTGTTTGATTTAAAACCTTTTTTTTTTGCAACTTTAAAACTTCTAATTGGATCCCACCCAAAATAATCTCCTAAAAAAATAGAATATGGTTTAAAATTAGAATTTTGATTATCAGAATATAAAATTAAGTTCTTTTTTTTTAGTTTTTTATCAATCCAATCCTCAGCTATTTTGGAATGAGTAACACCATAACTTTTTACCCATTTTTTATCCAAATTTTTTTTTAATACATCTGTTTTTTTTTTAAAACCGTACTCTTTAGCAGAATTCTCACCCCAAATAATTAATGGAATTTTAAAATTTGACGCAATTCTTTGAGATAAATTAAAAATTGCCAAGTGCATTGGAATAGCAGCTGCACCTGACTCCAAAAAAGTTTTGTATATAAACTTTTTTTCAATTTTGGGATTAATAGTTACATCAAAATGATCAACTCCGAGAGAAATTAAATTATCCAAATTTTTTTGTCCTAATTCTGTTCTCGATGGGCATTTCCAGGTTACTGCTAATGGAACAAGATCGTTTTCTAAACATTTAATTACTTGCCATGTACTGTCTTTACCACCTGATACGGGAACTAAGCAATCATAATTATTTTTTGGATTATCTTTTAATACTTTTTTTATTAATTGCTTAAATTTTTTTTTTCCAAGTGGTTTAATATCTTTTATATTTTTACTTATCAATTTAAGATTACAAACATTGCATATCCCAAATTTATCGATAATCAAATTTGGTCTTGAGTTCGGTAAAACACATTTTTTACACCATCTAAGTTTCATTTATTTTTTAAAAATAAGGATAAATTTATAATACTAAATAAGAATTTATTTTCGGAATTTAACATATTTTCACTTTTTAAAATTTTTTTTACATCATTATATTTAATAAATTCAAATACAGGATTTGCTTTTGAGTAAAATAGTTCCATTACATTATCATAATTTTTTTTAATCTTTAAATATCTTAAAATATTAAAGTTAAAACCTTTTTTTGGACTTTTAAATAATATTTGATTACTAATTTTTTCTCTAAATGCATCTCTTAATATGTATTTTGCTACACCATTTTTGATTAAAAAATTTAAGGGTAAGGACATGGCAAATTCAACCAAATTTTTATCTAAATATGGAGATCTATTTTCTATTGAATAAAACATATGATTACGGTCATCCTCATAAAGCATGGTTGGAATATTTTCGTAAAAAATTTCATTATACATTCTATTCTTTAAGAAATTTTCTGAATGTTTTTTTTCTTTAAAATTATAAGAGTATTTTTTTTTTGAAA